>NZ_CP019300.1:982967-1310623 GCF_001953955.1 Prevotella intermedia ATCC 25611 = DSM 20706
CCGAACTTTCAACGATTGAAAATTCGTTTAAGCTGAAATCGTAAGTATATCCTTGTTATTTAAGAACTATTCTTTCGGCTTATGGGTTTGATAAACCAAGTAAGCCGAATCGCTGTCAATGGTAAACGAATTTCCCACTGCTTCGTTCAATGTACCTTGCCATAACTCGCTGAAAGGGTAGATGTTCCATTTCAATCCTTCGCTTTCTATGTGCTTACAACCTATCTGAAAGATGCTTACTTGTTGTTTCGGAAAGGTAGCAAAGGTTGTTTTCCCTTGCGAAACAGTAAACCAGCCATAGTTTGTAACCATTGTTGGCACTATGTTCAGTTGCTTATAATAATGTATAAGCAGTGCAATGTTGCCCAAGGTATGGTCTTCCCGCTTTCCTGTTGCACCAAGATAGCAGAATGTAGGAGCATCTGGAAGATTGAAATGTTGCAACGCATACTTTGTTGCTTTGGTGAGGTCGTTATACTCTTGTTCCTCAATGGTATGGAAGATGTGTTGATATTTCGCCTTTGTCGTTGCTGAAACAGAGTCCCCATCACCCACAATTACTTCGGGTTCAATATCCATTTCCAACAGTTCTTCTATTGCTCCGTCGCAGGCTATCAAATGTTTGGCGTTGCGCAGAATACGCATTGCGGTTACATCGGTGGGGAAATCGCCAGCCGCAAGTATTACAACATCGTATTCGGTCTTTTGTTCTTTCATTGTTCTTCTTTACTTGTTTGCACGGTTGTCTGCATCATTCGCTTCCACTTAAAGTAGCCTGCAATGGCAATAAAGGCATAAAACGCATAGAGCGCAGCCGTGAATGGTATGCCTTTATAGAAGTAGAGGGCTGACAGTTCTATATCTGCCACAAACCAAATCCACCATTGTTCCAAGTATTTCTTAGCCAAAGCCCATAGCCCGATAATGCTTAACGAATTGCCGAAACTATCCAATACAGGTACATTCGAGTTGGTAAAAGTAATCAAAATATAGTAAACAGCACCCCATAAAGCTAAGAAAAGCACCATTGTAGGTATGATTTTTCGTTTCGGAAACCTTGTTATGGGCAACTCTTTATCGTCTTTTTGCCTTTTGCCGAATTGCCAATAGAGGAAGCCATAGATAGATACGATGATGTAATAAATCTGCATAGCGAAGTCGGCGTACAGCTTTGCTTCGTAATAAACAAAGGTATAGACCGCAGGCATCACAATACTTGTGAACCAAAGCCAAATGCTTGCTTTGTATTCCTGATAGATATAAACAAGCCCGATGATGGTTCCAACCACATCTAATACTTGGTAAGTGTCGGATTCCTGAAAGTATTGAATAATGTTGTTCAGCATTTAGCCTTTTTCTTATTGCATAAATCGACCTCTCTTCGATGATTTCGAAGAGAGGTTTTTTGTTTTAGAACTTCAACGTAATGTTACCCATCATCGTAAATCCTGCCATTGGCATAAAGCCTATTTGATAGTAACGTTTGTCGTTGGTATATTTATTGCTTTCGCTCACTGCACTGTAAACCCAGCCACTTGCTGCATAATGGCTGTTGAAAATGTTGTTGAAATTCAGTCCGAACAGAACTTCCTTCAGCCAATTCAGCTTCTTGCCTGTGTTCAAGGCATAGCTGAGGTTTATGTCTGTCTGCGAGAAAGCAGGCAGCGAACGGTCTTTGTTCTCGGAGTTATCCAAGTATTGGCGGCTTACATAGTTCGTATGCCAAACGAGTTGTGCCCCTTTATAGTGGAAATTCATAAAGCCATTGAGAATAGCTGAAGGCGAAAAAGCAAGGGTGGAATTGTCGTAATGCACTTTCAAAGGCATCTTGCTGTTGTCCCAATTGTCCACAAACTCATCGAAATCCTTAATCTTGTTGATGCTCAAAGCTGCATTTCCTTCGAGTGTAAACCACGATGTGGCGTTCCAGCCTGCAGTTAATTCGGCTCCCATACGGTAGGAATCTTTCACGTTAGTAGTAAGATTTTCGCCTATATCGCTCTGCTCTCCAGTCTGAACAAATTGGTCTTTGTAGCCCATATAGTAGAGATTGGTGCCTATGTGCCAGTTGTTGCTGGCATATTGGTAGCCCAATTCGATGTCGAGAAGGTGCTCTGCATTTGGTGCAGGATACTTTCCGTTGTCGGTAAAGTTGTTGCGCTCGGGCTCACGGCTTGCGTATGCCATCGACAAATAAGCCTTGTTTCTGCCATTGTGATAGCTGATGCCCGCCTTGGGGTTCACAAAGTTGTAGCTTTTGTTGATGTTCAGTATCTGGTTTGTGTAGCTTCCATCTTCCAATGCATAGAACTTATCGTTCTTTCCATCGGCTTTGTAGTTCACATAGCGATACTGCACATCGGCAAACAAATCCCAATTGCTGCACAAATGGTAGGTTGCTTTTGCGAAAAAGCTGTAATCGTTCTTGTTGCCGTCCGAGTCGTAGTACTTCAAACCAGTAAAGTCTTGCACCTGACCTTTGTTTGCAACGTATGTCAGATAGCCGAAGTGGCTGCCACGGAACTGTTGCAGGTTGATGCCTCCGAGCACGTCCCAACTGTCGTTCTTGTAGTTTGCGTTGTAGAGAATGCCGTAAGTGTGCTGGGTTAAGCCTTTCTTTCTGACGAAGTCGCTGCGCTTAACAGCCTTTCCGTTCTTATCGGTTGCAGTAAGACCGAACTTGTTGAACTTGTTGTTAGGACGGAACTCGTTGTAGTATCCGTGTCCGTAGGTGTAGTGCAAGGCTATGTTGTGCGACCAAGCAGTGTTGGGCTTCCATACTGCCGAGAGTATGTTGTGGTTCTGATAGAAGTTGTCGGTTGTCTTCTCCCAATAGCTTCCATTGTCCATTTTATAGCGGTAGGTTTGGTATTTCCCATTCGCATCGGTTGGAAAAGTCCATTTGTCGTAGTCGAACACCAAACCTTCGTAGAGCGGATTAAAGCGTCCCAAACCACGTTCGTACAAGTCTTTGTAGGTTTTTATGTCGCTACCCATCAACGATGCGTCGTTGTTTCCAGCCACAACACCGTTCCAAGCCTGTCCTGTTTTCTCGAAATTACCTATGTTCTTATATCTTATTTGGAAGTTATCGCCTAAGTATGTGAGCCCGCCATAGTAAGAACCCGACCTACCTGCTGTTCCGTGAAGAAATCCATCGGTAGCTGTTTCGTGGTAAGCACCGTCGAATACGAAATGGCTGCCAAGCAAACCCGTTGAGAATTTCACGCCAGTGTTGTATGTATTGTATGTTCCGAACGACCCACTCACCTCTGCCGAAGGCTGTTGGTTGGGCGTTGCTGTTGCCAACGAGATAGAACCGCCAAACGCTCCGTCGCCATTGGTCGATGTGCCGATACCGCGCTGAATCTGCACGCTGCTCATCAGTGCGCCATAAGAGTTCATATTCGCCCAGAAAACAGTTTGGTCTTCGGGCGAATTGAGCGATACGCCGTCGAGCGTTATGTTGATGCGACTGCCGCCTGCACCACGAATACGCATAGCTGCCGTACCCGTTCCGAGTCCATTCTCGCCCCATGCAAATACGCCGGGTGTGTGTGCAAAGAGGAAAGGCAGTTCGCGCCCAGTCTTTGAGAAGTTCGATAGTTCTGTCTTTTTAATGTTGGCAACGGCGAACGGAGCATTCTTTTGTGCTCTGACTCCTGCAACAATCACTTCTTGCAGTTCTTGGCTTGCCAATGTATCTACCTTTTGAGCTTGCACACTCGTTGCACAAGTCAATGCTGCAAATACCAATAGTTTTTTCATATTATGTATTTTGAATAATAAAATAGAAGGGGAGTTTCCCTACGACGGCATTATCCGTATCAGGTTTATGGGTCTATTCTCAGCAAGTTCAAACGAACAAGCACCCCTTAATTATCATTTTGATAACCACTGCAAAATTACAATATTCGTACGATATAGCCAAGAAAAGGCGCAACAATCGTTTGTTGTATCTGCCGAAAGTTTTGTCAGAAGAATTATTTACACGTAGAGAAATATTTTTCTACACGTAAATAAATATTTACTTACACATAAAGAAAGAATTATTTACACGTAAGTAATTTAGTGGAGAAAAACTTTTGCGAGCGTAAGTTGTTTAGAATGAGAATAAAACGTGCGAAATGACGGTGGTAGGAAAAGGTTGTTGTGAGGGGAGGGCGTTTCAATAGAGGTTCTTGCTACACCTTTGTGGTGGAATGAATGATAAATAAAAAAAGAGAATGTATTTGCTAAATACACTCTCTTTCTATGTTGTTTACTGAATATCCTTGCTGTTCTTATAGCTTTTTATATACTTCCCATCTTTATAAAGATGATAGGAGGCATAGTTTATTGACTTTAAAGAAACTCCTAATAAATCTTGATAAAAGCGTTCGGTGTACTTTCCTCGAACCTTTGTGTTATATTTGGAGTTATCTATGATGTGTAGCGGAAAATCTTTTCCAACAGCTATAAAAGCGTCAAGATATGTGTTTGTTATAATCAAGGGAGCATACCCTTTGGCGGTTACCGCATTTATAAACACATAAGGAGATATACAAGTCTCAGCTTTACAAAAAGGAATATAATCGTAGACAACAACATTCTTCTTTTCTCGAATATATTGTCTTACTTGCTCTGCAGTTATTTTATAGAGCTTTGTGTAATCTTGTATCTCAGAGATATTGCCTTTGTAGGTTACTACGTTGTCTTTTTCCTGTTTACTTAACTTATTATAGTCGGTGAATATACCACCTATGCTACAAGAAGTGAGTACTAAACAAAGACCAACTATTAGGAAGGGATTACGATACATTGATTATTCCAATTTATATTTACGCTTCTTTTTCCTTGTCTGAAAGTTTTGTTGCCGCAATAAAGTAGAGTATTAAAGCGATGTAAGCAACAAGTGCGAGAAGTTCAGAAAGGTGGTTTTGCCACCATTCGGCATGGTCGAACTCGATGCCGAAGAACTTAATCAGCGCAGAAACAACACCCATCAGCGCACCGCCCGCAATGAAGCCCGATGCTATGAGCGTGCCCTTGTCGCCACGTAACTTGTTGATTTGCTCGTCCTTAGAACGTGTTGTAACATACCAGTTCACCGCACCACCTATAATTAAAGGAATGTTCAGCTGAATAGGAATGAACATACCGAGCGAGAAAGCCAGTGCAGGCACTTTGCAACGGTCTAACACCAATGCAAGGACAGCACCTATACCGTAAAGAATCCAAGGCGCACCCTGTCCGCTCATCAATGGTTTTATAACGGCTGCCATAGCGTTTGCCTGCGGTGCTGCCAGCTGTCCGGAATTGAAACCGTAGGTCTTGTCCAACACTATCATTACACCTGCAACGGTTGCTGCCGATACGATAGTGCCGAGGAACTTCCACGTTTCCTGCTTCTTGGGTGTGGTACCGAGCCAGTAACCAATCTTCAAGTCGGTGATAAACGAACCTGCCATCGACAAGGCGGTACATACCACACCACCCATCAGCAATGCTGCCAACATACCCGAATTGCCTTTCAGTCCGACAGCTACCATAACCACGGAAGCCAAGATAAGCGTCATCAGCGTCATACCCGACACTGGGTTGGAACCGACAATGGCAATGGCATTTGCTGCAACCGTGGTGAAGAGGAAGGCAATCAGTGCCACGAGTACGATGCCAACAACGGCGTGCAACAAGTTGAACTGCATTACGCCAAAGTAGAAGAACAAGAAGGTTATCACCAAAGTTGTAATACTACCGAAAGCAATTATCTTAAACGAAATGTCGCGTTGCGTTCTTATCGCTTCTTCTTGGTCTGCACCCTTGCCCTTCATCTCTCTTGAGGCCAAGCTGACTGCACTTTTGATGATGCCCCACGACTTTACGATGCCGATAACGCCCGACATTGCAATACCGCCAATACCGATAGAGCGAGCGTAGTTCTTGAAAATCTCTTCAGCCGACATACTACCCACCGTGGCAATCACGCTTGGGTCCCATTGGTTCAGCACGGTATCGGGGAACAGGAGAGCCATTCCGGGAACTATCAACCACCACACTGCGAGCGAGCCCATACAGATAATGAAGGCATATTTCAGACCGATGATGTAGCCCAAGCCTAAGATTGCCGCACCTGTATTTACCTTGAAGACAAGTTTTGCCTTGTCGGCTATGGTTTCGCCAAAGCCAATCATACGGCTTGTAACGGTTTCGTTCCACCAGCCGAACGTAGCCACACTGAAGTCGTAAAGACCGCCTACAAGACCTGCAAGCAACAATGGCTTCGCCTGACTGCCACCTTTCTCGCCGCTCACAAGCACCTGTGTCGTAGCCGTAGCTTCGGGGAAGGGGTATTTGCCGTGCTGTTCCTTAACGAAATACTTACGGAACGGGATTAAGAAAAGAATACCCAAGATGCCGCCCAACGCTGCTGCAATGAATATTTGGAAGAAGTCGGCTTGCAATTCGAGCATGTAAATGGCAGGCATAACGAAGATACCGCCTGCAACAACTGCACCCGAGCAAGCTCCGATGCTCTGAATGATGACGTTTTCGCCCAACGCATTCTTGCGTTTGGTAGCCGACGACATACCAATGGCAATGATGGCAATCGGTATGGCAGCCTCGAATACCTGTCCGACTTTAAGTCCTAAGTAGGCAGCAGCTGCCGAAAACAGCACCACCATTACCAATCCCCAAGTTACAGACCACGTACTTACTTCTGGATAAACCTTGTTCGGGCTCATCACGGGTTGATATTCCTCGCCCTCTTTCAGTTCTCGGAAGGCGTTTTCAGGAAGTTCAATGTTTTGTTTTTCTTTATTTTCCATATCCTTAGTTGTATGTTATTCTAAAGGTAAAGTTTTGTTTCGATTTTGCAAATTTCGGTTTAATGCAGTCGCAAAGATAAGTAAAAAATAGCAAAGGCTGCATTAGTTGTCAATAAAAATTGCAATAATTATTGATCCGTGTCTTTGTTTTTGCGTTTTTTTATGTACATTTGTGGTATGAAAGAAATAGAACCGATAGCTTATTTTCGTTCTCCGTTTACCACGAAGTTTGGTATTCCGCGCCAAAGCGGATTGGTAAGCGAGTTGAGAGGACGCATTGTTTTTGAACCGAAATTCAACAGTGAAGATGCCTTGCGTGGTTTGGAAGGTTTCGATTATGTTTGGTTGATATGGGGTTTCTCGGCGAACGAACCTGTTGGAGGTAAGAAGTGGAATGAGGACGACAGCCTTATGGTGCGTCCGCCACGTTTGGGAGGCAACGAAAAGGTTGGCGTCTTTGCTTCACGCTCACCGTTCCGACCGAACGGTTTGGGCTTGTCGTCGGTGCGAATTGCAAAGGTTGGCAAAGGCATCATAGAGGTTTCGGGGGCTGACTTGATGGACGGGACGCCCATCTACGATGTTAAGCCCTACTTGCCATACGTCGATGCACACACAGGGGTGCGCGGCGGATACACGGATACTTATGATTGGGAGCCGTTGGCGGTGGAATTGCCCGACAGCATAAACGATTTCTTCGGCAAGGAAGAGATTAAGACCCTGTCGAAACTGCTCGCACAAGATCCGCGTCCGCACTATCAGCACGACGCCAATCGCATTTACGGAATGCTGTTTGAAAACAAAGACGTCCGCTTTCGGGTGGAAAACGGACGCTGTATCGTTGTGGAAGTTATTTCCTGCAAGTAGGTTTGTACCCCACGTGTAGAAATTCTATTACCTTATCTCAATCTTTTCTATGTGTGGTTTCGGCGCAGAGGGTGTAACAGGTGCTACGGTTGGTGCTGCATTGTTGCCGTCGGGGTTAGACGGTACAATTACGGGTGCGGCTTCTTCGCTCGATTCTTGCTTGCTGTTCGAGCCGTTACGTTTGTTTCGTTTCCCTCGAATACTGTTCAAAACCTTCTCGGCTTGCTTTGCTTCTTCGTCTTCTAATGAGTCTTTCGACAGCATATCGCGCACCAGAGTATCTAACTTGACAGCGTTTTTTTCTGCTAAATTAGAATCGGGTTCTATCGAAGTAAGGGTGAATTTGGGGTCGTTCTTGTGGTTGAAATAATAGAAAAAGCCGAAGCCGACAAGGAAAACGGTGCCTATAATGATGAATATCACCAACGCGCGACCAATGGTAGGTTCGTCTTTATCGTTATGTAAAGGTGCACCGCAATGAGGGCATTGCTGTTCTTTTTCGTTCACTTCTGTGTGGCAGTTCCGACATTTCATATTGCTTCTATTCTTTATATTTGTTCTTTTTTCGTTCCTCAAAAAGTGCGTTTTATCGCCACGGCATTGCTCAAACAAGTTTGGCGTTGCTCATTTGGCTTAACTAAAACGTTCGCAAAGGTACGTTAATTCATACATTAATCAAAATAAAATGGGAGTTTTTAAAGATTAAATCGGGGAGAGATATTATATGTTTTTTGACTCAATCTTTAGGTGCTCGGACTGATATGATATCATCTTCAGAAAAATATGACGTCATATTTTGGTAAATATGACGTCATATTTTTTATTCACTCTCGTGATAGGGTATCAGCGTATATATAAAAAGGTGGTTGGAAAGAGGTTGAAAGGCAAGAAAAAGGAGTTAGAAGGGAAGTCTATTTCCTCTAACTCCTTAACCTTTTTCGTTAGTTATGGAACACCAAACCATCGCTGAAGTCGTCGATGATGACAGGCTTTTCTCGGCTCACGGTCTCGGCAAGTATTGCCTTGCTAAGGTCGTTCAGTACGTAACGCTGTATGGCTCGCTTCACAGGACGGGCGCCAAATTCAGGGTCGTAGCCCACTTTGGCAAGGTAAGCAACCGCATTGTCTGTCCAATTCAATGCGAAACCTTGCGGTGCAAGCATTGCCTTTACACGGTTGAGCTGCAAGGTTACTATCTCTGAAATCTCGCTTTGCGTGAGTGGGAGGAACATTATCGTTTCGTCGATACGGTTCAGGAACTCTGGACGAATGTTCTGTTTCAGCATTTCCATCACGATGTCGCGTGCATTGTCGATAGTCTCCTGTCGGTTTTCCTCTGTGAGGTTGGCAAATTCCTGTTGGATATATTGCGACCCAAGGTTCGATGTCATAATGATAATGGTGTTCTTGAAGTTCACCACACGCCCCTTATTGTCTGTCAGATGTCCATCGTCGAGCACTTGCAGCAGAATATTGAACACATCGGGGTGCGCCTTTTCTATTTCATCGAATAACACCACAGAGTACGGCTTGCGTCGAACGGCTTCCGTAAGTTGCCCTCCTTCGTCGTAACCGACGTACCCCGGAGGCGCACCGATAAGGCGTGATACGCTGAACTTCTCCTGATACTCGCTCATATCTATACGCGTCATCATCGTTTCATCGTTGAACAAGTATTCTGCCAACGCCTTTGCCAACTCGGTCTTACCTGTACCCGTTGTTCCAAGGAAGATGAAAGACGCTATTGGCTTCTTTGGGTCTTGCAATCCAGCACGCGAACGTCGCACCGCATCGGCTACTGCAGTGATGGCTTCTTCTTGTCCGATGACACGCTTGTGCAGCTCTTCTTCGAGATGGAGCAGCTTTTCGCGTTCGCTTTGCAGCATTTTTGTAACGGGAATGCCCGTCCATCGGCTCACAACCTCTGCAATGTCCTCAGCCGTAACTTCCTCTCTAATCATAGCATCGCCACCTTGCGTTGCCTGCAACTGCTGTTGTATGCTCTTGATGTCGTCTTCCAACGCTTTCAAACGAGAGTAACGGATTTCCGCAACACGCTCGTAGTTGCCTTCGCGCTCTGCTCTGTCCGCCTCAAACTTCAAGTGTTCAATCTCTTCCTTGTCTTGTTGGATTTTGTTCACTAAGTTTTTCTCGCTTTCCCACTTCGCCTTGAAACTTGTTTCCTGCTCTTTCAGTTCGGCAATCTCCTTGTCTAACAGTGCAATCTTTTCGGTATCGTTTTCACGCTTAATGGCTTCGCGTTCTATTTCCAGCTGTTTGAGTCGGCGTGTTATCTCGTCTAACTCTTCAGGAACAGAGTCGCGCTCCATACGAAGCTTTGCTGCGGCTTCGTCCATCAAGTCTATAGCTTTGTCGGGTAGGAATCTATCCGATATGTAACGCTCCGAAAGTTGCACGGCAGCAATGCAGGCATCGTCCTGAATGCGCACTTTGTGGTGGTTTTCGTAGCGTTCCTTCAATCCTCGAAGTATGGAAATGGCGTCTATTTCATCGGGTTCGTCCACCATAACGGTTTGGAAACGGCGTTCGAGTGCCTTGTCTTTCTCGAAGTACTTCTGATATTCGTTGAGCGTTGTCGCACCGATGGCACGCAGTTCGCCTCGTGCAAGGGCAGGCTTTAGTATGTTGGCAGCGTCCATTGCTCCCTCTCCGCCACCAGCTCCGACGAGCGTATGGATTTCGTCGATGAAGAGAATGATGTTGCCTTCAGCATTTGTAACCTCCTTGATGACGCTTTTCAGTCGTTCCTCGAACTCGCCTTTGTACTTCGCACCTGCCACCAGCGCACCCATATCCAACGAGTAGAGTTGCTTGTCTTTCAGGTTTTCGGGTACGTCGCCACGGATAATACGTCCTGCCAACCCCTCTACAATGGCGGTTTTACCCGTACCCGGCTCGCCGATAAGTATAGGATTGTTCTTTGTTCTTCGTGAAAGAATCTGCAATACACGGCGTATTTCTTCATCACGGCCGATTACCGGGTCGAGTTTTCCTGCCCGTGCGTCTTCCACCAAGTTGCGTGCGTATTTCGATAACGCCTGATAGTTCTCGTCGCCGCTTTGTGTTTGCACCTTTGCGCCTTGTCGAAGTTCTGTTATGGCTGCTCTCATAGTTTGCTCCGTACAGCCTGCGTCCTTCAAAATGCGGCTTGCTGTTGAGTTCACAGTTAAGAGTGCGAGCAACAAAGGTTCTATGCTTACGAACTCATCGCCCATTTTCTGCGATTCGCTCATCGTTGTTTGCATCACCTTGTTTGCATCGGGAGAGAAGTAAGGTTCGCCTCCTGATACCTTCGGCAAGCGGCTAACCTCGTTTTGTACGGCACTTTCTACAACTTGCAGATTAATGCCCGACTTATGAAAAAGATAGTTTACCACGTCTTTTCCCTTTTCCATTACGCCTGCAAGAATGTGCAATGGCTCAATCACCTGTTGGCTGTTGCGACTTGCTAAAGCTACTGCGGCTTGTATAGCTTCTTGCGCTTTAATTGTAAATTTGTCTAATGTCATAGTTCGTTCCTTTCATTTTTATGTTCTGCTTCTTATCTATCAAACCTCGTTCCTATGTGTAAAGGTCTGACAAATTGGCGAAAATGCTGACGTTTTGACGCTTTTGCACTCATCTTTCTTTGTCTTTTGAAATATTATTTGTAGTTTTACAGTCCCAATATCTCTACTGTTAGGGGAATAGAGGAAGGCTTTAAAAACATCTGACTTATGAATAAAGGTAAATCGACTTGCAAGGTTTTGAAAGATATTCGCCAAAAGATAGCCGATGCAAACAGTATTCGTTACGTTCCGAAAGAGTGTAATTTTAAAGGCGAATGTAAGGGAACTTGTCCTGCGTGCGAAGCAGAGATACGCTATTTAGAGGACGAACTCAAGCGCAAGCAGCGCAATGGCTTCGCTGTAAAGATAGGTGGTATTGCAGCAGGCTTGTGTGCAATGGTTGTTCCTGCGCAAGTTGAGGCTCAGAACATAAATAAAGACAGCCTGAAAACTTCCGTTCCGCAAGTTAATGCCTTAGATAGCGTTGCCGTGAAAGACCTTTCCGAAGGAGCAGAAGATGCTATCGTGGTGCGTGGTTGTTTGATTTTCAAAGAAGACAAAGAACCCCTGATAAGGGCTTCGGTAATAGTTTTGGGAACGCAGAAGGGGCTTGCAACTGACTTAGATGGTAAATTTTGCTGTAAAAGTCCCCCAAGATGCGAGCTTGGAAATATCCTATATTGGCTTGAAAAGCAAGGTTGTCAAGGCAAAAGACTTGTTGGATAGGAAGAACAGAACCATCGTTTTAGAATCTGACGAACAAGTTTTATTGGGCGAAGTTGTACTGTCAGGCGTAGTAGTTACACGCAATGGAGACGATGTTTACAACCGAACGACACCTAAATACAAGTCGCATAAGAAGAAATGCAAGAAGTAAAAGCACCCATAATCGGCATTAATCGCCACCGACTGACTACCGATGGCGATGGTGTAACTACTCTTGTGGCTTTTCACGGATGTCCGTTGCATTGCAAGTATTGTCTGAATCCGCAATGTTTCTCGCCCGATGGAGTGTTGAGAACCATTACACCGAGCGAGCTTTACAGCGAGGTGGAGATAGACGACCTTTATTTTATGGCAACAGGTGGAGGCATTTGCTTTGGCGGAGGCGAACCTTTATTACACAGCAAGTTCATCGTGAAGTTTGCAAAAATTATGAATCCCGAGTGGAACATTGTATTGGAAACATCGTTGAACGTGCCTTTGAAGCAGTTGGAAATGGTTGCACCGCTTGTCAAGGAGTTTGTAGTCGATGTCAAGGATATGGACGAACAAACCTACAAAGCCTACACTACGCAAGGCAACGCTTTGGTTACGAGCAATCTAAAGTGGCTTGCAGAAAACGGATATGCAGATAAAACACTCGTTCGTTTGCCGTTAATACCTTATTATAATACAGAGGCAGCGCAAGAAGAAAGCAGAAAACAAATAGAAAGTATGGGCTTCCGCCGTTTCGACAAGTTTGAGTATATCGTGAAGCACATGTGAAAAGGAACGTTTGAAAGCAATGCAAGTTCGCAATTTATCACGTTCTTGCCACCTACGCAAAAGCCAGATGGGATATGCGGAATGTAGTAAATTACGCCTTTATATTTCACCTTGAAAAAGCAGGGAAACAACTCTGATTTTGTAAAGATAATTTATAAGGAAAACGGTAATTTCGATTTGGCATTGCGAAAGCGTAGGTTTTGCAATGCAAAAGAGCCGCTTTTACCGTGCAAAACCTACGCTTTTGGAACGCAAAACAATAGGTTTTATAAAGCGTTGATAACGAGCTTGTTACACGAGAGATATGTTTATAAAAAATCTTTACATAATTATCGCTTGTTTTTAGCTTGTCTATCTCACTTTTACACAAACTTCTCCGTAGTATCCTTTTGCTTCGCTGTGCAGCAAAAAGCCATATACGGCAGCCTGCTTGCGGGCAGAAAGACTGTGGTATAGGTTGGTTTGGTTGTCTATATGTCCTCGTTCGGTGTGCTGAAGGTCGTAAATGCAAATGCGCTCGGCGTGTTGTGGATCGGCTTTGGCGTAGCCTAAGAACAGTCCTTCCTCGTCTTCGTCTATTGCGTTGGCTATGTCTAAATGGTAGTGTAGGTAGCCTGCACGACACAGAAGTTCGCCATCGGTGTAGAATTCCTTAACTTCGCTGAGGCTTAAGGGCTTGTATGGCAAAGGCTCCACGTATTTTTGTGGTTTGCTTCGGGCTATTTTCGTTCGTTTTGCCAGCCATATTATGCAGAGCACCGTAAATAGAATGAGGGCGATGTTTACAATTGTCATATTCCAATGTGTTTGTTTAGGCACTGCGATGATGCAATGTGTGTGAAATATTTCTATTTACAAAGATATTGAAAAACTATTAAAAAATATCATTTTTCGTAACGAAAAATCCTACTTTCTCATCTTTTATAATATAAAAGGCGTATCTTTGTACCATATAAAGACTTGCTCTTTGCCGATAGGAACGTGATAAATCACGCCCCTACAAGTGGAGGCGGTCGCGATGCAACAAGCAGCAGAGAGAGGTGTAGGGGTGCGGTTTATCACGTTCCTAACCATTCAAAGCAACTGCTGGCATATATTTTAGTTATTTCTAAAGCAGAGAAGGTTATGAAAAAACTATTAACTGTACTTACATTATTATTTATGGTGTCATTCAATTTGTTTGCACAGAGCTACGCTGAGTTGTGGAAACAAGTAGATATAGCAAGGGGAAAAGACTTGCCCAAGACACAAATAAGTGTCTTAAAGAATATTATAAGCAAGGCTCAAAAAGAGAAATCGTACGGCAACTTGTTGGCAGCCGAGTTGCTGACCTCAAGTTTGCAGACGAGAATATCGCCCGATTCGGTTGATTCGGAAAAGGCTCGTTTGAAGAAACTTTGCGCTAAAGCCGAGACAACAGACAAGGTGTTGTATGCTGTTTACAACTGTGCGTTGGGCAGAATCTTTAAATACGATGAGGACAAAGACGAGTTGATTGCTGGTTATTTCGATAAAGCGATGGCAAATCCAGCCTTGTTGGCAGGTGTTCAGTGTAGTAAGTACACACCGTTGATAAAAGAAGGAAAGGACGACGCCATCTTCAAGAACGACCTTCTCCACGTTATTGCTTTCGAAGCAGGGCAGTACGACAAAGCAAGCAAGTATTACACATCGGTGGGAAACCGCGAGGCAGCTTGTTACAGTGCCTATATGGGTGTAAAAGAAGAAAACAACAAGGAGGCTTTAGATTCGCTCATTGCGCTCTATGGCGACTTGCCTGTATGTGGAAATGTGGCAGTAGCGAAATACAAATACTTGAAAGACGAAGAGGAGATAGATGTAAAGCAACGCATCGAATATATAGATAATGCCTTGAAACGTTGGGGAACGTGGAAAAACACCAACTATCTGCGCAACGAACGCGAAGCCCTTACTGCCCCAATGTTCCAAATGTGGGTATCAGAAAATGTGGGTGCGCCTCATAAGGAGCGAATCTTGAAAGATGTTAAGATTAGGAATATCAACGATTTAACGCTGACCATAACGCGCACAACGCTGACGGGCGACGATAATTTATCGCCCCGCAACTCTAATAGTTTAGCAAAAATAAAGACGAAACTGTTGCCTGCTACTGCGCAGACCGTAAAGCGCACATATTCAGGCAATGCTCCTTACGAGGTAATTGAGGACTCGTTGGAACTCCCTCGCTTAGATGCAGGTGTCTATCTGTTCGAGTTGGCATCGTCGAACAATCGGTTAGCCCCACAATACGAACTCTATTACGTTACCAACTTGTATGTAATAGCAGAAGAACAGCCCGCAAGCAAGATACGGTATGTAGTGGTTAATTCAACAACAGGGCAACCTATACCCAATGCTAAGCTAAAGCTGAAGAAGCGTGGCTACTACAAACAACCGCCCGTTATAAGATATGTTGAGACCAATGAGCGTGGCGAGGCTTATTACAATTATGGTGAGCACGAACCAGACGAAGTATATGTCTCTACCAATACGGACAAAGCGTGCCCTAACTCGTTCATTAGAACAAATTATTATTACGGTAAGGAAAGAATAGAATTCGAGGTTTACGACCTCTTTACTGATAGGCAAGTGTACCGTCCTGGGCAAACTGTGCACGCTTCGCTCCTTGTTCACAAGAAGAACAATAAGGAATTGAAGAGCGAGGCTGTTGCCAACAAGACTGTAAAGCTTACATTGCGCGATGCCAACTATGAAGATGTAGTGTCGAAAGAAGTTGTTACCGACGAGTTTGGTACGGCTGCTGCCGATTTTGAGTTGCCCAAAGGTTTGCTCACAGGAGCATTTTCTATCTATGCCAATGATGAAGATGGAACTTCAGTAAGCTTTAATGTAGAAGAATACAAGCGTCCGACGTTTACGGTAGAGATAGACGAATATAAAGAAAAATATGCCATTGGCGATACTATCAAGCTGAAAGGACGTGCAAAAGCTTATTCGGGTATGCCTGTACAGGGTGCAGAGGTGTTATACACAGTCAATCGTAACCCAGTATTATGGTGGTGGTATAGTAATGAAAACAGCGAGATAGTTTTTGAAAGCAAAGCCATAACCGATGAAAAGGGTGAGTTCGATATTGAATTACCTTTCATATTCCCCGATGAAAAGAAAAGTAAGAAGTCGGCAAATCGTGGTTATTGGCGGTCAGCAAAGTTTTATAACTTTGTTGTAGATACCGATGTAACCGACCTTGCAGGCGAAACACGGTCGGCAAGTGCATCGTTGCCATTAGGCACGAAGACCACAGTGCTGACGAGCAATATGCCCGATAAGGTGTTGAAAGATAAGTTGCGTCAGCTGAAATTCTCTTATTTGAACGCTGCGGGCAAACCTATTGAAGGGAAAGTTCGTTATGCCATAGCACCTTATAAGAAGGAAAAGCCATCGTTTGGCAATTATACAACAGTGGAAGCCAATAAGGATGTAGACTTGAAACCACTGCGTTCGGGTCGTTATATGTTGCAAGCCATCTGCGAGAACGATACGTTAGAGCAAGAGTTCGTTGTGTTCTCAATGGAAGACAAACGCCCTGTTATAGAAACACACGATTGGTTCTATATAAGCGGAAATAAGTTCCCAAGCGACGGAAAGCCTGTTTACGTGCAGTTTGGTGCCACCGATGCCGACCAGCACGTACTTTATTCTATCTTCTCAGGCAATAAAGTGCTTGACAGTGGGGCTATCGACCAAAGCAATAGCCTTACCACATGGAAGCTTACGTATAAGGAAGAGTATGGCGATGGCATTGTCGTGAACTTTGCATGGGTGAAGAATGGCAAGCTGTATAAGCACAATGAAAGTATTGCACGCCCTATGCCCGATAGACATTTGAACGTGAAGTGGACTACCTTCCGTAATCTTTTGCTGCCCGGACAGAAAGAAGAATGGACGCTTAACATAACCTATCCTGACGGAAAACCTGCAAAGGCGCAGCTCATGGCAACGCTTTACGACAAGAGTCTTGACCAGATAGACGAACACTCGTGGTACTTCGAGCCAGCATACAGTAACAATTTCCCGAGCTATATTGACTGGAGTAAAATGATTTATTCATCTTTAAGCCTCAGTAGGCTCGCCAATTATAAGTCTTTGAGTCTACCTCTGCTGTCGCTTGCTAAGTTTGATACACGCTTTGTAGATAACTTTGAAAAACAACAAATCTTTATCAGGGGTTATGGAAGTCGTGCAGAAACCAAGGCTTATGCAAAGATGGAAATGATGGCAGTTGTAAAATCAGATGATGCAGAGTCTCGTAAATCTGAAGAAGCACGTAGTTCTGTTAAATTCACCGCACCTGTTATAAAAGAAGATTCAGCCATTCGTAATGAGGCAGAGGCGGACTATGCTGTTGCCGACTCTGTTTCTGGTGTTGTAAAAAGAGCTACTAATAACGTTCAGATGCGTGAGAATTTGAACGAAACAGCGTTCTTCTATCCCCGCTTGAATACCGATGCCAACGGCAATGTAAGCATTAAGTTCACGCTGCCAGAGAGCCTTACAACTTGGCGTTTTATGGGACTTGCACACGACAAAGACATAAATTATGGTATGCTAACCGACGAAGTGGTAGCCAAAAAGACGGTAATGGTGCAGCCCAATATGCCTCGTTTTGTTCGTATGGGCGATGAAGCAATGCTATCGACACGTATTTTTAACTCGTCAGATAAGGCTGTTAAGGGCAAGGCAACCATAGAAATACTTGATGCTGAAACCGAAAAGGTGCTCTACACAGATAGTAAAGACTATGCTTTAGAGGCGAATGCGACAACAACGGCAACGTTCTCGTTGGCAAGTTTGCTGTCGGAAGAAGGTGCAAACAAGCTCTCTATTGCCGACCAAAGTATGCTTATCGTGCGCATCGTAGCCAGTGGCGATGATTATTCGGACGGCGAACAGCAATATTTGGCAGTGCTTCCAAATCGCGAATACGTGGTTAATACCTATCCATTTACGCAAAACAAGGCAGGAGAGAAGCGCATTGACCTTACAAAACTGTTCCCAACAAACACTACAGACCAACGATTGACGGTTGAATATACCAATAATCCAAATTGGTTGATGATACAAGCCTTGCCGTATGTTGCTGATGCGAACGAGCTAAACGCCATTAGCTTGGTGTCAGCCTACTATGCCAACAGCTTGGCGAATAAGATTTTGAAGACGTCGCCTAAGATACGACAGACCATTGAAAGCTGGAGAAACGAGCAAGGAAACGAAACTTCTATGATGTCGGCATTGGAAAAGAACCAAGACTTGAAGGAATTTGCCCTTAAAGAAACGCCTTGGGTAATGGAAGCAAAGAACGAAAGCGAGCAGAAGCAAACGCTTGTGCGTTTCTTTGATGATAATCAGATAAAGTACAACCTGTCGTCTACAATCGAAAGACTTGGCAGATTACAGAACCCCAATGGCTCTTTCTCTTGGTGGGAGAAAATGCCAGGCAGTTTCTATATGACGGTTGAAGTGGTGAAAACCTTAACCCGCTTGAACGTGTTGATGGGCGAAAAAGACGAGGAAACGGAAGATATACTGAACTCAGCCTTTGCTTTCTTAGACAGAGAAGTGGCTGAACGTGTTGCAGAGATGAAACGTTTGCAACGCAAGGGATACAAGAATATCTTCCCTTCTGATGCGCTTTGCGACTATCTGTATAGCAATGCGTTGGCAAAACGCAAGACAACGGCAGATATAACCTATCTTATCGACTTGTTGGCAAAGAAGCCTGTCGATTTAACAATATATGGCAAGGCAAACACGGCGGTTATCTTGCAGCAGTATAAGCAAGTTCAGAAAGCAAAAGAATATCTGCAGAGCATCAAGGAATATACTGTTTACAAGGAGGAAATGGGCAGATATTTCGATACGCGGAAGGCTTATTACAGTTGGTTCGACTATAAAATACCAACGCAAGTAGCTGCGATAGAATCGTTTAAGACGATTGCTCCGACCGACAAACAAACGATTGAAGACTTGCAACGTTGGCTTTTGCAGTCGAAACGCACGCAGGCTTGGGATACGCCAGTGAACTCTGTAAATGCTATTTGGGCATTTATGAACAACGGACAGTGGACGATGGACAATGGCGAAGCGAGCGTATTGAAACTCGACGGAAAGGTTATGGAACTTCCAAAGGCTACTGCAGGCTTGGGATATGTGAAGGTAACAAAGCCAGTGGCAGTTAATTCACATAACGAAAGCGAAGGCAAGCAAGTTGCAAACACGTTTACCGTAGAGAAAACAAGCAGCGGAACAAGCTGGGGAGCAGTCTATGCGCAGTTCTTCCAGCCTGTTACAGAGATAAAGGCAAACAATGCAGGACTTACCGTAAAGCGCGAATTGTTTGTGCGAAACAGCAACAACAATGCAAAAGATGCCGTTCAGGCAAAGGTTGGCGATAAGGTTGTGGTGCGCATAACCATTGTGGCAGACCGTGATTATGACTTTGTTCAGGTTTCCGACAAGCGTCCAGCGTGTCTTGAACCTGTATCGCAAATCAGCGGATACCAATACGGTGGCTACTACATAGCACCGAAAGACTACTGCACAAACTATTATTTCGATATGATGGCAAAGGGAACTCACGTTGTGGAAACAGAGTATTTTGTAGACCGTGAGGGCGTTTATCAGTCGGGAACGTGCACCGCACAATGCGCTTATGCGCCTGAATATACAGGTCGCGAAGGAGCAGTTAAAATAAAAGTGAATAGCAACAATGCTTCAAATTGAAATAGATGAAGGCAGCGGCTTCTGCTTTGGCGTTACGACAGCCATAAAAAAAGCCGAAGAGGAATTAGAAAAAGGAAGGCAGTTGTATTGCCTTGGCGATATAGTACACAACAGTATGGAGGTGGAAAGGCTTGCCAAACGTGGGCTGATAACCATTAACCACGACCAGTTGTGCGAACTTCACAATGCAACAGTGTTGCTTCGGGCACACGGCGAGCCTCCCGAAACCTACGAGTTGGCACGGAAGAACAACATAGAGATAATCGATGCCACTTGCCCTGTGGTGTTGGCGTTGCAGCGACGCATAAAGAATCAATACGAAAAGAACGGCAATAGCGTTGCGTGCGACCTTGAAAAGGTAGACTTGGAAACGGAGTTGAAAGATAGAAAGAAAGCTACCGCATCGCAAATCGTTATCTTTGGAAAGCTGGGACACGCCGAAGTGTTGGGCTTGGTGGGGCAGACGCACAGCAACGCCATTGTGATAGAGAAGTTTGGAGATGTGCAGCAACTCGATTTCAACCGCGATATATACCTTTATTCGCAAACAACGAAGAGTTTGAACGAGTTTCATCGCATCATCGAGTATATACAAGAACATATCTCCGAGAACGCCAAGTTCCGTAGTTTCGATACCATTTGTCGGCAGGTAGCTAACCGAATGCCGAACATTTCGTTGTTTGCTGCGAAGCACGACCTTATTCTCTTTGTTGCAGGGCGCAAGAGTTCCAACGGAAAAGTTCTGTTCCACGAATGCCTGAGCGTAAATCCAAACTCGCATCAGGTGGAGAGTGCCGACGAAATAGATATGGAATGGTTCAGGAATGTACGAACCGTCGGTATCTGTGGAGCTACCAGCACCCCCAAATGGCTGATGGAAGAGTGTCGCGACGAGATACTTCGTAGAACACCCAATGCTTAAACAGCAATTCTTTTAAATCGGTTCGCTCCTTCTTTATACATACAAGAAAGACTTTCGTAGTCCACTCGTGATACAGCAAAGGCATATTATGGAACAGTAGAAGTTTAAGGCCGATAACCTGCTTAATGAACAAAAAGAAGACGATAAAACTGTAAATATTTTTCACAAACCTGTCTATCGTGTAACTGTTTGTTTATCAACGTATTGCAAAACCTGTTGTTTTGCATTCCAAAAGCGTAGGTTTTGCACGGTAAAAGCGGCTGTTTTGCATCGCAAAAGAGCCGCTTTCGCAATGCCAAATCGAAATTGTAGTTTTCCTAACGAATAATCTTTACAAAACTAAAAAGTTTTTCCGTATCTACCAACAATAAGAAGAAGGAAATCAAATCTCCCATAATTTACTGTCGAACCTTTCTTAAAGGTAAATCAGAAACGTGTTAAACAATTTCATGATAATCTTAAAATCATATCAAATAGTTTAGTTTTTCTTTGTTTGTAAAGTAATGTGAAGTCAGTATAATTTCTTTATACTGATAGCACAAAATCGGTTTCAGAAGCCAGTCTTGTATGTATCAAGGTTTTCGATCATAGAATTAAATGAACTACCAAATAGTAATTCTTGAAGAAAGACATATCTATTTCTCATTTTTTTTATAACTTTGCGTTTAAATTAAAGTCTTTAAGAGTATCATTAAATACTTATTATACAACGCTGAAAGATGAAAAATGGCAAAAGCAAGACCTTTTATTAAATGGGTGGGTGGTAAAAGCCAACTTATCGAGCAATTAGATGCACAACTTCCAGCTGACTTTAGCAGGTGGAAGAATGTTACCTATATTGAACCTTTCGTAGGTGGTGGAGCTATGCTTTTCTACATGTTGCAACGGTATCCAAATATCAAACATGCTGTAATTAATGATATTAACTCAGATTTAACGACTTGTTATAAAGTTGTTCGCGATACCCCCGAAGAACTTATAAAATCGCTTGGGCAGTTAGAAACTGCTTATTTATCGCTTGATACAGAAGAAGAACGCAAGGCGTTCTTTATAGATGTGCGTGCTCGATATAATCAAAAAAATCTGGATTCGATAGAGAATACAACTATGTTTTTCTTTTTGAATCGCACTTGTTTCAATGGTCTTTACAGGGTAAATAAGAAAGGTTTGTTTAATGTTCCCTTTGGAAAATACGACAATCCAACTATTTGCGATCCTGATACCATACGCAGAGACAGTACTTTACTTCAGCGTGTAGAGATTTTGACAGGCGATTTTGAAGCAACATTTACCCATGCTCATGGCGATACATTGTTTTATCTCGATCCTCCCTATCGCCCGTTGAGCGATACTTCGAGTTTTAATGATTATACTAAAGAGGCATTCAATGATGATGCGCAAGTTCGTTTGAAGGAATTTTGCGATAGGATTGATGCAGCTGGTTATAAGTTCATGCTCAGTAATTCTGATTGTAAAGGAAAGGACGAAGCCGACAGTTTCTTCGATGTTCTTTATGGTGCATATAAGATAGAGCGGGTTTGGGCTGTACGAAGCATTAACTCTAATCCGCAGAAAAGAGGTAAACTGACAGAGATATTGGTGCATAACTATTTAAACACCAAAACTAATGCTTATGTAGACAACTTTATGTTAGAACCTGAATACGTGGCGGAAAGAGATGTTACAAATAACTATGGTTTAAATAAAGCACTATCTTCATAACGAAAACTATGGAAAAGAACTTTGAACAATTTATGTCTCAACTTCACGAAACAAACCAAACATTGGATTTCTTCTGCGATTTCGAAAAGATTTCCAATAATGTTGATAATATCAAGTTGAGCCTTTGTATGTTGAACAGCCTTATTGGTACGACCGACCTTCGCAAGAGCGTAGAAGCAATTTGGCATCGTGACAAAACAGCTTTCAGCATTATGGATATTCTTATTGCAGTTCGCAGTGCAGGAAAAAGGGTAGTTCTCAATTCCAAGGGTGAATGTATCGTTCTTGATAGGCTGTTTGAAAGTGTTGATGGAGTTATTGAATACCTTGAAGATACAGGTCTTGCAGAAATCTTCAGAGAGCGTAAAATCAAAGATTTAGTAGATTATGTATTTGGTATTGAGACAGGTCTTGATAGCAATGCTCGCAAAAATAGAAGTGGAGTTGTAATGGAAAATGTGGTTGGAAAAATACTTTCAGACAACGATATAACCTATCGTAAGGAAGTTTATTCTACTGAATGGCCTGACCTGCAAGCTGTACTTGGTGATGATAAGAAACGTTTTGACTTTGTTATTGAAACGACGGAAAAGAACTATCTTATAGAAGTTAATTTCTATAGTGGTGGTGGCTCTAAACTTAACGAGATTGCTCGTTCTTATTCAGATATAGCTCTGAAGATTAATTCTGTTGAAGGTTTCGAGTTCGTTTGGGTTACTGATGGAGTTGGTTGGAGGTCTGCAAAGAATAAACTTCAAGAAGCCTACAACATCATTCCAAGTGTTTATAATCTTACAAGCGTTTCGAGTTTCATTGATTTGATTAAGTAAATTAAAATTGTTTCTGAGGAATTAGCTCATAAACACTTGTCTTGTTTATAGTATAGGGATATAAACAAAAACACAATAACCGCCTCGAAAAATCTTTTCGAGGCGGTTATTGTGTTTTAATCTCTTTGTTTTCTTAGTTTAATTGTTTTGGTTCTTTTTTGCTTTTCGTTTAGTTCCCTTAATCCAAAGGTAAACTCCGAGTGCAATAAAAGCAATTAATATAACCGTCATTTGCCAGGCGTATTTCTCTGGTTCAACCCAAAACTCATGGAAGAAGTTAATGCGTCCGAGAATTTCAATGGGTGTCCAAAACACGATAACAGTAGCAATAGACATACGGATGTTTGCGCCCCACGATGCCAAATACAACTGTCGTTTAAACATAAATAGCGCACCAATGAAGCAACCGATACCGATTAGGAAAGTTACAGGGTGGTGGTCGCCCAAGAAATTCTTATCGTAGCAGAACATCAGCAGCAGATACAGTCCCCAAAGTATCATGAATATTTCCATAAAGGTAACGATGCTGGTGTGGCGTGTCATAGGTTGGGCACAGATGGTATATTGCTTTCTGCCGAAACATTTGCGCTGAATCCATGTAATAAAGTCGCAACCGTTGCGTGTTGAGAATATATACATCACCATAATGGCAACCCACATGCCAAACGAAGCAGGCATAATCAAGTATTCGGGTTTCGTAACTATCTCGCCATTCTCCATTTCTGGCATTACACCATAGCGACGGGCGTAGTACATAAACAGAAATTCTACCCAGCCTGTCCAAAACAGCAAGCCGCCGATGAAGCCCCAAAGTGTTTGTCGTGTGTCTCCTTTCACGAACACACCCACAATAACCATTATCAATCCAGCAAGCCCTAACAAGAAGCCTGCAGTATGAACAGCACTTTCAGACATCGTCTTTTCCATGATAATCATAAGCGCATGCCCTAATGGCATAGAAAAAAGAACAAGCAGGAAAGAGGCGATTGTGCGCCAAGGGTATAACTTTTTAGTTTCCATGTTGATAGTTTAAATTGTTTATTTTAAAATTTTAGTGTATTTGGATTCACGTTAAAGGAAACGTATATATGGTCTGATTTATTGTGAATATTTGCTTAATTCGTTTTTTTTTCTTTTCTTTGCAAGGAGAATAGAGAATAACAGGCAATGAATAATATGAAGAAAATACTCCTTTTACAAGTACTTTTATTGTTTGTAGCAGGCAGTTTTGCACAGCGTCCCGACTACACGAAGATGTCGCCTCTGGTGCGTGAAGCTGCTACCGATGCCATTCGACAAAGCAGGCAGATGCTTTCGGTCAGTCCGAAGAAGTTTCAGCCCACTATCACTGCATTTGCAAAGTTTAGCAGCAATGCCGAAAATACGATAGAGAAGTACGGCTGTCGGCAGCTTGCAAAGGCAGACGATATATACATATTGTCTATTCCCCTGAACCAATTGGCAGGTCTTTCAAACGAAAGGAACGTATTGCGAATAGAAGCAGGCAATGGCAACAGGGTGCAAATGGACACTACCATAACAATGGTGAATGCCTTGCCGGTTTACAGTGGACAAGGCTTGCCGCAGGCATACACGGGTAAGGGTGTCGTGGTAGGGGTGCAAGACATTGGCTTCGACCTAACTCACCCAACCTTTTACAATGCCGATATGACGGAATACCGCATTAAAGCCCTTTGGGACCAACTGTCGAAAGACACGCAGGGCAGCACGTTGCCAGTGGGGCGCGACTACCGTGGTACGGAAGAACTATTGCAGATAGGGCACCCTTTAGACGGTCTTACACAGACGCACGGCACACATACGGCAGGAATAGCAGCCGGAAGTGGGGCAGAAGGAGCGGGCAAGACAAGCCCATATCGCGGCATAGCCTACGAAGCAGATATTGTTATGGTGGCAAATGCTGCAGGAGATAATATCGAACTCATCGACAAGGAAGACTATTACAAGTACACCTACGCTACCGATGCGTTGGGCTTTAAGTATATTTTCGACTATGCCGACAGCCAAGGCAAGCCCTGTGTGATTAACTTTAGCGAGGGTGGGCATCAGGATTTCCACGGTTACGACCAACTATACTACGAGATGCTCGAGAAGATGACAGGTGCAGGGCATATCATCGTTGCTTCAGCAGGCAACGATGCCGATTGGATAAACTATGTGCACAAGCCCAAAGGCATTCCGAATATAGAATCGTTGTTGTGGGGAAACCGCGAAAGTGCCTACTTTACGGCTAAGACCGACAAGCCGTTTGTATTCCGAATGAAAGTTCCCGCCAACAGTCCTACTGCCCAAGTCGTTGAAATACCAATGGAGAAGGTGCTTGCTTGCAAAGACTCCTTGCTGATAGATTCCGTTAAGATAGGCAGTCAGATGTACGAATGGCGTGTTCTTGGCTATCCGTCAAGCTATAAAGCGGAAGACGTGGTTTACGATATTCGCCTTGCAAGTCGCCCTAATTTAGGATACGATGTGCCTGTTTCGATAGAATTTGCAAGTAGCGAAGCAACGATAGACCTTTATCGCATAAGGGGGTTCCTGCCACCACACGACCAAAATCCGATGTTAAAGATGGGCGATAATAGTTACAGCATTCACTCGCCATCGAGTGCGCCAAGCGTTATTTCGGTAGGAGCAACGGCTTACAGACGAGGCTTTCTGAACTATTTAGGCGAATGGAAAGACTACGACAAAGGCACTGACGGACGGCGGACATCGTTCTCTGGTATCGGTCCGACCATAGATGGGCGAATCAAACCCGACGTGATGGCACCGGGACAGAACGTCGTTTCGGCTTACAGCAGTTATTTCATAATGAATCCGAAGAATGCAGGAGCACCGTTGGCTTCAGATGTAAAGCACTTTGAACACAATGGCAGAACCTATGCTTGGAACGCCAACAGCGGCACATCAATGTCGTCGCCGGTTGTCGCCGGTGCCATTGCCTTGTGGCTTCAGGCGTACCCTCGCCTTACACCGCAGGATTGCTTGGAGGTGTTTCGCAAGACGTGCACGCGTTACGACACGGCACTGGCCTATCCGAACAATTGGTATGGCTATGGCGAAATAAATGTATATGAAGGTCTGAAAGAGGTTTTGCAAATGGCTGCGGCAGGCATTACGCAACACGAAAGTACTCAGCCATCTGAGAGCGACAAGCGCATTTACCATCTTGACGGACGCTATGCGGGTACTTCCGAAGCCAATTTGCCACGTGGCATATACATTCGCAATCATCAGAAGTTTGTAAAGCGTTAAGCAACGCAAAAATCTTTTTATTTCTTTGCTGGTACGACGTTGTTTCAGCCAGATAAAAAGCGTCTTTTTCACGCACCGATTTCCCCCTTTTTAAGGGCTAAAAATATGCTTTTGTAACTCATTGGCAATCAGCGGTTAGCAGAGGTGCGAAATTCCCTTATAAGAGAATTAAAATTGTCTTATAGGAGAATTTAAATTGTCTTATAAGACAATTTTGAGAGAATACGCAGCAAGTATAAAATACTCACGCATTTCTCGGCAATTTAATTGTAAGTAAAAAGGCTTTGTGTTGGCATATTAAGAAAATATTATTACTTTTGCATCTGTTCTGAAAAACTGCAATATTAGCATGATACATAAGTCAGATATTCTTGTCATAGGCGGGGGCATAGCCGGAATGAGCTACGCCCTTCGCGTTGCAAATAGCGGTAAGGGCAAGGTTGTATTGGTGTGTAAAACCACGCTCGACGAAGCAAATACAACGAAAGCGCAGGGCGGTATAGCCTCTGTTACCAACTTATCGATAGACAATTTCGAGAAACATATAACCGATACGATGGTGGCTGGCGACTTTATTTCCGACCCGCAGGCGGTGGAACACGTTGTTCGCAATGCCCCTCAAGCTATCAGCGACCTTGTCGGCTGGGGCGTAAACTTCGATAAGAACAACGAAGGCGCATACGATTTACACCGTGAAGGCGGACACAGCGAGTTTCGCATACTTCACCATGCTGACGATACGGGAGCCGAAATACAACGCGGACTTATGGCGGCAGTGCGCAGCAACGAGAACATTACGGTGCTCGAAAATCATTATGCCGTAGAAATCATTACGCAACATCATCTCGGAATTGAAGTAACACGCCGTACACCGAATATAGAATGTTACGGTGCGTACATCTTGAACCCTGCCACGCAGAAGATAGACACCTATTTAAGCAAGGTTATGCTTATGGCAACTGGCGGTTGCGGAGCTGTCTATGGCACAACGTCGAACCCGAGCATAGCCACTGGCGACGGTGTGGCAATGGTGTATAGAGCGAAAGGAACCGTTGCCGATATGGAGTTCGTGCAGTTCCACCCTACGGTGCTTTACAATCCGAAAGAAACCCGTCCTGCTTTCCTGATAACCGAAGCGATGCGTGGTTATGGCGGTATTCTTCGTCTGCCCAATGGCGACGAGTTTATGCAGAAATACGATGAGCGACTTTCGCTCGCTCCCCGCGATGTAGTGGCAAGGGCTATCGACCACGAAATGAAGATACACGGACTTGCCTACGTCTGCCTCGATGTAACGCACAAAGATGCCGACGAAACCCGAAAGCACTTTCCGCACATATACGCAAAGTGCCTTAGTTTGGGCATAGACATAACCAAGGAGTATATTCCAGTGTGTCCAAGTGCCCACTATATGTGCGGTGGCATAAAGGTAGACCTGAACGGCGAAAGCACCATAAAGCGACTTTATGCGGTTGGCGAATGTGCCTGTACGGGATTGCATGGGGGCAATCGTCTGGCAAGCAATTCGCTTGTAGAGGCTGCTGTCTATGCTAAATCGGCTGCAGAGCACACGCTTGACGTTATCGACGACTATCAATTCAACACCGATATACCCGAATGGGACGATGCTGGCACACTCTCTAACGAAGAACGAGTGCTGATAACACAGAGCGTAAAGGAAGTGGGCGAGGTCATGAGCAACTATGTTGGCATTGTGCGCAGCAACTTACGCTTGAAAAGAGCTTGGAGCAGACTCGACCTTCTTTACGAAGAAACCGAGCAACTCTTCAAGCAAGTAAAGGCCACAAAGGATATTTGCGAACTGCGAAATATGATAAACGTAGGTTATCTGATAACCCGTCAGGCAATAGCACGCAAGGAAAGCCGTGGCTTACATTATACAATAGACTATCCGAAGCACGCCAACGACCCGCAAAAGAAAGATTAACTGTTAGGAAATACAATAAATATTATAAGACATGATTGATAAGAAATGGAGCGAACAGGGCTTTATTGACGAACCAATACCTGCCAATATAGATGTAAAGACTGAAATAAAACGTATGTGTAAAGAGAAGAATGCCGTGATAATGGCACATTATTACACAGACGCAGAAGTGCAGGACTTGGCTGATTTCGTAGGCGACAGCCTTGCCCTTGCGCAGAAAGCAGCCACTACCGATGCCGATATTATCGTAATGTGTGGCGTGCATTTCATGGGCGAAACCAACAAGATACTTTGTCCCGATAAAACTATTCTGGTGCCAGACCTTAACGCTTCTTGTTCGTTGGCAGAGAGTTGCCCAACCGATACATTCGAGAAGTTTGTGAAAGCTCACCCCGACCACACCGTAATAAGCTATGTAAACACTACGGCAGCAACAAAATCGCTCACTGATGTTGTCGTTACCAGTAGCAATGCGTGCCAAGTTGTGGAGTCGTTCCCTAAAGATACAAAGATTATTTTCGGTCCCGACAAGAACCTCGGAGGCTACATCAATCGTATCACAGGTCGCAATATGCTGCTTTGGGACGGTGGTTGCCATGTGCACGAACGCTTTTCAGTGGAAGGCATTAAGCAGCTGAAGCAACAACACCCCGATGCAAAGGTATTGGCACACCCTGAATGTACGGGCGAAGTAGCTGCACTTGCCGACAAGGTAGGCAGCACGGCTGCTTTGCTGAAGTTCAGTATCAACGACGACGCACAAAAGTTCATTGTCGTTACAGAAGTGGGCATACTTCACGAAATGCAGAAGTCTGCACCGCAAAAGACCTTTATTCCTGCGCCATCGAACGAAGAACCGCGTGCCTGCAACGAATGCAACTACATGAAGCTCATTACAATGAGGAAACTGTACAACTGTATTAAGCACGAATGGCCTACGATAGAGGTAGACCCTGAAATTGCAGAAAAGGCTGTGCGTCCTATCAATAAGATGTTGGAAATATCAAGGAAACTTGGTTTGTAGTACGCTGCAATCCGTTTTCCACCTTATTTATATAATAGCGATATGTTACAAGTAGAAGAATTAAACGATAGATTAATCGACCTTGCCTTTAGCGAAGATATTGGCGATGGCGACCATACAACCCTTTGTTGCATACCTGCCGACGCTATGGGCGAAAGCAAATTGCTGATAAAAGAAGAAGGAATATTTGCAGGAGTAGACATTGCAAAGCGTGTTTTCCATCGCTTCGACCCCGAACTCGTGGTGGAAGTGTATATCGAAGACGGCGCACACGTAAAGCCCGGCGATATTGTTATGAGCGTAAAGGGGCGCGAACAAAGTCTTTTGCAGACAGAACGCTTGATGCTCAACATACTCCAGCGTATGAGCGGCATAGCCACAATGACCCACAAATACCAGCAAACCCTGATTGATGCAGGCACAAAGACACGTGTTTTAGACACCCGCAAGACTACTCCAGGTATGCGTATGCTTGAGAAAGAGGCTGTCCATATCGGCGGAGGTACAAACCACCGTATCGGTCTTTTCGATATGATACTCTTGAAAGACAACCACATCGACTTCTGTGGTGGGGTTCACAATGCTATTTCGCGTGCAAAAGCCTACTGCAAGGAGAAAGGCAAGGATTTGAAAATAGAGTGCGAAGTGCGCAATTTCAAAGAACTCGACGAGGCATTGGCGGAAGGCTGCGACCGTATTATGTTCGATAACTTCACACCCGAAGACACTCGAAAGGCGGTAGACACTGTTGCAGGACGTTGCGAAACGGAATCGAGTGGCGGAATAACCTACGACACGATGATACCATACGCAAAAGCAGGTGTCGATTTCATATCTTTTGGCGCACTGACACATAGCGTAAAGGGATTGGATATGAGTTTTAAAGCTGCAGGAAGCGATAAGCTTGTAGTGAAATAACATATAATAGGTATTCGGAAATTGTGCAAATGGCAATTTCTAATGATAGAAGATGGTAGCGTAAAATGCGGAAACATTTTGCGCTACCATCTTTTTTGCGTTTTACTAACTTTGTTTAGGTGTTTTGCTGCGATTTCTTTAATGAATGTAAAATAAAAATATTAAAGTCCGTTTGTAACTTCTTTTCTTGTAGAAAACGCTGCGTTAAAGCTAACAAACCACTACTTAAAAGTAGGTATTTTGCAAGAACCCCTATTTTTAGGTATTGCACGGAACAAGGAAACTCTCTATCTTTGCAAACGTAAACAAAACAAACGTAACAAAATATCAATACGAATATGAAGAGTACAATAGTAGTTTTCGGTTCATCAACCGGTACATGTGAGAACATTGCAAACACCATTGCAGAGAAATTGGGTGTAGAAGCTATCAACGTTGCAGATTTTTCTGCTGACACCGTTGCTAATCACGACAACCTAATCCTTGGTACCTCTACTTGGGGAGCAGGCGAATTGCAAGACGATTGGTACGATGGCGTGAACGTTCTAAAAGGCGCAGACCTTTCAGGCAAGACGGTAGCACTTTTCGGTTGTGGCGACAGCGAATCATACTCAGATACTTTCTGCAGCGCAATGAAGGAAATCTACGATGCTGCCGAAGGCGCAAACATCATCGGAAGTGTACCTACCGAAGGCTATACATTCGACGATAGCGATGCTGTTGTAGACGGCGAGTTCATTGGTCTTGCACTTGACGATGTAAACGAAGACGACTTGACCGAAGGCAGAATCGACGCTTGGTTAAGCAGTATCAAAGGTTCTTTATAATAAAATTTAGATAGCATCTAAGCATTTGTATATATAATGGAAGGAATGGCAACCGACATGAAGGTCTTATTGAATCATATTTATGAGTTCAAGAAAGGAGTACGGCAGATGGTACTTTATACTTTCAACAAGAAGTATGAAGACTTTGTTACCGCACGTCTTCACAGTCAGCAGATACCTTTCATCATTCAGCCAGTCGGAAACAGTAGCTTAAACCTGTTTTTCGGACGCAAGGAATGTTTAGATGCTATACGGTTATTCGTAACCAAGCCACTAAACCAGCTTACTCCAGAGGAAGATTTCATACTGGGGGCAATGCTTGGATATGACATTCGAGTGCAGTGCGAACGCTATTGTGAAAGAAAATGTCGCACTTGCAACCGAGTACAATAATAAAATGGGTATGGTAGAGTCCATACCAAGGTTAGTAATGAAAATCTTGTTCGCGAAATAAAATTATTTCATAATGTTTTTGTATAGGATTAAGGCTGGCTGTGAAGTCAGCCTTTTCTTTTTCTTTTTATTCGTCCCTAATAAGTTTTTATAATGCACGTTGGCAGGTTGGGGCGTGATTCATTACGTTCCTAGCACCGAAGAAAAAGCATTCTTTTTAGGAAATCTAATTTCTCTATAATTCATAGAAACCTTTAAACTAAACACAAAGAAACCCCTCTACTTTGTAAAGATTATTCGTAGGAAAAATGATAATTTCGATTTGGCATTGCAAAAGCGGCTGTTTTGCAACGCAAAACAGCCGCTTTTACCGTGTAAAACCTACGCTTTTGGAATGCAAAACAATAGGTTTTGCAATATGTTGATAACGAGTTAGTTATGCAATACTTGTGCTTGTGAAAAATATTTACACGATTATCGCTCAATTTTCACCGTACAGAAGGCTTTTTCAGAGCTTTATCTCCTTTTGCTTTCCTGATAATATTTCATTGCTTCGGGCATCCAACCTTGAATGTTTTTAATGCGAGCGGCATCAGAAGGGTGCCTACTTAGGAACTCCATTGATGAACCTTTCGACGAAGCTGACATACGTTGCCAGAACGGAATGGCGTTTTGAGGGTCGTAACCTGCCATAGCAGCAAAGATAAGTCCCATATAGTCGGCTTCCTTCTCGTTCTTTCTGCTATACTTCAGGTTCAGAAGCGATAAGCCTGTTGAGGCTACCGAGCTTACAATATCGCCAGTACCGCTGCCAACAGCAGAGTTTAGTACCGTTCCCAAGATAGCTGTGCCTACGCTTTGATTTTGTTTCTTTGTTATTTGTTCGGCACTGTGCTTTGCCACTGCGTGCGCTATTTCGTGTCCTAACACGATGGCAAGTCCAGCTTCGTTTTGTGTATAGGGCAGCAAATCTTCGAAAACAACGATTTTACCGCCTGGCATACAGAAAGCGTTGGCTTGTTTGTCTTGTACAAGATTAAATTCCCATTGGAAGTTTCTTACTTCGTTTGCATAGCCGTTATTGCGCAAATAGGATTCTACGGCATTGGCAAGTTTGCGTCCAACACGTGTTACCATTTGGGTATTCTTTGTGTTTGTCGACTTCTTTGCGCTCGACATAAACTTTGCATACTGCGTTTTGCTTAAGCTAAGGAGTTCTGAATCGCTTATGCTGATTTGGCGTGTGCGTCCCGTAAGTGGCACAGTGGAAGTAGTTCCGCATGCAGCAAGTGTGGCGATAACAACGGTCATCACTAAATACTTAATCTTTTTCATCTTTTCTTTTAAATACCTTGGCTGTCGTGTAGCCTTTTTCTGTTTATTTTGGCTGCGAAAGTACGGACTTTTTCGCAAAAAACGTTGTCTTTGCTTCTTTTTAGTAAAAACAAATGTCGTATAGTTTGTTTATTTAACTAAGAATAAATAATTTTGCAGTATAAAAGTTACAAAACTGTAACGGCAATCATAATTTATTAAATCATAAAAATATGCGTAGAACCGCCACTTTGTTACTGTTGTTGCTCACAACTCTTTGGGTATCAGCACAAAATAAACAAACTTATTTGCCCGATTTCAAGAAAGGGCAAACCGTAATTTACGAGCATTTATTGAAGAAAACCTATCAGCGAAACAGTGACAATGCCGCTGTTGATGGGTTGGAATTGTATTCTCCATTTGCAACTTCTTTGGGAGGATTTAATTTTTTAGATATAGTAAGAATGCTTCCTACTGGCGACAGTATATCAAGTAAATTCTCGCTGAAGGTACTCGAGGCAACACCATACGCCTATATTATGGAACTTAAACTTATTGATGTAGGCTTGCCAAAGGAATTAAGAAGAAGTTCAGATGCAAAAGATTTCTTAGAGATAATTAATTTGGCAAAGAACTTCAAAATGCGTTTGATGATGTCAAGAAAGTTAGGCGAATGGGTAGTAATCAACACTAATGAGTTATACAAGCAATTTCTTACTGAAGGCCGCAAACGAAAACTTTCTTTCTTAGATAACGAAGATGAGGAACTTGATGAAAAGATGATAGCAAAGATGCAGAAAGGAAGGGCAATAGATATCTTCTTCTATATGTTTGTACCAGGCTTTAATACTTTTACTGAAGTCTATGGTCTGCGCTGTGAAGAGGGGCATCGAGAAGAAGGAGAGCTAAAAGAAGAAGAGGGCTCGTTTAAGTTTGTAAGCGATGTAACAAAAGGTAAAGGCAGAGAAATGAACCTTAAAATGAATATGGATATGTATTCAAGTTTATACGAACTTGACAACGACATGTATGCAAGTAATGTGGATTCAATTAGTATAGACTCTATGGAAATGGATTATGTTGATATAGATACAATTGCAACAGATAAAGAAGATTCGCTATTATATGACGATGGGAAGGTATTGTGCAAGGCTCAGAATGTAATAGATGTGAAAATGGATAAGAAAAGTTGGTTGGAAAAGTACGAAAATACTGTTACCATCAATTATCCAAATGGTGTTGGCACAATTTATCAAGTAGTAAGACGACGCAAGAATTAAAGAAACAGACAAGATGAAAACAATAAAGAAACAACAAAATAAGATGCGAGTATTCTTAACCATCATAACATTGCTTGCAACCAATGGTTTATGGGCACAGAAGAACAGTGGATATTGTCCTAAGTTTGAGAAAGGACAATCTGCTGTTTACGAGTTTTCACTCGAACAAACACAGAGCGGTACCCCCGATTCGATAAACACAATGCTCGACTTTACCTCTATTATAGAAGATGATAATAACCTTTTCCGTGGAATAGAAAGAAAAGAGCCCTATCTTTCGTGTAAAGTCCGCTTAACAGTTTTAGATGTTTCTCCGTTCACTACAACTATACAAGTAGACCTGTTAGAGAGTGTCAATTATACAAAAAAGAAACTAGAACCGGTTTCTGATAGTTTGTTTTATCATCGTGTGGGCGATATTTTTAAAAAGCGTCCGCTTATTTTTACCTTTACTCACGATATGAAATCATATATTGTGAGCAATTCGGAAGAGGTGTCAGCAGAAATATCAGAAACCCTGATAAAGTTGGTTTATGGCGAGAATCCTTCAGAATCAGCTACCCCCATATGCAGCTATAATAGTTTTGCAACGCAGGCTTTGAGCCTTATGGGAAAACCCTATATAAAGTTCTTAACCCATCTTTATGCTTTATATGCACCAAGTCTGCTTGATTTAATTCAGACTTTTGCCAATCCGCTGACCGAAGGCTCTGTTACGAAAGGACGCCCACTCGACGGTACAAACAGACTTATGGAGTATTTTACATCAATTACAACGAAGGATAAACAAGGAGAATGGACATCTATCACTGATTTGTACAAATATACCACACCTTATTACAGCAGCGATAATGAAGATAATTGGGCTGATAGTGTTGAGATTGACAGCGTTGAAGTAGATTCAATGGCGTCTGATGAAGATTATGATTACGACACAGTATCCGTTGATACAGATTACATTGATACTGCAGAATGGGATACAACAGAATGGGATTCGGTTGTAGAAGATTATGAATACGAACCCGATACGACCTTGGAAGAAACCGACCGGGCAGTATATACGCACACTGAAACACGTATTGGAAAGGACAGTTGGCCAACAGAAATAAGTAAAACCATAACGTTGGAAGATAACGGTGTTGCTTGGATATACCGCAGAAAGGTTAGAAAAGTAAAGGAAACACAGCAGAAGAAGTAAGCAGAATATAAGAAAGAAAGTAAGCAGAATATAGGAAAGAGGGAGTTTGACTCCCTCTTTTCATTTTCTTTACCAAAAAGTTGTTGGTCTCATTTTAAAGTATTAACTTTACATTCTAATTAAATAATCATTACGCTATGATACAATACTTCTTAGAAAATCTTTGGTTGGCATGGCTTTTAGTAAGCCTGTTGTGCCTCGTGTTGGAATTAACCAATGGCGATTTCTTCATTATGTGTTTTGCCATAGGGGGTGTTGCAGCTGCCATTGTGTCGGCTTTCAGCGATAGTTTTACGTTGCAGGTTATTGTCTTTGCGGTAGTTAGTGCATTAAGTATCTTCTTTGTCCGCCCATTTGCGCTGAAGTATCTGCATAAAAACAAAGATAACAGAGTCAGTAATGCCGATGCCATTATAGGCAGAACGGGCAAGGTTACAGAACCAATAGCAGCAAACGGACACGGAAGAGTAAAGGTGGACGGCGATTCATGGAAAGCTGTTGCAACCGATAATCTTGCTATTGAAGAAGGAACAACGGTGCGTATCGTGGCTTTAAACTCGATTATCGTAACCGTGGAGAGAGCAGAATAGTTTACTTTTTATAAACAAATAAATTACTTTATCATTATGGACATTGGAGCTTATGTATTAATTGCCATCGTTGTATTGGCAGTCGTCTTTGCTAAAAAGGCAATCGTTATAATCCCACAGAGTGAAACACGCATCATTGAACGCTTAGGACGATACTTCGCAACTTTGCAACCGGGTATCAATATCATCATTCCGTTTATCGATAGAGCGAAAGAGATGGTGGCAGTGCGCCGCGGACGCTATGTCTACACGAACGTTATAGACCTACGCGAGCAGGTTTACGATTTCGACCGTCAGAATGTTATCACGAAAGACAATATTCAGATGCAAATCAATGCGTTGCTTTATTTCCAGATTATGGACCCTTTCAAGGCTGTGTACGAAATAAACAACCTACCAAATGCTATCGAAAAACTGACGCAAACCACGCTTCGTAACATCATTGGTGAGATGGAACTCGACCAAACACTCACTTCCCGCGACACCATTAACACCAAGCTGCGTTCAGTTCTCGACGATGCAACCAACAAATGGGGTATCAAGGTGAACCGTGTAGAGCTTCAAGACATCACACCACCAGAGAGTGTGCTGCAAGCAATGGAGAAACAGATGCAGGCAGAACGTAATAAACGTGCGACAATTCTCACCAGTGAGGGTGAAAAACAAGCAGCCATACTCCAGTCGGAAGGTGAAAAGACATCGCGAATCAACCGTGCCGAGGCTGACAGACAACAGGCTATACTCATTGCAGAGGGTCAGGCAGAAGCGCGAATACGTGTTGCTGAAGCCGAAGCTGTGGCAATTCAGAAAATCACGGACGCTGTCGGGCAAAGCACAAATCCTGCAAATTACCTCATTGCACAGAAGTATATCCAGATGATGGAAGAACTTGCGAAGAACGAAAACCAAAAGACGGTTTACCTTCCATACGAAGCAACGGGCGTTATGGGCTCGATTGGCGGTATAAAAGAAATGTTTAAAGGATAATAAAAACGCAAATGACAAGAACAGATAGCGAACTTAAAATCTGTATTTTCTGTGGCGCACGCCCTAATTTTATGAAGGTTGCGCCCATTATTAGAATTATCAAGAAGAGGCAAAACGAAGGCTGGGACGGCAGAAACATTGCTTACTCGTTGGTTTATGCGGGTAGCAAAGCCGACCCTACATTGGAGGATAGCTTGTTCGACGACCTTCAAATTCCACGCCCCGATGTATATCTCGGTGTGGAATGCGAGAACCTGAACGAACTCACGGGGCAGGTAATGTCGAAATTTGAACAGTATTTGCAGCAGAACACCACACACGTCGTTGTGGTTGTAGACGACCTTGCATCGACTATGGCTGCGGCTATAGTGGCAAAAAAACAGGGCATAGCCTTGGCGCACATTGCTGCAGGAACTCGGTCGTTCGATATAAATATGCCGAAAGAAATAAATCGTTTGGTTATCGACGGACTGTCGGACGTGCTTTTCACCGCAGGTCTGAGCAACAACAGCATTGCCAATAAAGAAGGCGCAGAGCTTTCCCGTGTGTATATGGTTGGCAATATTCTTATTGACAACATTCGCTTCAATCGTGAAAGAATGGGCGATTTGTCGTTGGCAAACATAGCTTCGGTGAGCGATTTGCACCTGAAACCAAAGCAGTATCTGATGTTTACGCTCAACCGTAAGGTGCTGATGAACGACAAAGCCAACTTGGAACGTATGCTGAAAGCTATGCTGGAAGCCGCAGGCAATATGCCTATTGTTGCTCCGTTGCGCGAGAATGCAGCGCAAATCGTACGTTCGCTCGATGCAGCAAAGCACGCAAATCTATGTTTCGTGCAGCCTTTGGGCTACTTGGAGTTTAGCTATTTGTTGTCGAATGCTGCAGGAATTATAACCGATTCGGGCAATGTTGCCGAAGAAGCCACCTTTACCAACGTTCCGTGTGCTACGCTGAACAGCTATACCGAGCACATTGAAACCGTGAAACAAGGCACAAATGTCCTTGTTGGCGAAGATGCGCAGAAACTTCATACTGCCGTTTCCGATATGGTTGGAGGCAAGTGGAAGGCTGCCACAATCCCTGATAGGTGGGACGGCCGTTCTGCCGAACGCATTGTTCAAACCCTTGTCGATTTAGTGAAATAAGTAAAACAGAAAGCGGATATGTCAGTTATGGCATATCCGCTTTTGCTTTATGGCTCTTTACTTAACCACTATTTTCTTTCCATTATGTATATAAATGCCCTTTGATGGGTATTTGTAGGCACGTCCTTGCAAGTCGTAGTAAAGAGTATTTTCTTGTTTTTTAGGTTGAGTTACACTTGAAATTCCATCTGTAATTTGTGATTCGGGAATTGTGATACTGATATTGGTGTATTTTGTAACCCATTCGTTGCTTGTACCTTTGCTGCTGACTTGAGAAGCAAGAGCCCCTAAAAGTTCATTGTTTGCGGTTGTACATTTATAGGTATGAGTTGTTTCATCTAATACCATAGGAATCTTTAGACCTTCTACTTCTTTAGGTTCAGAACCGTTGTTCCCTTCTGTCGTAGCCGTCTTAAATACAAAATAAGCATCAGACATATAAGTTATGAATTGATTGTTAGGAATGAATAATAGCATATTTTCGCCCTCTTGCAATATCTTTGCTACTTGCCATTTGTTAGGAACAGATGCCTCTAACGAATTAAAATAAATATTCTCACCATATTTAATGCAATCTATCTTGCTACTTTCTTTGCTTCCTCCTTCTTCAATATCCGTGTACTCGTAGGTTGCTTTTTGGACAGCTGCGTCTAAAAGAGTTTTACTCACCATTTTCAAACCTGTGGTATGAAGGAATATAGTAGGCTTCTCTTCGTTTAAATAATAAAGCGAAAAGCAGAGCGAACCGCCATCAATGTACATATTGCCATTGCCTTTGTCTATGTATTTTAGCGTAAACTCCCCATCTTCAGGTTGTTGTGTTGTTGTATTCATAGTTGCAAAGTAAACTTTATGCGTAGCTCCACCTTTCTTAAATTGCTTTGTGCCCATCTCTTGTCCGTTCTTAATGGTAATGGTGCCAGCATCTTTATTGATAGTTCCCTTTATGAAACCAATGAAGTCGATGAACTCCTGCAAATAAACTTCGTTGTTTTCCATTATGTAAACCCGCTCTTCGAGAAGATTGCGTTTGGTGTACCCAATCGTGTTTACATACATTTCGTCATCGTAATAGAAGTATGTGGCTGTCTTTCCCTCAAAATCGGGTTCAGCCTCATTACCATTTGTTTGAGCTTGCATTGCAGTTGCAATAAGCAGACTCGAGAGTAACAATTTAATTCTCATCTTTGTTAGGTTTTTGTTTATATTATCTTTAAAGTATATATTATTTGTTTTCTTTCGGCTATAAAGGTAATAATATTTTATAAAAGTAAGGTTGTAGCAATACCGAAAAATTATTTTTTTGCTTCTTTCGTTGCCTATAAATATCTTATTTGTCTACTTGTTTTAATTAGAAATACCTGTGAAGTTATCTTTAAACTGCCATTTTTGCATTGTTTAAAAAGGCAAGCTATCTCTCTTGATAAATAATAAAGGGTCTTTTGGAGATAACATTGTTTCGGGCTTTTCTGCGCTTTCCTTTATAATTAGATATGTGTGGAATCATCAAAAAGTTTTGTCTGAAGAATTATTTACGTGTAAAGAAATATTTATTTACACGTATGGAAGAATTTATTTACACGTAGAAAAATATTTCTTTACGTGTAAATAATTTAGTAGTGTTGCTTTAAAATGGCTTTTCTTCTTCATTAACTAATTCAGTAGACGCATCTTTTATAGTTATACAGAATTGATAGATACAAGCCAGAAGATTATGTTGAAAAAGTAGATTCCTGCTCCTTTCATTTTTAGTTCTAATTAAACATTCACATTCTTTTGGTTATTTAGTTTTTTGTATCTTTGCCTTTGATATGCACAAAGGTAAAAACAATTATACATTCCTTACCGAGGAGCCTATTCATAAGGTTGTGATAACAATGGCTGTGCCCACCATTATTTCGATGTTGGTAACAAGCCTATACAATATTGCCGATACTTACTTCGTGGGACAAATAAACACGCAGGCTACGGCAGCTGTGGGCATTGTGTTCTCGGTAATGTTTTTCATTCAGGCATTTGGCTTCTTTTTCGGACACGGGTCGGGCAATTACATTTCAAGAGAGTTGGGTGCGAAACGCCACCATAATGCTGTTCGTATGGCATCGACGGGTTTTTACTTTTCGTTTCTGTTCGGTTTATGTATCATGGCAGCAGGCCTGGTTTTCCTTAAACCATTGTCGGTTTTGTTGGGAAGTACTCCTACCATTCTGCCTTATACCGAAAAGTACTTGGGTATCGTGCTTCTTGGTGCGCCTTTTCTTACTTCTTCGCTCACGCTGAACAACCAAATGCGCTTGCAGGGCAATGCCACGTATGCTATGTATGGCATTGTTGTGGGGGCTGCGATGAATGTCGCACTCGACCCAATACTGATTTTCGGCTTCGATATGGGAATAACAGGTGCTGCCATCGCTACTGTTGCAGGGCAGGTTGTGTCGTTCCTTATTCTTTTTTATATGGTTCGGCAGGGCGAGAATATCGGTATCTACTTCCGAAACTTTGCTCCTTCGTGGCAAGCACTCAAGGAAATATTCTTGGGAGGTAGCCCTTCGCTCTCTCGTCAGGGATTGGCGTGCTTGGCAACGATGTCGCTCAACATTGCAGCAGGCTATTATGGCGACGAAACAATTGCGGCAATGAGCATTGTTACACGTATTTCGATGCTCGTACTTGCCACTGTTATTGGCTTGGGACAAGGCTTTCAGCCGCTGTGTGGCTTCTGTTACGGGGCGAAACTTTACGATAGGCTGCAGGAAGCCTACAAGTTTACCGTGAAAATGGGTACCGCCTTCCTCATAGTCTGCACGCTCATAGGTTGGCTTTTCAGCGGTTCGATTATCGGATTGTTCCGCAACGACGCGCAAGTTATAAGCATTGGTGTCGCGGCACTGCGTTGGCAACTTTGCACCTACCCATTCAATGCGTTTATTGTAGCCAGCAATATGCTTGCACAAACGTGCAGGAAGCCTTGGCGGGCTAACTTCCTTGCCGCTGCCCGTCAAGGGTTGTTCTTTATTCCCTTAATCTTTATACTTCCGAAGTTCTTCGGTTTGTTGGGAGTAGAGATGTGTCAAGCGGTGAGCGATACGCTTTCGTTCCTCGCCACCATTCCCATAATGGTTTATACGTTTAGGGAATTTAACAGGGAACAAATGGAATTTAATCAACATAGATAAACAAATAAGATAATGGAAAATAAAGTATTTACCGTAAATGGTATGAAGTGTGAACATTGCAAGGCAAATGTAGAGAATGCCATAAAAGGTGTTGTGGGTGTTGAAATGGCTGAAGTAAACTTGGCGGAAAAGACGGTTGAGGTTGCTTACGATGAAAATTTGGTAAAGCCCGAGCTGCTGAAAAATGCGGTGGAAGCATCAGGTCGTTTTGAGATGATGCTATAAATTGGTATTTATAAACTTGGAAATAGAAGGAGGAAATATAAGGTGAAGAAAACTATTCCTGTAATTGGTATGGCGTGTTCGGCGTGTTCTGCCAATGTGGAAAGAAAGCTCAACAGCTTAAACGGCGTAGCTTCTGCTTCGGTTTCGTTGCCTTCACGCACGGCATTGATAGACTTTAATCCTGACGAAATATCGTTAGCAGACTTGAAAGCTGCCATTAATGCCATCGGATTTGACCTTGTAATAGAGGAAGGACGCTCGGCAGTTGAGATTGAAAAGCGTGCTTTTACGTTACTGAAGCGCAAAACTGCCTTGTCGTGGCTGTTTGCCATCGGTGTTATGGCTGTGTCGATGCATTGGGTAGATATGGGTAATGCAAGCACAACCAACCAAATAGCCTTGCTCATCGCACTTGCCAATATGGTGTATTGCGGTCGTAGGTTCTATGTTTCTGCATGGAAGCAACTGCAAAACGGCTTAGCCAATATGGATACGCTTGTGGCTTTGTCTACGTTGATAGCCTTTTTGTTCAGTGTTTTCAATACCTTTTGGGGCGAAACGGTATGGGGGAGTCGTGGCATAGCGTGGCATACCTATTTCGATGCTTCGGTTATGATAATCACCTTTGTGCTTACGGGTAAGCTCTTGGAAGAGAAAGCGAAGGACGGTACTGCTTCGTCTATCCGTCAAATGATGGGAATGACACCTAAAACAGCCCACATTGTAGATGGAGAAAAGATAGAGGAGGTGCCTATTTCAACCATAGAAGTGGGCGATTTGCTTGAAGTTCGTACTGGCGAAAAGGTGCCAGTAGACGGCGAAGTGGTTTGGGCAGAGAGCTTTATGACGGCTAATGCTGCCTACATAGACGAGAGTATGATAACGGGTGAGCCTAATCCTGCCCCAAAAAGGAAAGGCGATAAGGTACTCGCAGGCACTATTCCAAATCAGGGAAAGCTAAGAATGCGTGCCCGACAGATAGGCAAGGACACTGTGATAGCGCAGATTATCCGTATGGTACAAGAAGCACAAGGCTCTAAAGCACCCGTTCAGCGTATCGTAGACAAGGCTGCTTTGGTATTCGTTCCTGTTGTTGCATCGATAGCCCTCTGCACTTTCCTTGTGTGGTGGCTTATCGGTGGCAATGCTTATCTGCCACAAGCCATTCTGTCGGCTATTGCAGTGTTGGTCATTGCCTGTCCTTGTGCAATGGGGTTGGCTACACCGACAGCGTTGATGGTGGGCATAGGCAAGGCTGCAGAGAAGCAAATACTGATTAAAGATGCTGCTGCGTTGGAGAATTTGCGCAGAATAGACGCGCTTGTAACCGATAAGACGGGTACATTAACCATTCCAAATAGAAGCATTGACTTCACTAAATCCGACGATTTGGCTTTGGAAGAACGCGAAACGCTAAAGCCTAATGCAAGGGAAGCAATGGAAACGTTGCAGAAAAGTGGTGTGGAAGTTTATATGATGAGTGGCGATAAGGAGGAGGCTGCAAGGTATTGGGCTGAGAAAGCGGGCATAAAGCACTATCAAAGCAAAGTGTTGCCACAAGACAAAGAAGATATGGTGCGCCGTTTGCAAGCTGAAGGCAAGCGTGTGGCGATGGTTGGCGACGGCATAAACGACACGCAGGCATTGGCTTTGGCTGATGTCAGCATTGCCATTGGCAAGGGAACAGACGTAGCGATGGACGTTGCGCAAATCACACTTATGGGCGATGACCTCCAAACCTTGCCCGACGCCTTGTTGTTGAGCCACCGCACAGTACGTATGGTATGGCAAAACCTGTTTTGGGCATTCATATATAACATTGTCTGCATACCACTTGCAGCAGGAGTACTGTATTTGTTTGGCATCGATTGGCAGATAACACCTTCTTGGGCAAGTGCTCTGATGGCATTTTCGAGTGTCAGCGTAGTGCTAAACAGTCTGCGTTTGCGACTGATGAAATAAGCAACAGCTTCTTTTGGGCTCACTAAAAAGTGGTGTAGAATATGTCTGTTACTTTACAGGGAAATCGTTGCGCCGATGCAGAATCTTGATAATAGCAATGTCTTGCCGTATATATAAACAAAAAAGCGAATTGTTCCAAAAGGAATAATTCGCTTTTTATAAGTTTGTATCTTTACAGAATGACTATGTTTATTTTGCGTAAGAAACACTTCGTGTCTCTCGAATGACGGTGATTTTTACCTGTCCAGGATAAGTCATTTCATTTTGAATCTTTTCAGCAATCTCGCTACTCAATTGCTCGCTTTGAACATCGTCCATCTTGTCAGCACCTACAATAACACGTAGTTCGCGTCCTGCTTGGATAGCATAGGTCTTTGTAACGCCTGGATAGCTCATTGCTATGGCTTCCAAATCGTTCAAACGCTTGATGTAAGCCTCAACAATTTCGCGGCGTGCACCTGGTCGTGCACCTGAAATGGCATCGCAAACCTGAACGATAGGTGCAATAAGGCTCGTCATTTCTATTTCGTCGTGGTGCGCAGCAATGGCATTGCAGATTTCGGGCTTCTCTTTAAACTTCTCAGCAATGCGACCACCATATAATGCGTGTGGAAGTTCTGTTTCCTCATCAGGCACTTTTCCAATATCGTGCAATAAGCCTGCACGCTTTGCCTTCTTTGGATTTAACCCAAGTTCGCTTGCCATGATACCACAAAGGTTGGCTGTTTCGCGAGCGTGTTGAAGAAGGTTCTGTCCGTATGAAGAGCGGTATTTCATCTTACCAACGATGCGGATTAGTTCTGGGTGCAAGCCGTGGATACCCAAATCAATGGCTGTGCGCTTACCTGTCTCAATGATTTCGTTGTCTAATTGCTTCTTAACCTTTGCCACAACTTCCTCAATGCGAGCTGGGTGGATACGACCATCGGAAACCAATTGGTGGAGTGCTAAGCGACAAATCTCACGTCGAACAGGGTCGAAACCTGATATAACAATTGCTTCGGGTGTGTCATCGACAACGATTTCAACACCAGTAGCTGCTTCAAGGGCACGAATATTGCGACCTTCGCGACCAATAATTCTGCCTTTTACCTCGTCGCTGTCAATATGGAATACGCTAACCGAGTTCTCGATAGCAGTTTCGGTGGCAACACGTTGAATAGTTTGAATGACAATTTTCTTGGCTTGTTGATTCGCATTTAGTTTTGCTTCATCAACAATTTCATTGATATAAGATGCCGCATCGAGCTTAGCTTGGTCTTTCAAACTTTCGATAAGGCGAGTTTTTGCCTCTTCTGCACTCAAGCCAGAGAGCTCTTCGAGTTTAGCGCGTTCTGCTTCTTTCTGCTTCTCTAACTCTTGTTCCTTAACCATCAACAGCTTCTTGTCGTTTTCAATGCGCTGTTGTTGTTGCTCAACCTCTTGTTTACGACGGTTCATTTCGTCTAAACGCTGGTTCAAGGTAATCTCTTTCTGCTTTAAACGGTTTTCGTTTTGCTGAAATTTATGATTTCTTTGTTGAACTTCTTTCTCAAGTTCGCTCTTCTTATTAAGGAATTTTTCTTTGACCTCAAGTAGTTTCTTTTCTTTCAATACTTCGGTGTCCTTCTCTGCTTTCGCCATAGCGTCTTTGTATTGACCATCAATGATGTAACGAAAGGTAGTGTAGCCGATGATAAGACCTACTACGAGGCATACAAGAGCTATAATTATAGTTATCAGACTCATTTAAATTATTTATAATGTTATTTATCTTGGTTACTTCTTTAGTGCTTCTTCTATCTCTGAAGTGAGTTTGCCAAGAATTTCGTTGAATGGTGCAGTATCGTTGCGTGCGCCTTCTTTTTTGTAGTGAAGAGCAATATCTAACATTGCCATATATAAGATGTCTTTATCGCTCTTTTTGCCTTTAAAATAGGTTGCATAAGTGTTTACAGTATCTGTGATTAATTTTGAGGCAGCACGGTAGTATTCTTCGTCTTCACGAGGAATATTTACCGATAGCTCTGTATCGTATACGTGTAACCTAATATGCAATTTATCGTCTGCCATTCGATTCGAGGTTATTTCTCACTAATGAGTGTGATGCACTTGTTTACATCGCGGATAAGTTTGGATATGCGTTTCTGTGCGCCTTCCATATCGCCGTCAGAAATTTCTATCATCTTAGCCATCTTTAATGAATTATAGTCGCTTTGCGCCTGTTTCAGCTGTGCTTCGAGCTTTGTAATCTCTTTTTCACGCTGATCCACCAAATCATACAACTCGTTGTTTTCTTTTTTTATCTCTTCGTATTGAAGAATCATTTGTCTAACACGAGTCGCAAAAGTATTCAGTGTCTTTTCATTCGCATTCATTTGCCTATATCATTTTGGCTACAAATTTACGTTAAAGTTTTAATTTAACAAAATTTCCGACCAATTATTTTCTGTTCTCCAACAGAATAAACTTTTATTTTGTTGCTGTATCGTCAGCATTTTGCTTTGGTTCTTTCTTTGCTAACAGGACGATTTGGTAGACAAATTCTGTTGCCCATTGGCGTGAAAAACCAAGACGTTGCGACAGTTGGCGAACCGACATAACTGCCTTTATAACACCTGGGTCGGTGTAATCGTTCTTATTGTAAATATCGTTGATAGTCTTTTCGGTCATCGTGTAGATGATTTTCGTGAAGAAACCTGGCACGCGAAGTTTAAATTTCATAAGGTTTCCAATAAGCATCATCAAGTCTTGGGTGTAGGCTTGGAATTGGTAAAGATAGCTTTGGGCATCTTGTATCTTTTTGCAATTCTTCTTAATACTGGCGTCTACTTCATCGAAGAACAGGTCGTTAGTACCATATAGATTCTTCATTGTTTTTTTTACGCTATTCTTTTCGCCCACTCCTAATTTATTATTAACAGTTGGAACGTGGAAAGTTTGCTTATAAGTACGAAGGTCGGGCAACATTGTTAAGTTCGTAATGCCTAATCGAGCGGCAAGGGCAGCTTGAAAATAGACACGTACTAAAGTCATATAGTCGTTCATACCCCCAACCTTTTCTTGTTCTTCGTTATTTCCTTTAAATATTTTAGAAAATATTCCCATTTTAGTTTATTAATGAATTTGATTAATAACTGAGTCTACACTCTTTTGCGTTTGCAAAGTTAAGAAAATAAAATAAGATTTAGGATAATAAGCATATTTTTTTTAATTGCTGTGTTGTTTAGTTGTTTATGCTTTGATAGAATGTGTGTTTTTACTCGTTACTATGCTTTGGTTCGTTGTAAAATGGAAATAGCTAAAAGGATTAGATACCATTAAAAGGAAGTTTGCCTTGGTTTTTTCTGAATGTCAGTTCGGCATAAAGGGAGTTGGTTAAGCAAGCTATCTCGTAGATGTTTTTCTACAAATCCACTGATGAAACAGTGAGAGTTATTTCATTTAATTTTATAAAAATAATTCCGTTAAAAAGTGGTAACTGTGCTTTGGTGTTGCGAAAGCGGCTGTTTTGCGATGCAAAACCTACGCTTTTACCGTGCAAAAGAGCCGCTTTTGGAGTACAAAACAATAGGTTTTGTAATGACCTGATAGATAGAGAATTATGCAATAGTTATATGTGTGAAAAATATTTACACACATGTTGCTTTATTTTCGTTCATATAATAGCGTGAAGATGCTTCATTTCTTTCTGATGATAAGTGTATCAAATCATTATCAGTTCTTTCTTTAAGTAAAATAAATTATATGGCGTTATTCTTATATTGAACTCACGTTATTTGATGCAAAAAGTTTTAGTGGACAGTAACATTTTTTATTATAGATGCCTTAAATATCAATTTAATTGATTACCTTTGCGGGCAATAAACAGAATAACTCAGAATTGAATGAGGAGAGATTACTATTTGCGAGTAACTATTGGAATGTTTCTACGAAATGTGAAGATTGGGAGAAGCGTATTCTCTACCTGTTCTGACTGGGCGTAACATCTATATAATAAGCATTTAATAAAGATAAGTATGAAAGGTATTGTTCTCGCAGGAGGCTCAGGTACTCGCCTTTATCCAATTACAAAAGGCATAAGCAAACAGTTGATACCTATTTATGATAAACCAATGATTTATTATCCTATTTCCGCATTGATGCTTGCAGGCATAAAGGAAATACTGATAATATCAACCCCATACGATTTGCCTGGCTTTAAACGTCTTTTAGGCGATGGACAAGAGTTGGGAGTTAGGTTTGAATATGCAGAGCAACCATCGCCAGATGGATTGGCACAGGCTTTCATCATTGGCGAAAAGTTTATTGGCGATGATTCTGTTTGTTTGGTATTGGGCGATAATATCTTTTATGGTGCAGGCTTTACGGGTATGTTGAAAGAAAGCGTAAAGAATGCAGAACAAGAAGGAAAAGCTACTGTGTTTGGTTATTTCGTGAACGACCCAGAACGTTATGGCGTTGCAGAATTTGATAAGGCAGGAAACTGTCTTAGCATTGAAGAAAAGCCCGAACACCCTAAAAGCAACTATGCCGTGATAGGTTTGTATTTCTATCCAAACAGTGTGGTGGAAATAGCAAAGCATATAAAGCCTTCAGCACGAGGCGAACTTGAGATAACAACTGTAAACCAAGAATACTTAGCCAAGCAAGAACTAAAGGTTCAAACATTGCAACGTGGCTTTGCGTGGTTGGATACAGGTACACACGATAGCTTGTCTGAAGCAACTACCTTTATAGAATGTATAGAGAAACGCCAAGGCTTGAAAGTAGCTTGCCTTGAAGAAATTGCTTATAAACAAGGTTGGATAAGCAACCAACAACTTAGAGAAAATGCAGAGGTAATGAAGAAGAATGAATATGGTCAGTATCTTCTTCGTCTTGCTGATGAGAACAATCAATAGAATAATGCTATATTTATGATAGAAGAAAATAAGAACGTAGAGAAAGAATACGGACAGGAAGAAACTGGAAAGTCGTTTATAAATTTTCAGTTGATTTATCGTACCATTATCCTTAATTGGTATTGGTTCATACTTTCTACAATCATTTGTGTAGGCTTGGGCGCAATCTATTTGCGTTATACAACACCTACTTATCAAACTGTTGCAAAGTTGCTTATCAAGGAACAGGAGAACGATAGAAGGTCAGGTATTAAGTACTCATCAAATCTTGGAACAATATCTAATTCTGAAGGTCTTGATAACGAGATTGAAATACTTGGTTCAAGGTCTGTAGCTCAAGATGCAGTACGCGACTTGAAACTTTATACAAATTACACGATAAAGGGTAGGTTTAAGACTTTAACATATTATGGCGACCAACCTTTGAATGTAGACCTCGATAGCGAACATTTGGAACGCTTGAACAGACCTATGCAACTTTCAATAAAGCGCGATAGTAATACTTTCATTTTATCGGGCACTTATTCTGTTCCAAAGAATGAGCGCGACGCTGAAGGCCCATTTACGATAAATCGTAAGTTCTATTCGCTGCCACATACAATTGTTACTCGTGCAGGAGCAATTACGATTAACTCTAATAATGGTAGGGTCTTGCGTAAGGGCGAAGAGTTGAATGTAACAATACAGTCGCCTAAAGATGCTTGTGGAAAGTATGTTAGTAGTTTACAAATAGCGAACAGTTCGAAAGGTTCAAATATTGCTTTACTTAGAATAGTAGACGAAATACCTAATCGAAGCATCGACTACCTAAAACAACTTGTTGTAGCCTATAACCGTCAGGCAAATGAAGATAAGAATACAATAGCACTTAGTACTGACCGCTTTATCAGTGCTCGTCTTGGCAAAATCAGTCAAGAACTGGGTGTAACTGAGGGAAAATTGCAAAGCTATAAGCAGCAAAATGGTATGGTAGAGCAGCAAATGAATGCTGCAAGTAGCTTCTCGAACCAAACAGCGTCTGAACAAAAGCTCACAGAGATAGAAACTCAAATCCAGCTCTTCAATAGTGTTGCTTCAGAGGTGAATAGCTCTTCAAGAGATTTCTCACAGGTGATACCTTCCAATATTGGTTTAACCGACCCTACTACATCAGGTCTTATCAATAAATACAACGAATTGGTGTTGGAAAGAAACCGTCTTCTTCGAAGCGCATCGGTAAATTCGCCAGTGGTAGAACCACTTACCGACCAAATCAGAACGCTTAATACAAACATTCGTCGTGCTATTGAAACAGGGCGTCATAATTTGGAAATTCAAAGAAATGCTATTGCTGGTCAGTTTAATAAGTATAATACAGAAGTAGCTGCGGCTCCAAAACAAGAACGAATGATACAGTCTATTGGTCGTGAGCACGAAGTTAGGTCAGGATTGTATTTGATGTTGTTGCAGAAGCGTGAAGAGAATAGCATTTCGCTTGCAGCAACTGTTGATAAGGGTAAGTTAATTGATGAACCACAGTTTGCAGGTATCGTAAGTCCGAATACACAAATGATTTACCTTATTGCATTGCTAATTGGTCTTCTTTTGCCTGCGTTTATCTTGTTCCTTATCCAATTCTTTAGATATAGGATAGAAGGACACGAAGATGTGGCACGACTCACCAAGTTGCCCATTATTGCTGATGTTCCTGTTGCAAGTGAAGCGGCAAAGGGCAAGGCAGATATTGTGGTACACGAAAACCAGAACAATCAAATGGAAGAGGTGTTCCGTTCAATGCGTACCAATATACAATTTGTATTGGAAGAGAACCAGAAGGTTATTCTCTTCACATCATCAACATCTGGCGAGGGCAAGACCTTTACAGCTGCTAATCTTGCAGTCAGCTTTGCATTGCTAGGCAAAAAGGTTATCCTTGTAGGCTTGGATATTCGTAAACCTCGACTCGCTGAGCAGTTTAAGATAAACGATCATAAGCATGGTATTACAAACTTATTGATGAAGAACGAGCCTACTTTAGAAGATTTGAAGGCGCAAATTCTTCCATCGGGTGTGAACGACCAGTTAGATTTATTGATGGCTGGACCTATTCCACCAAATCCAACAGAGTTGATAGCACGCAATTCTTTGAATACTGTGTTTGATTTGTTGCGTCAAGAATACGATTATGTACTTGTTGATACAGCACCTGTCGGACTTGTTACCGATACATTACAGATTGGTAAAATCGTAGACGCGACAGTTTATATGTGTCGTGCCGACTACACATTGAAGTCATCTTTCGATATGATTAACGAACTTTCAGAACAAAAGAAACTTCCAAAGATGAATGTCGTTCTTAATGGTGTCGATATGTCTAAAAAGAAGTATGGCTACTACTATGGTTACGGAACCTACGGCAAGTATGGCCGCTATGGATATGGAAAATACGGTAAATATGGCACCTACGGCAACTATGGTAGCTTTGGGAACTACAGTAACAGTAAGTATGGAAACAAGAACGATAATTCTATAAAACGATAATAATTAAAAATTGATATACAAGAAGTGTGTCAGCGTTTATGCATTGCCACACTTCTTTTTCTTTATACGACTATGGTTATAGCAGTTGACTTTGATGGAACAATAGTGGAACATAGGTATCCACGCATTGGCGATGAGATTCCATTTGCTACTGATACTTTAAAGGAGTTGATAAAAGATGGACATCAGCTCATACTCTGGAGTGTCAGAGAGGGTGAACTATTACAAGAGGCTGTAGATTGGTGCCATAAACGTGGGGTCGATTTTTGGGCAGTGAATAAAGATTATCCAGAGGAAGAACGTTCAAAGAACAATCATTTCTCGCGAAAATTGAAGGTAGATATGTTTATTGACGACCGTAATGTTGGTGGATTGCCCGATTGGGGAACTATCTATCATATGGTAAAATATAATGAAACGTGGGAAAGTATGCGTTATAACCATAACAATGCAGCCTACGAACAACCTAAACGGAAAAAGCATTGGTGGAATTTTTAGTTATATTTCCACCACCTTATTAATATATAAGAGCCACTCTCGTTGTACTACAGCGAGAGTGGCTCTTCTCTTTTATATGATAGAATGACTTTTTTGTATGATGGAGAAATTATCTTTCAACAGTCCAATCTATGTCTTCGCTTGCCATTTCATTGCTTTCCTCTTCAATAGCGATACTTGATGGGGCAGGGTTTTTAATCACAATCTTAATGTTTGTCATTACATTACGCTTCAATACAAATGCTTTTGTTTCTGTTTTTATTGTTCCATCACTTTTTGTCCATTTCAAGACGAAATCGAACTTACCGTTATATCCATCTTCTATCGCTTTAGCTGTTTGTGTAAAAGAATAAATAGCTTGATGGTCGAAAGTTGGGTCGGAAGCCTTTATCGTTTCTTTGTAATCGTCTAAGTAACTGACTTCGAGTGTTCCTTCTTCGGGTGGTGCAATGGTTAGATGCAATCCGAATACTGCTCGTTTTACCTTTAGCGATACGGTATTAGTTGTTTTAGGGTCAAAGTCTAACAATGTGCCATATTGTTTTATCAGTTTAGGGCACCAAACTTGTTTGTTTCCCGTAATGGTTGTTTGACCTTTTGGTGGGAATGGAAAGTTTACTGAGCTTGATTTTGTGAATGAGTTGTTTACTTTTGTTGGCTTTTTGCTGGTTGTTATAAAAGGTTCCATATAGCCATCTTCTGAAAGATAGAGGCCGTCTTCGCCTTCTTCAACTATCAGGCATTCAAAGCGGTAAAGGCATTTTTCGTTTAAAACGATGCTTATTTTTGATGGGTCGTCAAACAATCCATAGGCATATTTTGTGTAAGAACTACTGTTTGCTTTTTTCTGAAATACGTTAATACCATACAGCTTCTTTCCTGCACCACGAGTTCTGTTTGCAAATAAAGGTGTTTCAGAAGTTGTTATTTCCTCGTTTATTCTGAGCGAAATGGTTTTCATCTTACCTTTACCTTGTTTTTCTTTTCCTATTCCTTCTTCTAAAATTGCTTTTTCGCAACTTGCCAAACATACAGCTATTGCGATAGTTAGTAGTGTGTAAATTGTTTTTTTCATCTTTATTAAATGTTTAGGTGCTACAAAGGTAATATATTTTATTTTATTTCCCAATTAAAATGTTAATATAAAAGGTCGAATACCAATGGGAGATGGTCGCTAAATCCGCCATTATAGCGCATACCATTGTAAAATCGGCGAGGCTTTACGCCTCCATATTTCGTGTCTTCTTCAAGCAGAAAAGGCGCATCATTTATTTTGCATTGCTGTACTTTGGGCACTAAGTTCGTGCTTACAAGTATTTGGTCTAAGCTGCCCCATTCGCCTTGATAGCGATAAGTTCCTTTTGCACCGTTCCGTCCTGTTGCATTTCGCGATATGTTTGTCATTCCGTGCTCGTATATTTTCTGCAGCGATTTGTCGTCGGCATAATCGTTGAAATCGCCCATTGCTATTATTTTAGCATTCCTTGCAGTTGTTTTAATCGAGTCGATGGTATTGCAAAGTTGAGTGGCAACGTGTAATCTGAATGGTTCTGAGAAGATAGCACCGCCCGAACGGCTTGGTGCGTGTACGAGAATGACGTGCAGCGTGTCGCCATTCACCAATTCGCCCATTACGTGCAGTATGTCGCGAGTAGGCTTCATCTCTTTTAATGGAGGGATATGAATGGTGTCGGCTTTAATAATTCGGAAGGTGAAAGGCGAATAAAGTAAGGCGACATCTATGCCACGCTCGTCGTTCGAAGCAGTCATAATATATTGGTAGCGTGCTTTTCGCAGTAGCGAACGTTGTGTAAGGTAAATCATCGTGCTGTCGTTTTCCACTTCGCACAATCCTATCAAGTCGGGCAGATAAGTCCTTGCAGAATCCTCGCCACACGAAATAATGCCTTGTCCCACTTTGTTCAGCTTCTCCCAATACTTTGTGCGTGTCCAATGGCGAGGCGAGTTGGGTGTAAACTCCAAATCGTTTTTCTTTGAATCGTGCTCTGTGTCAAACAAGTTTTCTACATTCCATTCTACTATGCGTAAGCGTTCTTGTGCCACCAATGTGCAAGGAAGAAGGCAGAGAAACAGCAACCATAGATGTTTCATAGCGGGTAAACGATTGTCAGTTCAGCATAGTAAGCTGCTGGCGCACGCTTTCTTCGTGTATGATTTCGAGAATGCGGGCAGCAAATTTAGCATCTATTCCACATGCGTTTGCCTGTTGTGCACACTTTTCCAACATTTCGTTGTAGCGTTCCGACTGCAAGATAGTCATATTGTGTTCCTTCTTAAACTTACCAATCTCGCGACAAAGCTTAAAGCGTTCGGCAAGTAAGTTAATCAACGAACTGTCCATTTCGTCTATCTGTGAGCGCAGTTGATGCAATTCTTCGCTTGTAGTGTGCTTGTTGCGCACGATAAGTTGCGAAAGAATAAGGTCTAATTGCTCGGGTGTTACTTGTTGTTCAGCATCGCTCCACGCTTTGTTCGGATTACAATGGGTTTCTATTATTAGTCCGTCAGCACCTAAATCGAGTCCTTGTTGGCAAAGCGGTGCAATGAGGTCGCGCCGTCCACCAATGTGGCTGGGGTCGCAAATAATCGGTAAGTCGGGTATGCGGCGGTGCAACTCGATGGGAATTTGCCACATAGGTAAGTTGCGGTATATTTTCTTTTCGTAACTCGAAAAGCCACGATGGATAACGCCCAATCGTTTTATACCTGCCTGATTCAAACGTTGCAGCGCACCAATCCATAGTTCAAGGTCAGGATTTACAGGGTTTTTCACCAAAACAGGAATGTTCTTTACACCGCATAATAGGTCCGATAAAGCTTGTATGGCAAACGGATTGGTGGTTGTTCGTGCACCAATCCACAGTATGTCCATATCGTATTTCAGAGCCAACTCCACGTGTTCGGGCGTTGCCACCTCGGTGGCGATAAGCATACCTGTTTCGTCTTTCACCCGTTTTAGCCAAGGCAGAGCTTTTTCGCCGTTGCCTTCAAAGCACCCAGGTTTGGTGCGTGGTTTCCAAACACCTGCACGGAATATCTTGCAGCCATTGGCTGAAAGTTGCTGGGCAGTATCCATTACCTGCTCTTCGGTTTCTGCAGAGCAAGGACCTGCTATTATGATGGGTTGGTTTTCTTTATGTGGAAGTTCTAACGGTTGTAGTTCTAATTCCATTATAATAATATGTTGTCCGTTATGTTTTTGAACTAAAAACCATACGGATTCATTTGTTTATACTTGTCATTGAGTTGTTTCTCAATGTTTTCTTCTGCATTTTCTTTACCATCTGTTGGCATCAGTTCTTCTGCTCTTTCGGAATCTTCTTTTGCTTTCGCCTCGTTTCCTACTAAAGAAAACATTTCGCTGCGTTCTTTAAATGCAGTGTATGAAAATGGGTTGGCATCAATAGCTTTTGTGAAATACTCTATTGCCTCATCGTTGCGAGTGGCTGCTCGTTCGATTCTCGCTTTCAACAGCAGCACGTCTTCGTTGTCTTCTGTATGTTCCAACAGCCAATCTACATCGGCTTCGGCTTCGGTAAGTTGCTGTGTGTGTAGGTAGGTTTCGCCACGCAGCAAGTAGGCGTTGCCTTGCTTGCTGTCTAACGAGATAGCCTTTGTTGCCATAGCTATCGTATTAACGTCGTCGCCCTGTCCCTTGCAGGCTTCAGCATACAGATAGTGTGCCGTTGCATTTGCCGAATCTATGAGTATCGCCTTTTCGCAGGCAGTTGCCATTGCGCCATAGTTCTCCATCATAAAGGCTATATTTGCCATACGAATGAATATCTGCACATTATCGGGCTGCGCCTTACTTAATGTCTGCAGTTCTTCGTAAGCCTCAGAGAACAAACCTTTTGAGGTATAGACGATGGAAAGGTGGTCGTGAATTTCCAAGTCGTCTTTTATTTCCAATGCGTGTTTAAAGCATCTCACGGCATAATCTACCTCGCCAGTCTTCATGGCTCTGACACCGTCGTATTTCAATACATCGAAATCTTTTGCTTCGTTTTGTACTTTTACTTCTTCTTTGGTTTCTTCTTTACTACCAAATAGTTTCTGAAAAAAGTTCATACGTGTTTATGTTTATTAATGTTCAACGAAGGAGCAAACCATCATTTTCAATTCATTCGTTATTTATAATATGCAAACTTACATATTTTTTTCGACATATCAACCTGTTTACAGTACTTTCAATGTGTATTTAATGCAGACATAAAGCAACAGAACAGTGAAGGGTAAAGTTGCCCAAAGTACAAGGTAGGGATTTGTAATCATCAATATTTCTATTAGAACAAATATTAGAACAGTAATTACTTTCAGCCAACTGATAAGTTCTACTCCGATTTTCTCTTGCTCTTTCCGACTGTGTTTCTTTGAGTTTGGAAAGTTGTAGAGTTGAGGATTTCTCTCCAACCACCACGTCAACAGATAAATGAGCAATGCGATAGTAGGGAGTATAAATAGTTCCCATTTAGAGCCATAGTTGTCCACTTCGCCGTGTATGTTAATGTGTAACGGAATGATTTCTACATTACTAAAACCAATAATAATGGCAAAAGCAAAGCCGATGCCTAAAGCCAAGATAGGGAGGCTCTTTTTTACAAGAATATTCAATATCATAAGTTTATGGTTTTATAAAGATATTTTTCTAAGATTATTATCAGCAGTAATACCGTCTTGACCCTTGAAATAGGATATTGCAAAGATACGAACTTTAGTCGTAACGATGGAATAATGATGCTGAAAGTTTTATTTTGTGGGAAGATAGCCGAATAATTATTGGGCGAAAGTTCAGTATGAATCTATTTTTCTGATTGTAAATAAAGTATAATAAATCCGAATCCATTAACATTTGGAAATGAAGTGAAATAGAAACGTGAAACAGTTAAAACTCTGTTTGAAAGTTGAAAAATAGATTCTCGTTTTGCGAAAGAGCCTCTTTTGCGATGCAAAACAGCCGCTTTTAGCTTGCAAAACCTACGCTTTTGCAGTGTGGAAGTGTAGGTTTTGTAGCTTTGTATTGTTCTGTTTTGTATCTTTCTTGTTTGTTCTATTACCATAAAATAGGGCAATGATTGCACATTACTACCCACTTCGTTTGTTAGTAACTGACTGTCTGTGCCTTTTCCGTTGCACGTAAAAAGTGGCATTATTTGAGAGCGAGAAGATATTTGTTTGAAAAAGTGCCCTTCCTGCGAAGTTTCACGCTTTAGAATTTAACAGTTGGTGGTCGTGTTTTTACATTTGATAACGTTTAGAAGTCGTGTAAAAGGCTGGGAGAAAGGTAATGATTGGTAATAGCAAAGCCCAAGAATAAAGTGCTATTGAAAAGGTGTGCTTTTCTTGTTTGCTGAGATAGGATAGGGGAAAAACAAAATCCCACTGCTGCGAGTGCGGGCAGTGGGATTACTGTATGTTTATAGTGCATATTCTTCGCCATTGAGGAATACTCGGCGAATAATAGGTGTGGTGTATGCGTAAGGGATAAAGTCGATTGACGGAATTGGGTCGGTAATGTAGAAGTTGGCTACCTTACCCACGGTGATAGAGCCGTACTCTTCGCTCAGTCCCATAGCATAAGCTGAGTTGATGGTTGCTGCATTGATGGCTTCGGCAGGCATCAGGCGCATCTTGATGCACGCCAATGATACGGCAAACTTCATATCGCCCGATGGTGTAGAACCTGGGTTGTAGTCGGAAGCAATTGCCATTGGGAGTCCTGCGTCAATCATCTTTCTGCCTGGTGCGAATGGCATATTCAGGAAGAACGATGTTCCGGGCAAAGCGGTTGGCATAGTTTCAGTGTCTTTTAGCAGTTCTATATCGTGGTCGTCCATCGCTTCAAGGTGGTCTACGGAGAGGGCGTTGCATTCAACACCTACTTCTACACCGCCTGAAACAGCAAGTTCTTCGCCGTGAATTTTACCACGAAGACCATATTTTGCACCCGCTTGGAGCAGGCGTCGCGTTTCGTCTGGAGTGAAGAAACCTTCGTCGCAGAACACGTCTATGAAGTCGGCAAGACCTTCTTCTGCCACGGCAGGCAACATATCGTTGATGATGTGGTCTACATATTCGGCTTGGCGACCAGCATATTCGCGGCCAACGGCGTGCGCACCGAGGAAGTTGGCAACGACCTTGACAGGAGCAGTCTCCTTTATGCGACGAATAACGCGCAGCATTTTCAGCTCGTCTTTAAGATTCAAGCCGTAGCCACTCTTTATTTCCATCGCACCCGTACCTTTGCGAATAACCTCGTCTACTCGCTTCATCGCCTGTTCGTAGAGTTCGTCTTCCGAAAGTTCGTGCAGGCGGTCGGCAGAATTGAGGATACCGCCACCACGCTTTGCAATTTCTGCATAGCTTAAGCCACGGATTTTATCAACAAATTCGCCTTCTCGGCTGCCAGCATAAACAACGTGTGTGTGGGAATCGCAGAACGAAGGCATAACGGTTCCGCCTTCAGCATCTACAACCAATGTGCTGCGTCCTACTTGCGGCGTGTCAATGCGTGGACCGTAAGAAACGATGCGACCGTTTTCTACATAAAGGTAAGCATTTTCAATGGTGTTTAGTTGGGACATTTCAGCCCCTCGCAGGCATCGTTTACCTTCATGTCCGATGCCTGCCAGTATGCCGATATTTGTTACTAAGAGTTTCATTTGCGGAGGAAATCTACTGACTTAGCAATGTGTGGTGCCATAAATTGGTCGTTTTCAACGAATGGCACATCCTTACGATAAGCCTCGAAGATAGCTTCGATGGCAGGAGAAGACTTCAATGGGTGACGGAATTCGAGTGCCTGTGCCGCATTGAAAAGCTCGATAGCGAGTACACGCTCTGTATTCAGCACTACTTGGTAGAGCTTTGTGGCTGCGTTCGCACCCATGCTGACGTGGTCTTCCTGTCCTTGCGAAGAAGGAATGCTGTCGGCAGAAGCTGGTGTACAGTACATCTTGCTCTGGCTAACGATAGAAGCAGCAGTGTATTGTGGAATCATGAAACCGCTGTTCACGCCTGGTTTAGCTACCAAGAAGCTTGGAAGGTCGCGTGTGCCGGATACGAGTTTGTAGATACGACGTTCTGAAATGTTGCTGAGTTCGCAAAGGGCAATGGCAAGGAAGTCCATTGGTTGTGCGATAGGTTCGCCGTGGAAGTTGCCTGCAGAGATAACGAGGTCTTCGTCTGGACAAACAGTTGGGTTGTCGGTAGCTGCGTTCACTTCAATGTCGATTACAGATTTCACGTAGCGTATGGTGTCTTTTGATGCGCCGTGAACCTGTGGCATACAACGGAAAGAGTAAGGGTCTTGCACGTTTACCTTTGGTTGTTTGATGAGTTCGCTGCCTTCGAGCAACTCACGAATGCGAGCAGCTGTTTCGATTTGTCCTTGGTGAGGACGAACAGCATGTACGGCGTGTGTGAATGGTTCGATACGACCATCGTAAGCTTCGAGCGACATTGCACCAATCTTGTCTGCCCAATCGCTCAATCGCTGTGCTTGGAGCAAGCACCAAACAGCAAATGAGTTCATGTTCTGTGTACCGTTGAGCAATGCCAAACCTTCTTTTGAAACGAGCTGGATAGGTTGCCAGTTCATCTTCTTCAGCATTTCCTCGCCTGAAACAACTTCACCGTTCATTTCTACACTGCCGATACCCAAGAGTGGCAAGCATAGGTGAGCCAATGGAACGAGGTCGCCCGATGCACCGAGTGAGCCTTGCATGTAAACAACGGGGTAAATATCGTTGTTGAAGAAATCAATCAAACGCTCTACAGTTACCAATTGGCAAGCTGAGAAGCCGTAGCTTAGCGACTGAATCTTGAGCAGCAACATAATCTTTACGATTTCGTTTGGCACGCGGTCGCCAACACCACAGGCGTGCGACATCATAAGGTTCTTCTGAAGGTCAGAGAGTTGTTGCTTGTCGATAGAGATTTTGCACAACGAACCAAAGCCAGTTGTTACGCCATAGATAGGTTTGTCTGATGATTCAATCTTCTTGTCCAAGTATTCACGGCAACGAACAATGCGGTTGCGTGCGTCGTCAGAAAGTTCGAGTTTAATGTTGTTTTCAATGATTTCACCAATTCTTTCAATAGAGAGGTGTTCTGCACTTATCTTATGTGTCATAATTGTATTTAAAAGTTAACTTGTTTCTTTAAAATGAATATTCACAGATAAGGATATGCCTTATCTGTGAATACGTTTGTTTTTACTTGTATGCTTCGTTGATAATATCGTCGTCAACAAAGTTTGGAAGCGTTACGGTCAAGCCTGGAGTACGTTCCATTTCGCGCTTGATAGCGTCGATTGAACCCTTGTTGCGTGCCCAACTGCGACGAGAAATACCATTGTTCACGTCCCAAAGGAGCATTTGACGAATGTGGCGGTCTGAATCTTCACCACCATCGATAACCATACCGAAACCGCCGTTGATAACTTCGCCCCAGCCTACGCCGCCACCATTGTGGATTGAAACCCATGTTGCGCCACGGAAAGAGTCGCCGATAACGTTGTGAACAGCCATATCAGCGCAGAACTGTGAACCGTCGTAGATGTTGCTTGTCTCGCGGAACGGAGAGTCGGTACCTGATACGTCGTGGTGGTCGCGACCCAAAACTACTGGGCGGCTGATTTCACCTCGTTTGATAGCTTCGTTGAATGCCAAGGCAATCTTTGTACGACCTTCAGAGTCAGCGTAGAGAATACGAGCCTGAGAGCCTACAACGAGCTTGTTCTTGCCTGCTTCCTTAATCCAGTGGATATTGTCGTCCAATTGTCCGATGATATCAGGAGTTGCGGTCTTGCGCATTTTTTCGAGAACTTCTGTTGCGATACGGTCGGTTGTTTCCAAGTCTTTAGGGTCGCCAGATGAGCAAACCCAGCGGAAAGGACCGAAACCATAGTCGAAGAACATAGGTCCCATGATGTCTTGAACGTATGAAGGATAACGGAATTTACCGTTCTCTCCCATTATATCAGCACCTGCACGGCTTGATTCCAATAGGAAGGCGTTGCCGTAATCGAAGAAGTACATACCATCGGCAGTGAGTTTGTTGATAGCTGCAACTTGACGACGCAAAGACTCTTGTACTTTTTCCTTGAACAATTCAGGCTCTTCTGCCATCATACGGTTGCTTTCTTCCAACGAAACACCTACTGGATAGTAGCCTCCAGCCCAAGGGTTGTGGAGCGAAGTCTGGTCAGAACCAAGGTCTACGTGGATATTTTCTTCTGCCAAACGTTCCCAAAGGTCTACCACATTGCCTACGTATGCCATTGAAACCACACGCTTTTCTTCAACAGCCTTGCGGATTGCAGGAATCAGTTCGTCGAGGTTTTCGTGCAATTCATCTACCCAACCTTGCTCATGACGCTTGTGAGCAGCCAATGGATTGATTTCTGCTGTTACGCTAACAACGCCTGCTATGTTACCAGCTTTAGGCTGTGCACCTGACATACCGCCAAGACCAGCTGTAACAAACAACTTCATGTTGTCGCCGCCAACCTTGCGTGCAGCGTTCAACACAGTAATTGTTGTTCCGTGAACGATACCTTGAGGGCCGATATACATATATGAACCAGCAGTCATCTGACCGTACTGGCTTACGCCGAGTGCGTTGTTGCGTTCCCAATCGTCTGGTTTAGAGTAATTAGGAATAACCATACCATTGGTAACAACCACACGTGGTGCATTCTTGTGCGATGGGAAAAGACCGAGTGGGTGACCAGAATACATAACGAGTGTTTGCTCGTCGGTCATTTCACTCAAGTATTTCATAACCAAACGGTATTGTGCCCAGTTTTGGAAAACAGCACCGTTGCCACCGTATGTAATCAATTCGTGAGGATGTTGAGCCACAGCCTTGTCAAGGTTGTTCTGAATCATCATCATAATAGCAGCAGCCTGATGCGACTTGTGTGGATATTCGTCGATAGGACGAGCGTACATCTCGTATGTAGGACGGAAGCGATACATATAGATGCGTCCGTATGTTTCTAACTCATTGGCAAATTCTGGTGCCAATGTAGCGTGGAACTTCTTTGGGAAGTAGCGCAATGCATTGCGAAGTGCAAGCTTCTTTTCTTCTGCAGTAAGAATATCCTTGCGCTTTGGAGCATGGTTAATAGAAGTGTCGTATGCCTGAGGCTCTGGAAGCGTTTCAGGTATGCCGGCACGAATGTCTGCTATAAATTGTTCCTTAGTCATTTTTGTATAGTTTTTATAGTTTATCTTCTACAATCTTCATTATTTCAGCTTCAAGTTCATTAGCCTTCTTAATGAGCTCGTTAGCTTCGCTTACAAGCTTGTCAGCAGTTTCGCGGTCTTTCAGTCCTGAAGCGTTAATCTTAACGTTCAAGCCTGCACCTAGTACGGCAGCACGGGCTGCGAGTACGCCTACACCAGCGTCAGAAACACTGTTTGGATTACCTTCTTCTGCCATTGCTTTGCAGAGTTCAAATACCTTGAATGATGCTTGCATAGTGTGCAAAGGTACTTGTGTTGCGAACAAAGTTGCAGCTTGGATAGCAGCAGAGCGAGCTTCTTTTTCCTCGTCAGTCTTTTTAGGAAGACCAAATGCCTCCATAATGCGGTTGAAAGCTTCGGTATCTTCGTCTACAAGTACCATAAGCTCAGCCTGAATCTTCTGTCCCTTGTCTGCCCAGTTGCTAAATTCTTCCCAACGGTCGTCCCAACCAGCCTTGTGGCTTGAGAGATTGGCAACCATTGTTCCCAATGCAGCACCTAAAGCACCCATATAAGCAGAGATGGTACCACCACCTGGAGCTGGTGATTCGCGTGATGTTTCGTCAGCAAAACCTTTCACTGTAAGGTCGATGAGCTTCGCTGTCTTATTCTCGTCTTCCAAAAGGTACTCGATAACCTTTTCGCGTGGGTTGAATTCCTTCAAGTCGTCCAATCCCATTGATTTGATAGCAATCTGCAAGATGTCTTCTTCAGGAATACCTGTAGAACGGTTTTGTTTTCTCAAGAAATACTTACCTGCTTCTACCAATGTGCGCTTTGGTATCAAACCAACGATTTCTGTACCTGTAACACGAACGCCACGGTTTTGTGCGCAACGGCAAACCTCGTCGAATGCAACGTGCAATGGAGTAACGTTAATATCGGTAATGTTCATTGAAACCTGTGCAATGCCGTATTCGTCGATGAACCAACCTATTGCCTTTGTAGACTTCAATGTACCTGGAATCATAATTGTTTTTCCGTTTTCGTCCTTCATTGGCTTGCCAACAGGTGAGCCTCCTTCGCGTTGTGGACGGCCTTTTTCGCGTACGTCGAATGCAATAGCATTGGCACGACGGGTAGAAGTGGTATTCAAGTTGAAGTTTGTTGCAATCAAGAAGTCGCGGGCACCCACTGCAGTACAGCCTGTACGTGCAACGCCTTCGTCCCATGCACGAGCACCAAAGTCGGGTGCTTCAGCTTCAACGGTCATTCTTTCTGCCAATCCTTCGTACTCGCCCTTACGGCAAATAGCGAGGTTGCGGCGTTCAGGAGTTCTTGCAGCAGCTTCGTAGCAATAGCAAGGCACTTGCAGTTCGTTGGCGATACGTTCTGCCAACTTGCGTGCCAATTCAGCACATTCTTCAAGTGTGATGCCTGCCACTGGGATTAATGGGCAAACATCGGTAGCTCCCATACGTGGGTGTGCACCGTGATGCTGGCGCATATCAATGAGTTGTGCAGCCTTCTTTACGCATTGGAAAGCAGCTTCCAATACAACATCAGGAGCACCAACAAAAGTAATTACTGTACGGTTTGTAGCTTCACCTGGGTCTACATCAAGCAGTTTCACGCCTTTTACGCGTTCAATTTCGTCAGTTACTTGCTTAATAATAGCCTTGTTACGTCCCTCGCTAATGTTAGGAACACATTCAATGATTTGTTTTTCTTGTACCATTTTTTATTTTGTATATTAATTTTTTAGGCATAGTTTCTTTACGGTGTAAAATTAAGAATAAGGTGGCAAACTACAAAATATTTAGCCTTAAACTATTTAAAAAAATGAAGTTTTACATCATTATGTCATAAAAAGCCAAAGTTTTTAACTAAAATAAGCTATTTCTCCTTACGCTGTGTCTAAATCGCTCTTTTGGTTTTTCGTGTCATCTGACCTTGCAAAATGAAGCGTAAAAGAATATTTTTTCTGCAAATACTGTTTCTTTCAAAAAAAAAATCTATATTTGCAATAATAATATAAGGTAGAACACAGAAGTCTGCCCATCTAAAATCGAAAACAATGAAACACCTAAGCTTTGCCATAATAGCTTGTTTTTTCTCTCTTGTGCTATCGGCGCAAGATATACAAACCTTTCAGTTAATAAACGATACGGGTATGAAAGCCTTGGTAAGCAACTACGGCGCACGTCTTATGCAGCTCGAAGCATATAACTGGAATGGAAGATTGGAACCTGTAATAAAAGGCTATAAACATATATCCGACTACAAAGACAACACGATACTTGGTGCAACGATGATGAGTCTTGACGGAAAAGTAAGTCCTGCGTTGGCGGATAAGGTCTGGGAAGTAGTCAGTGCCGACCACCAATCCGTAACTTTTCGTTATATTGCAGACAGCAAAGACGGCGAGTTTGACGGCAAAATGAACTTCTCGGTAACCTATACGCTGTCCGACCAAAACGCACTTGACGTTGATTACAGAATGACTTCCACCGCCCCAACACGCTATAAACTTACCAACGGCATCGTTTTCAACCTGTCGGGCGACCCCAATCGTTCTATTCTAAAGCAGCATTTGTGGATAGATTCACATAAAACAAATGTGTTCGATAAGGATATGCGACTTACGGGCGAGCAGGAAAACGTGCGGTCTACGCCGTTGAACTTCATTCAACCGAGGGAATTGGGCGAGCGCATCAACGATTTGCAAAATGGATACAACCACGCCTTTCAGTTGCGACACCCTGCCAACGTGCAGAAACCTGCTGCCATTCTTTTCGACGAGCAGAGCGGCAGAGTGCTGACGGTTTATACATACGAACCAACTTTGCGCATAAACTCGTATGGTAAAAACAGTACGGGCATTTCTTTCCAACCCCTTCATACGGGTTACAATGATAATAAGGAAAAGATAAGTACAAATATCAATCCGGGACAGGTATTCCACGCCGCAACGGTGTTTATCTTCACCACCGACCCTCCCTTGATAATGAGGAGAGAACGTGCCACTGAATAAAATCATAGAAAAGATTAAATTCTTTTAATTTCTTTGGCTGTTAGGCTCCAATATTCTAAATTTGCATTGTATGAAGAAGATATTTGTCATAGCCATAGCACTGCTTCTTGGTATAAGAATGTATGCGCAAGATGTTTATAATAATGTTGATACGACTGTTGTCGCACCAATAGAATCTTCACGTCTGCAAGGATACAGACAAGCAACAGAGGCTGAAAAGGAATATGCACGCCTTTTGGCAGAAGAACGCGAGCAGCAACAGATAGACAGAAACCTGCCGCTTGTCGATGAAAACGGGCAAGCCATAACCAATAACGATATGTATTATCCTTATTGGGGTTATGGCTGGGGATTCAATACGTGGCGTTTGCACAAGGGATTGAACGTAAACCTCAGTGCATCGGTATTTGCCAACTTGGGCAATGGCTACGGCCACGGTGCTGGTTTCGTTCAAGACGTATCGCTGATGTATGTTACCAACCTATCGAAAAAAGCCACATTGGCGGTAGGGGGCTATATAAATAATGTAACCTATGGCGGTTCCAACTATACCACTGCAGGTGTAAATGCCATTTTTGGCTACCGATTCAACGAACATTGGAGTGCATACGCTTTTGTTCAGAAAGCGTTCAATTCAGGCAACTTCGCTCCTTGGGCAATGGGATATGGCGCATTTGGTGGTTACGGTATGGGCTTTTCGCCAATGTATGCAGGCTGGGGTTACGGAATGGCTGACAGTAGATTTATGGACAGAATAGGTGGCGGTGTTACTTATCAATGGGGAGAACACAATCAGAACTCGCTCTCGATAAACATAGAATACGACCACGTGCCCAATCAGCGTAGCGGATTTTACGATTTCAATAGATACAGCTATCCTACCAGATAGTAGTTTTCAAGGAATGTAACAGTTCGGTAGATACAACGTGGTGGGAGAGTGATTCTCTTTTTGTTGCATAAGGCAAATACTGAAAAATCTCTTTCGTTTTGTAAAGATAATTCGCACGAAAAATGGTAATTTCGGTTTGACGTTGCGAAAGTGTAGGTTTTGCGCTGCAAAACAGCCGCTTTTACCGTGCAAAACCTACGCTTTTGGAATGCAAAACAATAGGTTTTGTAAAGCATTGAAAACGAGTTAGTTAGGTAAAAGATATTCTTATAAAAAATATTTACACTTTTATAAAGTTCTTTTTATCTATAAAGTAAGCGGTTTTCACTGAATTTCTACGCTTGTAAGGCGATGCTTTAAAAGTAAAAACTCTCCGATTATAGGTTAATGCAAAGGCGTTACAGCAAAATCCAAATACTTTTATCGGTGAATTATGGAAGTAGGGTAGTGTGTTGTTGTAAATGCTTGCGAATTGCATAAAAATGGCATTTACGGCTTAATTTGTTGGTTTTTACAGGGTTAATTTCGTATTTTCTTTTAATTTTCTGTTCTGTTTGTCTAAATATTAGTACATTTGCAAAATAAAAAGAGTGCAGATACCTAATTGCTGTCTCGCAGCAGAATAGTGAAGAGAACTAAGTTTGTACCTTGCTGTCTGTAACTATAACCACTGTACGAGAGTTGCAATTATCCCTGCACCCATTTGCTTGCAAAGATACTATCATTATTTCTTTGCTGCAATACTAATTGTTTGGTATTTTAAAATACCTACTTATTGCTATTGCACAGCTCGTAAAAATGTTATTATTTTGCATAGATATTGCAACAGGGGAAAACGAAAGCATACTTTCATATTCACCCAAGTGCAATTTATCTTATACAAAGATATTTAAAATGCGACCTAAATGAAAAATCATAAGATGTATGAGGCTGATGATAAGATGATTTCTCTTATCAGCGATAATTACGACCTACTACAAGCTCTGGGCGGTTTCGGAATTAATTTGGGCTTCGGCGATAAAACTGTTCGGGAGGTTTGCGATAGCCAGAATGTTGATACTTATACGTTTTTGGCTATTGTGAATTTTACAATGAATGGTTATAAGGAATACGACGATGCCGACAGGCTATCTATACCTACCTTGGTGAAGTATCTAAAGGCCTTCCATACTTACTATTTGGATTTTCAGTTGCCGTTCATTCGCAAGAAACTTGTGGATTCGTTGGACGAGAACGACAATCTGGCACGACTCATTTTGAAACTGTACGACGAATATGCACACGATATTCGCAACCACATGAAGTACGAAGAGAAAATGGTTTTCCCATATGTCGATTCTTTATTGTCGGGACAAACAAACAACAATTACGATATAGAAACCTTCTCCAAGCATCATAAACAGACCGATGTAAAGTTGCACGAACTTAAAAACATCATTATTAAGTATCTGCCTTCAGATGCGCATCGCAACAGTCAGCTCACGGCAACACTATACGATATTTACCATTGCGAGGAGTGGCTCGACCAGCATGCCGATGTTGAAGAAGAACTGTTCATACCTGCTATTCGCCATTTGGAACTGAAGAGCAAGCAGAACGATGTGTCGGTGAAGATTTCAAGTATGCTGAGCAAGCAACCCGATACGGGCGAAACGCTGAGCGACCGTGAGAAAGATGTGATTATTTGTGTGGTTCAGGGAATGACGAACAAGGAAATTGCCAACCATTTGTGCATTTCTACAAATACCGTGATTACCCACCGCAGAAACATTGCGCGTAAGTTGCAAATCCATTCTCCTGCGGGGCTCACCATTTACGCTATCGTAAATAACTTGGTAGATATAGGTACGGTAAGCCTGTAACCATAGTTTTTGAATACCAAAAAATAGGTATTCTTGTTTCGTATCTTACAAAATAATTGTACTTTTGCAATCTATGGACATGAGAAAGATAATGAGTGGGCGTCCGCGTATTGCGGTTATCGACCCTAATACGCTTGCCGTACTTGGACTGAAAAGCATTCTTCAAGATGTAGTACCGATGATAGAAATAGAGTCTTTCTCTACTTTCGAGGACTTTTCTGCGGCTAACCCCGATTCATTCTTCCATTTCTTTGCAGCTCAAACCATAGTTTTAGAGAATATAACGTTCTTTACGGAGCGCAGACAGAAGACGATATTGCTGACGATTTCCAAAGATTCTAATTCGCAATTGTCTGGTTTCCATTGCATCTGCGTCAATGTTGGTGAAGATGAATTGGTGCGCAACCTGCTTATGGTGGAGCAGCACGGGCATGCAGGAGGTAAGAATTTCCCTGAAATGCCGCAGGTTTTAAAGAATAAAGTATTGACCAATCGCGAAATAGAAGTACTTTCTTTGGTGGTGCAGGGCTATATAAACAAGGAGATAGCAATCAAACTGAACATTAGTTTGACCACTGTTATAACACACCGAAAAAACATTATGGAGAAGTTGGGTATGAAGAGTGTGTCGGCACTGACGATTTATGCCGTTATGCACGGATATGTGGATATAAATAAAATCTGACCTTAACGGATTACAGGAAAGGAGAGATGAGGAAGCCCAATAAACCTTTCAGCTTCTGCCAAGGAGTTCTCCATTCGTTCCATTTCTTTTCCGTTAGCTTGAAGCAATCTTTCTTTTGATTTTCAAAAAGGGTGTCCAGCTCCTTTGTAGTTTCTTTATCTATAATCACAGCATTTAATTCTCTATCCCATCTTAGGCTGCGAGCATTCAGGTTTGCCGAACCTACGGTGCAGATTTTGCCATCTACAAGTATGATTTTTGTATGGTGGAAGCCTGGCTCGAACAACCAGATTATGCAACCGCTCTTCATCAACTTGTGTGCATTATAGTATCCGCAGTCGGGTGTTAGCGGAATGTCGCTCTTGACACTCAGCATTATTTCTACTTTTATTCCGCGCTTTGCAGCTTTCTTTAATGCCCTTCTTATCTTCGGACCAAGCGTGAAATAGGGGTTTATAATCTTTATGCTGTCTTGCGCATCATCAATTGCTTTCGCATAGAAAGTCCTGATAATGTCTTGCGATACATGAGGCTCTCGGTTGATAATGCCTACCATTTTATGTCCTGCAGCAGCGCAAGTGTCTGGTTTTAATCCTTTCACATAGGTAGCATTGCTTATTCCTCGGTAGTATTTTGCACCATGGACATTTTGCGCTGATACCGTATACCACATTTGCAGGAATATCTTTTGCAGAGTGTTTACGGCATCGCCTTCTATCCTGCAATGCATATCGTGCCATTCTCCAACAACTTCTGTACCTTTAATATAGTAGTCGGCAACATTCATACCGCCTGTATAGGCTATCTTTCCATCAATAATGACAATCTTGCGGTGGTCGCGATTGAACACATCGTGTATCCAAGGAAACTCTATTGGCTTAAATTCATATATTTCAATACCTTGCTTTCTGATTTCTTTTAAATGCCTTTTGCGCATCGGACGATTGTTGCTGGCATTGCCAAATCCATCGAATATCGCTCTGACTTCCACTCCTTCTTTTACCTTCTTCGCAAGACGGGTAATCAATTCTTTGTTAATGGAGTCGTTTCTGAAGTTGAAATACTCTAAATGTATGCTTGAACGAGCTTGTTCAATGGCTTTAAACAGGTCGTCGAATTTCTCTTGACCGTTTGTCAGCAGCGTTACCGAATTGTTGTTGCTGAACTGTATGCCTTTCTTTCTGAGCTGTTGCACAAGTAAAGAATCGGAGCCTGTTGGCAGAGGGTGTTGCTTATCGGTTGCAGGACTTGACATTATGGGTTGCCTAAGTGCAGCAAACCATAGCAAAAGCAAGGTTAGTAAAAGTGATTTTCTTTCTGTATTCTTCACGTTATTCGCTTTTTTTGTTTTCTTTTTATTTGTCTTTCGTGCTCTTCTTTGCTTTGAAACGCACGGTTAAAGCATACAACTGTAATGGTCTACGACACCCAATAGCCTTTGTTCCTTATCGCAAACCAACACCGTGTGTATTTTATATTGGTGCATAATACTTTGAATTTCGGTGATTTTAGTATTAGGAAGAACGGTTTTAGGCGTTCTTGTCATAATGTCTTCTACTGTGTGGTCAAAGAATTTAGCTTGCCATTTTTCCATCGCACGGCGTATGTCGCCATCGGTAATAAGTCCGATAACCTTATCGTTTTCAATAGAAACGCCTAACCCTAACTTGCCGTTGCTGACATGAATGATAGCTTCTCCCAAGTGCATCTCTTTAGGAATGATAGGTAAATCCTCTGAACGCATAACGTCTTGTGCCGTGGTTAGCAAGCGTTTGCCGAGTTCTCCGCCAGGGTGGAACTGTGCAAAGTCTTTCGGACGGAACTTCCTGACTTCCATTAGGGCAATGGCAAGTGCGTCGCCCATTACCAATGCGGCTGTTGTAGAGCTTGTTGGAGCCAGGTTCAGTGGGCAAGCTTCTTTCTCAACCCATACCTTTATATGTGTTGTAGAGTATTTTGCCAACAGCGATTTTGGATTGGCACTCATACCAATGATGGGAATGTTCATATGCAATACCATTGGAATAAAGCGCAGAAGTTCGTCTGTCTGTCCCGAATTAGAGAGTGCTAACACAACGTCGTCTTTCGTCATAGCACCCAAATCGCCGTGAAAAACATCTAAAGGATTAGCAAAGAAGGCAGGAGTGCCTGTCGATGACAATGTTGCAGCTATTTTAGCACCGATGTTTCCGCTTTTACCGACGCCTGTAACGATAACTTTCCCTTTGCAGTGGTACATCAGTTCTACAGCCTTATCGAAGTTATCGTCCAACTGTTCTATCAAAGCTAATGTGGCATTGGCTTCGTCTTTAATGCATTGTATTGCATAATCTCTAACACTTTCCATCTTGCTTTTCTCTCTTTCGCTTTATTGTAGTTGTACGATTAGACTTTCAAGGTTGGCTAATTCCAGCATATTGGCTGCATCGCTGAGCCCTTTGTCTGGGTCGGGGTGTACCTCAAAGAAGTATCCGTTAGCACCAAAAGCTTTGGCAGCCAATGCCATTGAAGGAACAAACTTGCGGTCGCCGACAGTCTTTCCATTGCCTGCGCTTGGACGTTGAACGCTGTGTGTGCAATCCATAATCACGGTTTCGCTAAATTCCTGCATGTCTGGAATGTTTCTGAAATCCACAACAAGGTTGTTATAGCCAAAGCTATTGCCGCGTTCTGTAAGCCAAACCTCTTTCGCACCGCTTTCCTTGCATTTCTCAACTGGGTATTTCATATCCTTTCCGCTAAGGAATTGTGCTTTTTTAATGTTCACAATCTTTCCCGTTTTCGCAGCTGCAACCAACAAATCGGTTTGTCTGCACAGGAAAGCAGGTATCTGAATGACGTCCACAACTTTGCCAACTTCCTCTGCTTGATAGCTTTCGTGAATGTCGGTGAGTAGCTGTAAGCCGTATTTGTCTTTGATTTCCTGCAGCATTTCAAGTCCTTTCACCATTCCTGGTCCACGGAAAGAGTTCAGACTGGTGCGGTTTGCCTTGTCGAAACTGGCTTTAAAGATTATGTCTATGCCATATTTCTCATTCAGGCGCACCAATTCTGCAGCGACTGTGTTCAGGAGTTCTTGGCTTTCAATGACGCAAGGTCCTGCAATATAGATGTTTTTATTATTCATTTGCGGAACGATATGAAATATAGAATGTTGAGAAAGTTGCTTCCCAAAGCTGTTTAATAATGCAAAGGTATATATAATAAGGTGAATATGCAAGCTATCTACATAAGTTTATTAATACTTTATAATACTATGGAAGTATTTTATTTTGAAGTTTTTTGTACTTTTGCAAGCAAAACAAAGCGTATGATACTGATAGCAGATAGTGGCAGTACAAAAACCGATTGGATAGTTTCGGGCAATGAAGGAAATAATGATAAGGTTATTTCAACGCAGGGAATCAATCCTTTTCATCAATCAGACAGCGAGATAGAACTTATTTTAAAGAATGAAGTTCTACCTCAATTAGTATCTGTTTTAGATGATACCGATGCAGCAAATCTGATTAAATCTGTTGCATTCTATGGGGCTGGTTGCACCGAAGGCGTACAACCTAAGATGAAAAAATGTTTGTCTGAAACTTTTGTGGAAGCAACTGTGGAAGTTGCCGGCGACTTGCTTGGCGCAGCCAGAGCCTTGTGTGGCGACACATCGGGCATTGCCTGCATATTGGGAACAGGCTCTAACAGTTGTTTTTACGATGGCAAGACAATCGTAAAGAGTGTTCCTCCGTTGGGTTATATCTTAGGCGATGAAGGCAGTGGGGCGGCATTAGGCAAACTCTTTATGAACGGAATATTTAAAGGCGGACTGCCCGAAGCAATCCGAGAATTATACCTTCGTGAAGAAAATCTCACCTATCAGGAAATCATTGAAAGAGTTTATCGCAAGCCATTGGCGAACAGATTCTTGGCTTCTACTGCACAATTCATAAACCGACACTTGGATTTGCCCGAATTGGAAGCATTGGTACAGCAAAACTTTGAACTTTTCTTTGAACGCAATGTGTGCGAATACGCTTGTTACGGAGTAAAGAAAGTGTCGGCAATAGGCAGTATTGCCTACCATTTCCGCAATGTTTTTGAAAAGGCAACTGCAAAGTTTGGTTTTGAAGTAGATAAGGTAGAGAAGTCGCCCATTCGTGGAATGCTGGCTTATCATCAGGCCAAACAAGCATAGAAGTGTAGCTTTGTAGATAAATATATTCTGCCGAAACGCTGTCATAGAAGATATTCTGCCAATCGTTTGGCGGTTATTCATAAAATTAGTATTTTTGAAATTCAAAAGCATAAGGGCTGCATTGTTGAGTAAAAGAACATAGCTTCGATGCTTCGTACAAGCTCTTTCGGCATTTAATTATAAGATTTTAGAAAAGAAATATCAGTATGAAAAAAATAATTGCTTGTCTTGCAATCTTCGCAACCATCTTGTTTTCTTGTCCGCTTGGCAGTATTGCGCAAAACGCTGATGCAGCACAGCAGAAACCAAACGTGGAGGCAAATGCGAGCGGAGGCGCACAAAGCAGCGATGCACTCGACGCCCTCGGAGTGGAAGAAAATGCTCCGAAGGTGCAAAAAGCATCGACAGAAAGTGTAGGTTTCCACCAATCGTTGAAGCGAAAGTTCATCGACGGCAATGCAGGCTTTATGTCGCTTGTTGCCTTAGCTTTGGTGTTGGGCTTGGCTTTCTGTATAGAACGCATTATCTATCTTAGCCTTTCGGAGATTGATGCAAAGCGTTTTATGGGAAAGCTGACCGACCTGATAGTTGCAAAAGACATTGAAAAGGCGAAAGAACTTAGCAAGAACACCCGTGGCCCTGTAGCTTCTATCTGCTATCAAGGACTTCTCCGCATCGAAGGTTCTATCGAAGACATAGAGCGCAGCGTGGCTTCCTACGGCAGTGTGCAGAGTGCCAATTTGGAGAAAGGCTGTTCGTGGGTAACCCTTTTCATTGCTATGGCACCGTCGTTGGGTTTCCTCGGTACGGTAATAGGTATGGTAATGGCTTTCGACCAAATACAAGTTGCGGGCGACATCAGTCCTACCATTGTGGCTTCGGGTATGAAAGTGGCTCTGATAACCACCATCTTCGGTATCATTGTAGCTTTGGTCTTGCAAGTATTCTACAACTATATACTTTCCAAGATAGAGCATCTGACGGCTCAGATGGAAGAGTCGGCAATCTCTTTGTTAGACGCTATCATGGTGTATAAACTGAACCGATAGGCTATGAACTTAAAGAATAAATTTGCAAAATTGGCAGAAGAACGAATATCGCAGCGCGTCTTGTACCTGCTGATAGGCATTGCTGCCCTTGTTTTTGTCTTGTTCTTTTCAGTTGGTTTCTATGCTCCGTTTGCCGAAAATCCTGCTTTCAATGCGCCCTTGCTTACCGATGCCCTTATTGTCTTTATGTGGATACTTCTCGGTCTGACGGTTCTTGTCATGCTGTTGTCTGTGTTCCATACGGTGAAGACAATCTCCGTGAAACAGCGTGTAGTGAACGGAATTCCAACCTACAAAATAACGATAGCTGTTTTTGGCACTACTTTCCTGTGTCTTGTGTTGTCGTTTCTCTTCGGTTCTTCCGATTCGATGGTCATAAACGGCACAACCTACGCCGATAAGTTTTGGCTGAAAGCTTCCGATATGTTCGTTACCTCATCGCTTATATTGCTGCTTGCAGCCATTGGAGCATCTGTTTTTGGTGCAACGCGCTATTATAGGAAGAGAAAATAGATAAGCCTATGTTTAAACGTGCCAAGCGAAAAGTTCCAGGACTGAACACTTCTTCAACAGCCGATATATCGTTTATGCTGTTGATTCTTTTCCTCGTTACCACCTCAATGGAGGTAGACGAGGGCTTGGAACGCCAGCTTCCGCCTATGGAGAAAGAAAAAACAGAGGTTCCGACAATGGTTGATGCACGCTTGGTGCTGAAGTTTCAGATACTTGCCGACAATGAATTGCAGCTCAATGATAAACCGATGGCTTTGCAAACTGTAAGGCAAACGGTTGAGAACTTTGTAGCATCGAAAGGGAAAAAACACATCATTCAAATTCAGACGGATAGAAAAGCGTCTTACAACACTTATTTTTCGCTCCAAAACGAGATAGTGGCAGCCTACAACAATCTGCGGAATAAGCGTGCCGAACAACTGTATGGCAAGCAATATCAGCTTTGTACCGTTGAACAGCAGATACAGATAGCCGAGGAAATACCGCAGCGCATTTCGGAAGTTTACGAAGTAAAAGCCATCAACGGCGAGGAAGGAGGCACACGATGAGTATCTACCGACGCCACAAACGAAGTATTCCCGAACTGAATACAGCTTCTTTGCCCGACCTTATTTTTACGATTTTGTTTTTCTTTATGCTTGTTACCCACATGCGTAAAACCACTGTCAAGGTAAAGTATCAGGTGCCACAGGGCACGGAACTCACCAAGTTGGTGAAGAAGTCTGCCATATCCTACATATATATAGGTACGCCTATGAATGCTGCGGGCGCAGTTTCGGGCGATAGCTTGTGCGTGCAACTCAACGATAAGATAGTAGACTTGAAAGATGTAAAAGGCTATCTGTCTAAGGAACGCCTTGCTATGTCGGCAGCCGATAAGAAGCAAATGAGCGTCAGTGTGCGTGCCGACAAAGCCACACCGATGGGCACAATAAACGACTTAAAGCAAAGTTTGCGCGAAAGTAATGTGCTGAAAGTAAACTTTGCAGCTACGTTTAAAAAGCAACAAACCTCTTTGTAATCTACAAGCGTATAGGGTTTCTATGATTTGGTATGCTTGTTAAATCGGAAAGAAGTGAAGCATTTTTGTCCAATTCTTGCATCGATTTCACGTTGTTTTATGACCGAAAAGAAGAGGATAAAGGTGTAAATATTTTTCGCAAGCATATCTATTGCTTAACTCTTTAATTATCAATGTGTTACAAAATCTATTGTTTTGCATTCTAAAAGCGGCTGTTTTGCACGGTAAAAGCGTAGGTTTTGCATCGCAAAAGAGCCGCTTTCGCAACGTCAAAGCGCAGTTATCACTTTTTAACAGAATTATCTTTACAAAGCAAAGCGAAAAACTTCGCACTGCTTCATAGGGGAACTTGCTAAAAAATACCTATCCTAATATTCGCCCTTCTTGTAAGTTTGGTCGAATAGAACAGTTTTGGGTGCTTTACCCGAATGGTAAGTGTAGCGGAAGTTGAAGCCAGCTTCCTTATATATCTTTGTGCCCATATCTTTCTTTACCGCAGCAAGCAATGTCTGGCGGAGTTCCTGTTTGTGTGCCGCAATGATTTCTTTGTTGTCGGCTTCGTTGAAAAACGAGTGATAATAGTGTATGGTGCGCGTGTCGGCTTCATACACCATACTGTCCATTCGTGTGTTTTCTACTATTGGTGTAGGGCATTTTTTTTGTGTGTAATCTTTGCATTCCTTCGCTGCACGGTCTTCCAAACTCTCGTGGCAACCCACAAGTGCGACGCAAACAATTGATATGAAAAGGGCTTTGTTTAACTTCATCTTCTTGCCTAATAAATGTGCTATCTTTACCTAAGATGATGCAAAGGTAAGCCTTTTTGAGCAATTTTATGATTGGTTCCTTTGTATTTCTCGCTTTTATTGTTAATTTTGCATATTAAAAGACGAAAATTTTAATGAACCAAATAAGAAATTTCTGCATCATAGCGCATATAGACCACGGTAAGTCTACACTTGCCGACCGCTTATTGGAATACACCAAGACCATTCAAGTTACAGGAGGACAAATGCTTGACGATATGGACTTGGAACGCGAACGTGGCATAACCATTAAGAGCCACGCCATACAGATGGAGTACGAACAAGATGGAGAGAAATATGTTCTTAATCTTATAGATACTCCAGGACACGTAGACTTTTCTTACGAGGTATCAAGAAGCATTGCAGCGTGCGAAGGTGCGCTGCTCATAGTAGACTCTACGCAAGGTGTGCAGGCGCAAACCATATCGAATTTGTATATGGCAATCGACAACAACCTTGAGATTATACCTGTAATCAACAAGATTGATATGCCGAATGCAATGCCCGAAGAGGTGGAAGACGAAATTATCGACCTCATCGGCTGCGAGCGAAGCGACATAATTCGTGCCAGCGGAAAAACAGGCGCAGGCGTTCCAGAAATCCTGCAGGCTATCGTTGAGCGTGTGCCTGCTCCGAAAGGCGACAAGAAAGCACCGCTGCAAGCACTTATTTTTGACTCTATTTTCAATTCGTTCCGTGGCATTATAACCTTGTGTAAAGTAACAAACGGCACCATTCGCAAAGGCGATAAGGTGAAGTTCGTACAGACAGGAATGGAGTACGACGCCGACGAAGTGGGTGTTTTGAAGATGGATATGAAGCCCAAGAATGAGCTATCGACTGGCGAAGTGGGCTATATTATATCGGGAATAAAGAATGCACGCGAGGTGAAGGTGGGCGATACAGTTACCCACATAGACCGTCCCTGCGAGAAAGCCATCGAGGGTTTCCAGCTGGTGAAGCCGATGGTGTTTGCAGGAGTCTATCCAATCGACCCTAACGATTATGAAAACCTGCGTGCATCGCTCGAAAAGTTGCAGCTAAACGATGCTTCGCTCACTTTCTCACCCGAAAGTTCGCAAGCCTTAGGTTTCGGTTTCCGTTGCGGTTTCTTAGGTTTGCTGCATATGGAGATTATCCAAGAGCGACTCGACCGTGAGTTCAATATGGACGTTATCACCACCGTGCCGAACGTTAGCTATATGGTGTACGACAAGTTGGGCGAAAGCAAGGAAGTGCACAACCCGTCTGGCTTGCCCGAACCAACGATGATTGAACATATAGAAGAACCTTATATAAAGGCGTCAATCATTACATCGAGCGACTATATTGGTCCGATAATGACACTTTGCCTTGATAAACGTGGCGAGCTTGTCAGTCAGAACTATGTCAGCGGCAACCGCTTGGAGCTTATCTTTATGATTCCATTGGGCGAAATTGTCATCGATTTCTACGATAAATTGAAGAGCATTTCCAAAGGATATGCCTCTTTCGATTATCATATTGATTCATTCCGCCCGTCTAAATTGGCAAAGTTGGACATTCTTTTGAATGGCGAACCAGTAGACGCACTTTCTACTTTGACGCACGAGAGCAATGCCGTAACATTTGGCAGACGTATGTGCGAAAAACTGAAAGAACTGATACCGCGCCAGCAATTCGATATTGCCATACAGGCAGCCATTGGCGGAAAGATTGTGGCACGCGAAACAGTGAAGCAGGTACGTAAAGATGTTACCGCAAAATGTTACGGTGGCGACGTCAGCCGTAAGCGTAAACTGTTGGAAAAACAGAAGAAAGGCAAGAAGCGTATGAAGCAAGTGGGCAATGTGCAAGTACCACAGAAAGCATTCTTGGCAGTATTAAAATTAGATTAAATCCAATAAGGAGGTATAGATATGAAAGAAACCTTTGACACCAGAGACATTGCACGTGAGTTGGCTCGGAAGTACAGTACAATGACACACGAGGAACTTGATGTGCTTGAAAGTATTCTCGTTCCTATGAAATTTGCAAAGGGCGAGATGATTTTGAGCGAAGGAGAGGTATGCGAGAATATCTATTACATAGAGCGTGGGCTTATTCGTCAGTTCTATTTTAAGAATGGAAAGCAGATAACAGAGCATTTGGGCGAAGACCGAACTATTTTTATGTGTATCGAAAGCTTGTTCCGCGAAGAGCCAACGAAGTTGCAGGTAGAAGCGATAGAGCCTACAACCGTGTATGCATTGCCTAAGCGACGACTTGAGCAAGTGGCATTGCACAATGTAAATATACAGATTCTCTATCGCAAGATATTGGAAGAAAGTCTTATCATTTCACAAGTGCATGCCGACCTTGTGCGCTTTGAAACTGCACAAGACCGTTATAAGAAAATGTGTAAATTAAGTCCACAAGTTATTTTGCGTGCGCCATTGGTTTATATTGCCAGTTATTTGCAAATGACACCAGAGACGTTGAGCCGTGTTCGTGCTGCTACATTGTTGGAATAAACCTGGACTTTGTAAGGAGAAAATAGCAAGGCTATAATTTAGAATGATGCGTAAAATTTACTTGTTTTTATTTGCAATAAGTTTCACGTTGGCTGTTTCTGCCCAAGTGAATGGCTCTTTAGCTGTAAAGCAAATGAATAATGATGGTTCGAATGGTGTGCTTCGGACTTATATGGACTCTTTGTTTTTAGCAAAAAATAAAATCTTTAACGAGGCGAGTAGGAAAGGAGCGGCTTATAAAGGCGATGTTTTCCAGCTTGCTCGTTTGTTTTTGCCTACCACCTATTATAAGAATATTGTAAGCAATGCGTTTGCTTTGAAAGAGAACGATGCTTATAGCAGGCACCTTTTAGACATTTATCTGCATCGCCCATCGTTGGTAAGAACGACCGATGATGAACTTCGGGGAAAGCAAACGGCAACGGTAGATGTGGAAATGCCTATACAGCAGAATGTGGAAATAGTGGATAAGGTTGCACCTTTGCCAGTGGAATCTACCTTTTCTCCTGTTGAAGTGCTCATAACGAAGCCCGATTTTTGGAAATATAAAGGCGATTATGCTTTGCAGTTGTTGCAGAATTATGTTTCTAACAATTGGCATAAAGGCGGCGAAAGCAACTATTCGGTGTTGTCATCAGCACTGTTGGAAGCTAATTATAACAATAAACAGAAGGTGAAATGGGACAACCGCTTGGAACTGAAGTTTGGTATTCAGAGCAGCAAGTCCGATTCGTTGCATAGTTTTAAAACTACGGAGGACTTGATACGCCTTACTTCCAAGTTCGGTTTGCAGGCTACCAAGAGATGGTACTATTCGGTTCAGTTTGTTGGTTATACGCAGTTCACGCATTCTTACCGCTCCAACGACCCTTCGTTGTATTCAGACATTCTCGCCCCATTGAATATTAACCTGTCATTGGGTATGGATTATACCCTTGACTGGTTAGACCATAAGTTGAAAGGAAACGTACACTTAGCTCCTTTGGCTTACAATGTGAAATATACTCGCTTGAAGAATTTGGCGGGCAGATTAGGCATTGAAGAAGGCAAGCACGCACGGCACGATTTCGGTTCTGAACTTACTGTAGACTTTGAGTGGAAGTTGATGGACGCTCTTACTTGGAAAACGCGTCTTTATGCTTATGCCACTTACAAGCGAACAGAGTTCCAATGGGAGAATACAATCAAGCTTCAGTTTAACAGATACATAGGCGCACAGCTGTTTATCTACCCCCGATTTGACGATGGTGTAAAACGAGATGGGCGTCATGGCTATTGGCAACTGAAAGAGTTTGCCTCTATTGGTTTCCAATACAGCTTTTAGTTTGAAGATATTAAGGATTAACAGTTTATCGTATAGTGCGAGATGTTAATCCTTAATATGTTGTTTTGTGAATAAAAGTCGCAAAAAGTAAAGAATTATGCCAAAATTTGGAAAATTAGCTATTTATGCTTATCTTTGCATAGATATAATGTATGTATTGGCGAAATAGTAGAATGTAGATTTTGCCGAGCCTACAATGCTTTAAATAGAAATATATTAAATAATTGTCTTTATGAAGGACTTTTTTAAGAATGTCTTTGCCACCTTTGTTGGCGTATTCCTTTTTGGTTTAGTAACGTTGTTGTTAGGTCTCGTTTGTATATTTGGAATGATATTGTCGAGCGATGAAACAGCAGAAATAAAAGATAATTCTGTATTGGTGGTAGACTTGTCAGGAGTACTGAACGAACGTTCCAAGGAAGATGTTATGGCTAAGTTTACTGGCAGAGTTGCTGCTAATATAAGCTTGGAAGATATTATTTCAGGTTTGAAGAAAGCCAAAAACGACGATAAAATAAAAGGTATCTATCTTGAAGCGGGTGCTTTTGCGCCTGGTTCGTATGCGTCTTTGCAAGAAATAAGAGACGCTTTGGTAGACTTTAAAAAAAGCCGTAAATGGATAGTTGCTTATGGCGACAACTATACACAGAGCGCTTATTATTTGGCTTCGGTGGCTGATAAGATATATTTGAACCCACAAGGTATGTTGGATTGGCACGGTTTGGCATCGCAGCACGTCTATCTGAAAGATATGTTGGCTAAGTTTGGTGTGAAAATGCAAGTATCTAAGGTTGGTAAATACAAGAGTGCTACCGAAACTTTCACAGAAGAAAAGATGAGCGATGCCGACAGATTGCAAACCACTGCGTATTTGAATGGCATTTGGAAACATTTGACAAAAGGGGTCAGCGAGAGTAGAAATGTGTCTGTTGCAAAGCTCAACGAGTATGCCGATAGTATGATAACATTTGCCACACCAGGCGATTATATCAAAATGAAGCTTATAGACCAACTTCTTTATACCGACCAAGTGAAAGGCGAAATAAAGAAACGATTGGGTATTAATGTAGATGACGAAATCCATCAGGTGTCGCTTGCCGACCTAAGTACGATAGATGAGGAAAAGAAGGGCGAAGAAATTGCTGTTTACTATGCGTATGGCGATATCGTTGATGCACAGATAGCAGGGGCTTTTTCTGATAAAGATGTCATTGTAGGAAAGGACGTTTGCAAAGATATAGAGAAACTGATGAAGGACGATAATGTAAAAGCTGTTGTCATTAGGGTTAATTCTGGTGGCGGTTCTGCTTTTGCTTCAGAGCAGATGTGGCATCAAATAATGGAGCTGAAGAAAGTAAAACCTGTTGTCATAAGTATGGGTGGCTATGCTGCATCGGGCGGTTACTATATGTCTGCACCTGCCAATTGGATTGTTGCTGAGCCAACAACGATAACAGGTTCAATAGGTATCTTCGGTATGTTCCCAGACTTTAGTGGATTGGCTTCAGAGAAATTAGGCATTAAGTTCGACGAAGTAAAGACCAATAAGAATGCTGCTTTTGGCTCAACTGTACGCCCTTATAGTGCAGAAGAGTTGAGAATGTTGCAAACCTATATAGACCGTGGCTATGCAACCTTTAAGAACAGAGTTGCTCAAGGTAGAAAACTGACAATGCAACAAGTAGAAACGATAGCTCAAGGACACGTTTATACAGGTGAAGATGCACTGAAAATAAAGTTAGTAGACGAACTTGGAGGATTGGACAAAGCAATCGCAAAGGCAGCAAAGTTGGCTAAGATAGAGAAATATCATCAAGTAAGCTACCCTGCTCCTGTAAGTTGGATAGACCAAATATTGGGCAGTGATGTGCAAGGCAATTATCTTAACGACCAGTTACGCAGTTCGTTGGGTATGCTTTATGAACCATTCTCAATGTTGAGAACCATTAATCAGCAGTCTGCAATCCAAGCAAGAATACCTTATTATATTAATATAAACTAATAAGCAAAACAGTATTGGCAACGCCATGTTACTGTTTGTTGCAAGTAGAAATGGAAGGCGACTTTATAAAAATACACAAAGGACTGTTACCTCTAAGCTGGCTTTATGGGTTAGGGGTAATGGTTCGTAATGAACTTTTTGAACTTGGTGTATTAAAAAGTCGTAGCTTCGATGTACCTGTAATATCGGTTGGCAATATTACAGTTGGTGGTTCAGGAAAGACACCGCACGTGGAATATCTTGTACGTTTGCTGAAAGACGTATCACAGGTGGCAGTACTGTCGCGAGGATATAAACGTAAAAGCACGGGATACGTGCTGGCTGAAGCTGATACACCTGTGGAAATGATTGGCGATGAGCCATTCCAAATGAAGCAGAAGTTTCCAAATGTTTATGTTGCCGTAGATAAAAAGCGTTGCGAAGGTATTGATAAACTAACGCAAGACGAGCAAACAAAAGACACAGATGTGGTATTGCTCGACGATGCTTTCCAACATCGGTATGTGAAGCCAGGCATCAACATCTTGTTGGTAGACTATCACCGCCTTATTATTTATGATAAGCTACTGCCTGCGGGACGCTTGCGCGAACCGCTGTCGGGAAAGAATCGTGCCGATATAGTGATAGTAACAAAGTGCCCCAAGGAGTTGAATCCCATTGACTACCGCGTACTGAACAAGGCAATGAACCTATATCCTTTCCAAGAGTTGTTCTTTACAACGTTGGAATATTGCGACCTTGTGCCAGTATTCGACGATGTGGCTAATGAAAAGACAATCCCACTGACCGATATACACAATAAAAATGTGTTGCTGCTTACAGGTATTGCATTGCCAAAGCAGTTGGAAGTAGATTTAAGTCAGTATGTTGAGGCTTCACGTGTGCAATCGGTGGCATTCCCAGACCACCATTCTTTTAAACCTAAAGATGTGGTGCTCATCAATGAAACCTTTGCAGCGATGGATAATCCAAAGATAATTATTACCACAGAGAAAGACAAAGCGAGGTTATTGAACTTAGAAGGATTGGATGAAGAAGTGCGGAGAAATATCTATGCACTGCCTATACAGGTTAAGTTTATGCTTGATAAGGAAGAAAAGTTTAACGAAAAAATATTATCCTATGTACGAAAAAATTCAAGAAACAGCATCTTGGCTAAAGGAAAGAATGAAAACAAGTCCGAAAACGGCAATCATTCTCGGAACAGGTCTCGGACAATTAGCTTCAGAGATAACTGATAGTTACGAATTCTCATATAAAGATATACCTAATTTTCCTGTATCAACAGTAGAGGGACACGCAGGTTGCCTTATCTTCGGAAAGCTTGGTGGTAAGGACATTATGGCGATGAAGGGTCGCTTCCATTACTACGAAGGCTACCGTATGGAGGAAGTTACGTTCCCAATCCGTGTCATGCACGAGTTAGGCATCGAGACTTTGTTTGTTTCCAACGCTTCGGGTGGTATGAATCCAGAGTTTAAAATTGGTGATTTAATGATTATTACCGACCACATTAACTTCTTCCCAGAGCACCCATTGCATGGTCCTAACTTCCCAACAGGTCCTCGTTTCCCAGATATGCACGAAGCATACGACCATACCCTCATAGCAAAGGCAGACGAAATTGCAAAGGAAAAGGGCATCAGAGTAATGCATGGTGTTTATACAGGTGTGCAAGGCCCTACCTTTGAAACCCCTGCAGAATACAAAATGTACCGTATTTTAGGTGGCGATGCTGTAGGTATGAGTACCGTTCCTGAAGTTATTGTTGCACGCCATTCAGGCATAAAGGTGTTTGGTGTTAGCGTAATTACCGACTTAGGAGGCTTCGACGTACCTGTTGAAGTAAGCCACGAAGAGGTTCAAGAGGCAGCCAACAAGGCGCAACCTTTGATGACTGAAATTATGCGCGAAATGATAAAGCGTGCTTAACATAACTTATGCTTAATCCTATAAAAGCAATATGGAAATAAAAGAATTGGGCGAGTTTAAGCTGATAGAACGCCTGACTAAGGATATTAAACCAACTAATCCTTCAACAATTATGGGAGTTGGCGACGATGCTGCAGTGCTTCGTTATGCCGATAAGGAAACACTTGTGTCTTCTCATCTGTTTATGGAGGGCATACAGTTCGACCTTACCTACATTGATATGGAGCACCTGGCATACAAATGTGCAATGGTTGCAATGAGCAATATATTTGCAATGAATGGGCAACCACGCCAAATAGTTGTTTCAATAGCCTTGGGAAAGCGTATTAATGTAACTAATCTCGACCAATTCTACGTTGGACTGAAAGCTGCTTGCGCTAAATGGAATGTTGATATAGTAGGTGGCGATACCACATCTTCTTATACTGGGCTTGCCATAAACATTACGTGTATAGGCGAAGTTGCCAAAGAAGATATTGTATATAGAAAGGGAGCACAGCCAACCGATATAATATGCGTATCGGGCGACCTTGGTGCAGCCTATATGGGCTTGCAGGTTTTGGAACGCGAAAAGGTGGTTTACTATCAGCAAGTAGAAGAATTCAACAAGAAACTGAAAGAAGCGCAGGCGGATAATAATAAGGTGAAGCTCGAAGCACTGAAAGTTGAACGCGCTGCGATAGAAAGTTTCCAACCCGATTTTGCAGGTAAAGAATACCTCATAGACCGACAGTTGAAACCTGAAGCTCCCGGCGAAGTGTTGCAACAACTTCGCGAAGTAGGCATACGACCTACTGCAATGATTGATATTTCTGATGGTCTTTCGAGCGATTTGAAGCATCTTTGCAAAGAGGGCAATGTAGGTTGCAGGATTTATGAAGATAAAATACCTATCGACTATCAAACTGCTGCAACCTGCGAGGAATTCAATATGAACCTTACAACAGCTGCGCTGAACGGTGGGGAAGACTATGAACTCTTGTTCACCATACCTATCAGCGACCATGCAAAGATAGAATCTATTAAGAATATTCGGCAAATAGGCTATATTACCGAAGCAAAATTGGGAGAATATCTTATTGCAAGAGACGGCAACGAGTTCAAACTAACGGCACAAGGTTGGGTAGAATAGCATTTTACCTGATTTGTGAAGTTTTTAATATTGTGGTGGTAAAACTTAGGAATTATTGAATTTCAGTCGGTTAAGCATAGTGTAGCTGTATTTCCTTAGTGTGAATGAAAGTTAAGCGTTAAAATATATCACAGAATATTTGTGGGAATGGGGAAAAATAACTACCTTTGCACTCGCAAATCAGAAATGATATTAATTCATTCTGAAAACGCAATAGAATGGTACCATAGCTCAGTTGGTAGAGCAAAGGACTGAAAATCCTTGTGTCCCCGGTTCGATTCCTGGTGGTACCACTCCTCCTTTCATTAGAGCGGTTCTCGTTTGGGGCCGCTTTTTTTGTGCCCATTTCTCTTCTATAATCGTCATTCTAAAGTTGAAATAAGTTTTCAAAGAAGAAGTAGAAAGTTTATGGAAACAACCCGTTTTATAGGTGGAAACAAAGAAATTAAACTGTAAATATTTTTCACAAGCATTTCTGTTGTTTAACTATCTCTCTATCAGCGTATTGCAAAACCTGTTGTTTTGCATTCCAAAAGCGTAGGTTTTACACGGTAAGATAATCATCAAAATGTATCTAATTGAAAATAAATAAGTTACCTTGTTGGTATAGCTAAACTGGTAACGATTTGGAAACGAGCGAGCTACTTGGCTCCGCTGTTTTTTGCCTAACAAAGAACGCTTGTCATTCTGTTTGCAAAGATAATACTTTGCTGGCGAATAACAAGCGTTTTTAATGAGATATTCTTCTTTCTGCATTTTTGTAATGCTGTGTTTGTCGTTGGAGTGGGACTATAATCCTCGTCTGCGCTTCTTCTTTCTGCTGGCTTGGTTTCTGAGTTTACGCTGCCACGCTGTTTCTGCATAGTCATCGCCTTGCGCAGTTGGTGTCATCAAATCGCCTAACCCTTCCACAACTTCATCGGCTGCGCTAACAATAGTGTCTGCCACTGCACCCATGGAGTTCTGCACTTGTGGGGTGTCATTGTCTCGTGAGATTGAGGAACGGCTTTTGGGTACAAGTTGATAATCTACATTAGGTTGTTCGTTCTTTTCTGCCGGGTCTTGTATTGTTTGGTGTGGGTTCTTGTATTCTTCTTGGTTAGTTGCTTCAAAGTTCTTCTGCAAGGAACGGTAGCCGAATTCCCTGCCGATTTCGGAAGCCTTGAATGATAGTCCTCCGTATGAGAACTTCAAGCCATATACCTTGCCCTGCTTGTTCTTCATACGCTCTATGGAAATGCCGTTCTTGTGAAGTTCGTAGAGAAACATAGAGTGTCCCGTGATGCCTGTACCTTTGTATTTGTCAAGCAAGGCATAGCAGATTTGCTGTACCTGCTGTTTTGTTTGCTCTCTCGTGGGATTAGCCTTTGTCTTTTGGTGTTTCCTTTCTGCCTTGACCTCTTTTGCAATGGTCAAGCCTTTCTCCCTGCTGATTTCCTCTGCCACCCTTGCAGCCCTGTTGCTCACAAAAGTGGTATCATAGACCTCTCCATATAGGTTGATGCGGTTGGCAATGATATGAATGTGTCTGTTGTCGGTGTCCTTGTGCGTTACTGCCACCCATTGGTGGTTGTCAAGTCCCATTCGCTTGGCAAACAAATGGGCTATCCTCATAAGTTCGGACACAGGCAGCTTTTTCTCGTCCTGAGGTGCGATGCCTATTTCGATACGGAGAAACTTGTTCCTGCAACGGCTGTTGTAGTCGCTGACCACTTTCATTTCCTCATAGATTGCCTTTGGCTCCCTGCTGCAAAGATTGTGGAAGGCAAGCCGATAGCCGAGCTTGCCCTCTCTGAAAATATAGCCCAGAGCCGTGCTGCCGTGCGCTATCGCCTTACATTTTCCTATCATTTCTTGTTAGATTTAAGACCTTATATACCTCATCTTCCACACGAAAATGAGGGTCGTAAAACCGCTTAAATGCTTCTTTTGCACATAGTGATAGGTTCTTTGTGATGAGTACCCACCTTTCGTCCTTGACCTTGATGAGATTGGATACCTGTCCATAGAACTTTCCTGTATGATGGAGAATGGCAATGGCTTCCCTCTCATTGTCTGTCATCTTGGGAACGGCTGTTACTTCTCCGTTAAGGAGTATCTCACGGCAGTAATCTGAGAACTTCCGCCCTGCACTTTCCGCTTTTGACTTGATACGCTGCTTCTCTTCTAAGGTGCATCTTACCTTGATGAACTCCGTTTTGTTCATCCGCTGTTCTTCCTTATCCTGTTGCTGCCATCGGGCAGCTTTTCCATTGTATCTGCTCATATAAGTTTCCTTGAAAGTTTATCATTGTAGATGATTCATTGTTTCTTAATTCCTGAATACTGACCGATGAGAACGGAGTGATTACGGTCTTATCTCCCCGACAATCGAACGAGGGGAGCAAGAGCAGTTTGTGGGTACAAACTGACGTCTTGCAATGCTACCGAACAAATTATTTACGCTTAAAACGTTTTATAGCCTAAAAATGAATTCCGTGCATTCTATGACTAACTGCGTTCGTGGCATTCTCACAGAGAACTAAGCCGAAGAAGAAAAGGTAGACCCTTTTAGCAAAAAAGGTAGACCTATTTGCTTGAAAAGGTAGACCTATTTTGAAGAAAGGGGAGACCTTTTCCCAGAAAACCGTCTACCTTTTCCTTGTGGTTTACAATCTTCTCCATTCCTCTATGTCTTCACCATATTCCTCCAGATGCTGACGAACTATGTTCTCAACGAAGCTTGAAAGGTTGCTGCCTTTGTCGCCTAATCTACGCACAATGAAGTCGGCACGTTCCTGTGTTTCCCTACTCAGATAGACCGCCTTCCGGTTGTTCAACTTGGTCGGCACAAGATAGGCTTGCTTGTAGGCTTCGAGTGTTTTCTTTCTCATCTTGGCACTGATGCGTTTCTGAACGGTTACGTTCTCCGTGTTCCGTGTATGCTCGGATTGCTCAGAAGCGATGTCCGCTTCTCCTTGAGTAATACGGTCCTTCTTCATTTCTACGTCCGTTGTTGTTTCCTCCACAGGAACGGGTTGTACTTCCGTCTGTGAGATTACCTCATTGTCCATTTCATCATCTTGGCATTCCAAGAACCATGAAAGGTCTTTGTCGCTCATCATAGTTTTCTTTTCCATTTCTATTTCATTTTAAGTTTGACTTGTTTTGATTCTTTGTTTTGATTTTGATCTGTAATTGACATGTGTGCCTGTATCTGCCCTTTATGCTTCTGTCGCTCACGGACACGGCTGACATGATATTCGTTGAGATCTTTGAAGTCCTTGTAATATTGGGACATATCTTCCACCTTGAAACCAGCCCTTACAAATTCTTGCACGGTTCTCCGCCCAGCATCGTCATTGTCAAGGAAGGCACGGATATGGGTCAGGTGTCGATCGTTCAGATAGCGGACAGTCCTTGCCACATTGCTCACGGAGTTCATCACAAGACAGTGGTTGGTGATTTCTTCTTTCATTGAAAGAAAGGATAGGAAGTCCATAAATCCCTCAAATACACATACAGGCGGTGTCTTGTCTGCTGCGTGTTCTGCCTGTTTGTCCGTGAATATCGGAGTAATGTCTTTCGGAGCTACCGTTCCCTTGAACGAACCATTATCCCGAAGTTCATACCCTCCCGATGGATTGGCAAAGCCGATGGCTTGATATCGCCTATCCCTTACCTCATAGCTGATACATTTGAGAAACGGCATAGCCCTCTCCAAATCAATGCAGCGTACTTTTGTAAGGTACTCCTGTAAATGTGGCGGCAAGGTGTCTGATATACTTATCAGTTTCCTTGCCTCGCTTGCAGCCATTGCTGGTTGGGAATTGTTTGGTGTGAAGTCATTGTGAGGACTATATGCAGTATCATCGGGAGCAGTCTGTCCCAAACGGCGGATGGCTTCCGATAGCGTGCAGTTCTCCAAACGCATAAAGAGGTCGATGATACTTCCACCCCTGCCTTCGGCATAGTCTATCCAAAGATTCTTTTCTGTGTCTACCTTGAAACTCGGATGCGTTTCCTCTCTGAGTGGTGAGCGGTACAGCGCATAGGAAGGTGTCCTACGTACAGGCTTGATACCTTTCCTTTCAAGATACTCCACGATGGGGTATCGCTTGATTGCTGATAAATCTTCTTCTTTCATTGTGATATGTTTTAATTGAATTGATTAAATAATTTTTGTTTGAATGATAATGATGTGTTTGAATGATATTTGAATGGTAGTTGAATGATTATTGAAAGAAAATCTCTTTTCCCAAGTTTTTCCCCTCCAAACTTTTTCATCTTTCTTCTTACTACATACTATTTTAAGTTAAGTAATTGATTTACAATGTATTTTTGTAGTACCAAGTCATACTACGAACTTACGACATACGGCTACTACATTTGGTTGCTGCAATAACTTGGCAAGGGACAAGGAAGAATCTTCCTTACCTTATATACATAGATGGGACTGCCGCCCTCACGCCTCTTGCTCACTTTCTCAAAGCCTGCTCTTTTCAAGGCTTCGCCCATGTGCTTCAAGGATAAGGGATGATGCGTATAGTAGCCTAAATAGGTAATTATCTCTGTGGTGGTCATGTAGGAGCAATGGGGATTATCATCAGTTGGTTTCTCAAAACAGCACAGCAGCAGTTCCATCTCTGCGGTCTGCACTTGAAAATCCTCGCTCTCCCTGTATAGTTCCGCTATCTCGTCCTCGTCAAACCAATAGCGGAAACCTGATTTTAACAAGGCTTTGGCTTCCGCATAGACGGTATCCATAGAGATAGCCTTTGCCTTGTTGATGTCTATGGACAACACTTCAAAGGGTAGGAACCGTCTACTGCCCGTGGGGTCTGTCAGAAAGTCGTTGCCGTTCACCGATGCAACGAAGCTCGCCAAGTGGGGATGTTCCTCCACATATTTGTCATAGGACATACGATACTTGACCATCGGGCAGGTAATGAGGTTCTTCAGTTCGTTTTCGTCACGCTTGTTGAGGGCTTTGAGTTGGTCGTCAATATTTACGATAAGATTCTGTCCGATATAGGTGAGCGTGTCCTTCTCTTGCGGATATATCTTTCCCGTGTAACTGTAACCATGAAGTGCAGGCGGACAAAGCAGATCAAGGAACGAGGTCTTGAACTTGCCCTGTTCGCCTGTGAGCACGAGGCAGGTATGGTTACGGCACTCACGGTCGTCCATTGCGTTGGCAACCACTGCCACGAGCCATTTGGTGAGGTACGGTAGCCATTTGTCGGAGTTGCGCACGACAACGCAACTTGCCAAGTCGGGAATGGCTTTCAGTGAAAGGGAAACTTTATTTCCACAATCAGGGTTACTGCTGCCTATATCCGTTGCAGACAACTTTTTGAAATACTCCTGTATGGGGTTGATGCGTGGAGAGAAACTACTCTCGATGATGGAATAGAGATTATCGGAAGATGTGATAATCCCGATGTCGTAGTCTATCTCCCTTCGGAGCGTGTTGATTTCATAGCGACCCACTTTTGAGAAATGAGCATCGTTCTTACTTCGATATTCGGTTCTTCCCAACACCGTATTGTATCTGAACTGGTAGTAAGAGGAGAGATAGGTTTCTATCTCACCGTTTTTGGAGGAAGTCTTCCTTTGCTTGGGAATATTGTTTCCGCCCTCCGATTTGCCTTTATCTGCATTCTTTTTCATTATATGCTTGGTTTGGTTTCCAAGAGTGAAGTTATCAAGAGAATGTGAAAGTTCCAAGCATTCGGAGAGTGCTTGCATAATGTTGCGCACATTGGCAATGAATTTCTCACGAATTTTTGACAGGAAACTGTCGGGAAGCATGGATTTAAGCCCCAAACAAGAGGACAAGTGCGTAAAGGATACAAGAAAGGCAGGTGCTTATTTGCTACAATCCGCATCGTATTGCATCGGCTAAAACGGATATGATAAAATGGAGTGAGGAGGCAAAGAAAAAAGGCTAAAATTAAAACCGCCTTTCCTTATTTTTCCCTGAATTTCCCTGCTGTTCCCTCGTGCTTTGAAGTATGGCAAACACTCCCTACTTTTGCAGGTAGAAACGTGCGGTGAAGCGCAAAACAAGAAAAGGAATTACAAACAAACAACAATAGAATTATGGGATATTTTATCATTACGGATTCAAACTGGGCAAGGCTCAGGAATGAGATACTCAGCCTTGCCGAGACCTGCCACAAGGCATTCGGGGAACAGAGCAAGCACACCGATTGGCTGCACAACGGTGATGTGTGCAGGCTGCTCAACATCAGTAAGCGTACCTTGCAGCACTACCGTGATACGGGTGTGTTGCCCTTTGCTCAAATCGGGCATAAGTGCTATTACAAGCGTGAGGACGTAGAGAGGTTGCTCCAAACCAAATCAGAGAAATCAAAAAACGGATAAAACTAAAATCAACAAATAAATAGGAAGAGTATGGAACAGGTAAGAGACTTGAACATGGAGGCTGACGATATGCAGGTGGTGCTGTCCGCTATCAGCGGAGTAAGCAAGAGAATTAAGGAAGTGGCACAGACACACAAGCCGCTGTTTGGCGGTGAGCACTTCCTCACAGGTAAGGAAGTATGCGATCGGCTGTATATCAGCCCACGCACCTTGCAGGACTATCGGGACAGGAGGATTATTCCCTATACGCAGTTCGCAGGGAAGATACTATATAAGGAGTCGGATTTGGAAAGGTTGTTGGAGGATAGCTATAAGGAGTAGCAAACATGTTATCTTCTGAATATGTTATAAAATCTAAAATAATCAACAATGTGATTAATTATTACACTTTTGTGTAGAGTATATATGCTTTATTACATCTACTTTTGCCTAAAATAATTATTTCGTTATGGAAGAAAGATATAGTAGAAACAGGCTCTATGTGAGCGTGAAAGAGCAAAGTGTGATAAAGGATTATAAGATATTCCTTGGTGGTGCAGGTATAGGCAGCATCGTGGCAGAGTGTGCCTTGAGGTTTGGCTTCGAGCATATCACCATTGTTGATGGTGATAAGGTTGAGGAAAGCAACCTGAACAGGCAGAACTATACAGAGAATGATATTGGCAGATACAAGGCAGAATGTTTGGCAGAGCGTTTGCAAAGTATCAATCCTGATGCGCAGATAGATTACCATACAGAGTTCCTTAACCCTGATAACATCGAAGAGATGTTGAATGGGCATAATGTTGCCATCAATGCATTGGACTTTAAGGACGATACGCCTTTTATCTTTGATAGGATTTGCAAAGAAAGAAAAATTCCCGTACTGCACCCATACAACTTTGGTTGGGCTGGCTTTGTTACGGTTGTAGACCCATTGGGGCATTCCTTATCTGAACTGACTGAAGAGCCAAAGGGATTTGAATTAAAGGTGGCTGAGTATGTTACCGGACACTGGGCTTTTTGGAATCAGCCTAAAGAGTGGTTAGACAAAATTGTAACCCAATATAAAAAGGAAAGCGAAATGCTACCACCTCCACAATTATCCATAGCCTCGTGGATTACCGCAGGCTTGTGTACAACGGCAATGTACAATCTTGCTACAGGAAAACCTGTGAACTATTTTCCAAAATTCTATTTCTCTTCACTTTTGCAGTAAAGTAAAATATCGTTTTAGAACAATTAGTTTAAGGTAGCTCTTGAAATAGCTTCGGTGATATTCGCCACGCCTAATTTGTCAAAGGCGTGGCGTTTATAGGTTTTGATAGAATCTAACGAGCGGCACATTCTGTCCGCAATTTCCGTCATGGTAAGCCCTGCTGCCGACAACCGTAGCACCTCAAGTTCTTCTTTTAAAGACATTCCTTCACACTCTTTCCATCGATGCCCCTCGAAAGAGTATTTCCAATAGTTTCTGAGCCCATTCTTGTGGAACTCTACATGCCCCACTGTTTTATGTGAAGATAGTGATACGACACACATACCTATCCATATCTTGCCCTCATCTGTCAATAAAATGGGAGTAAGCTGATGGTTTATCAGATTGCTTTTTGTTCCACTCTTCAGATGAAAGTGATAGGACATAGAACATTGGTATTTATCGACGTTATCGAAAGTATCAAAGAACTTAAACCCACTGCTGTTTAGCTCAACGAGCATTTTTTGTTCGTCCTCTGGGACATGCTCTAAGTAAAAGCTGTACCCTAATTCCTTTACTTCCTTTGCCGTATGCCCACAAAGAAACAAAGGGTTGTCCGACACATAAAGAAATTCCTGCCTGTAATAGTCTATCAAGTAAACACTTTGATAGGTAACACGAGCAAAAGCCTCTACGGTTTGCACCAACGTAGAGAGTACATTAGAATCATAGCCAGGTGCATTACGCACGGTATTTGATGCTATAAAGAAATCTTTTATGTCTGTCATATATGCTAAACGTGCTAAGGTTCTCTGATATATTTCACTACAAAAGTACATTTTTTATGTGAAATACCGCAAAAAGATTACACAAAAGTGTAAAAAACAAAGAGAGAAATGCCAAATTACACAAAAGTGTAATAGATGATATTTGCATAGGAAGTATTTTTGCCGTATAAATCAAGAAACAAAAAGCATTATGGAAAAACAGATTGCAACATTTAAGGACTATGCTATCTTCATGGCAGACAAAACGAGTCTGATGGAAATAGCACAGTTTGTGGTCAGGGAAAATTACTCCCATCACTTATCTTCATTTACAGAGAAAGAAGTAAATGAAGACATCAAATCAGTGCTTGAAGAAGAGGAATATCTGTATGATAACAAATCTCATATCTATATTGCAAGGGATGCCTTTGGGAATATAATTGGCTGCATCAGGAGTTTTCATTGGGATAAACACAAGACTCTTCCTATCGAAAAAATATATGGGATAAACCCACTGAATGCTATTCACCAGGAAAGTAAATATAGTTTTTGGCATATCGGACGCTTTGCCGTTGCAAAGGATTCGGGAATATCAACATTGACATTGTTCAAGCGGTTAATGGCTTTGGCAGTAAAGCCGATAGTTGAGGACAAGTACAGCTATATGATTGCAGAGATTGACAGCAAACTATTGAAAGTAATGAAGGTGTTGGGATTTGGTACACGTCAAATCGGAAAATCCATCGACTACCTGACATCCGAAACCGTTCCTGTATGTTCCAGTAAGAGAGGTATTATGGGCTTCTTTTCCAGATATGGTGAACTTTGCAAGGCTGCATGATTACACTTTTGTGTAATATTTCAGACAACAAATTCAGAATTACACAAAAGTGTAACGATATAATTTGGAGATATAAATATATTTGCAACAGAAATAATCAAGTCGACAAGATTATAAAACAGACCTAACTGTTAAAAGGAGCAATGCCGGAAGCTATAAGATGGCAATAAATAATAAAAATATGAAAAAGAATTTTGATGCAGAAAAGGAGTTCGGTTTCGAAGAACTCGAAGATCGTTTGGAAATGGCTCAAGTAGCCGCAGGGGACGTTGCTCGTTGTGGTGGAACAGTCGAACACGAAAAAGTAGTTTAATTCCAACACACAAAATGTTATAATGAATCCTGCGTGATAAAAATTATGTTTTGGCTGAAATAAAAATCCTTTACTCGATTTAACACGCATTAGTTTATTTAACAAGATGTTCACTAAGGGTTGTGTTGGAGTCTTAAATTTCGACACAACCCTTTAAATATTTAAAGAATATGGATATAAATAACATACATTTATCTGCTTATGGAAATACTTACATTGCCACGATTGCAAGCAAAGCTTACAAAATTAATGCTACTTTTTATAGAGTTCTATGCTGTATAAAGTCTGGGCTTTCCGTGGAAGATGCTATTTATCAGGTTTCTGTTGAAATAGATACAGATTATGATGTGTTGTTTGAGAAATTCTGTTCTTTTATAAAAAGAACTCAAAGGGTTAAACACGAAAGTTATATACGATACAAGCGTGCTGTAATAAAGGAAAAGTTGGTAAATAAAATTGCTTGTTCATTATTATTTTTGTACTCAAAGTATGTGTTCATATTATTGCTTTTTGCATGCATAACAACAAATGCCACCTATCTTTATTTTAATTACGAGCACTTTGGAAGCCCCTCATACTATACTATAGAAATGGGCATTATGGTGTTTATCGGTTATATATTATCACTTATTATACATGAAATTGGCCATGCAACAGCTACAGCATCAATGGGGAAAAGAGCTAAAGAAATAGGTTTTGGATTTTATATAATCTTTCCTGTATTTTATACAGATGTAACATCTGTTTGGAATATGAAAAAAAAGAGCGCATTCTTGTAAGTTTCGGAGGTGTATATTTTCAACTTCTGGTTAACGTTTTTATCATAGGCTTAATCTACTTTTTTCCACTGTGTGCATTGATAAGAGTCATGGACGGTTTGGTTATCTCAAATATATTGGTTGTTATGATCTCTATGACACCATTCTTTAGAAATGACGGCTATTGGATATTATCGGATTTTTGGGATATTCCGAATCTGTTGAAAAAATCTGATGATGCTCTTCTCCATCCTTATTCCCGACAAGAATATGACAACAAAAAAGAAAGATTTAAACTTATAGTGTTTGGTTTTGCCAATAATATGTTTAGGATATATGTATTTATACGTTTAGTACTAAATTTATTTAGCACTCTAATAGCCATGATTGGTATGATGACTCAAAATATAATGCTAAACGTAGTAAACATAATCATATCTATCATTGGTATATATTGGATTCTTACGAGTTACTATAAAATATTTCAATATGGAAATAAGAACAGATATTAAGAAAATCATCTTCCAATATGCTGATATAGAAATAGGCATGGAACATGAGCAACGGGAAAAATATTTGCGTTTTCAGCGCAACGTAGAAAAGATATTTGGCCTGAAAGTAGGCATGGATGAATACAATAAATTATGTGGTGTACTTGCTTTAAATCATACGTGCGAACAAAATCTAATGATGGATAATACTTTTCATGTAACGGAGTATCAACCATCAATGTCTCCCCGTATTTATATTACTCTACACCTTGGATGTTATGAAGAAATCGCTTACTACCTTATCAATAAGGAAGGAAAGATTTGTGTACCAGTGACTGAACGAGTCTATATGCACGAGATAGAGCATTATAATGCAAATTTAGGGAAGAGAGGCATAAAACCCTCTCAGCTGGTTTTTGTAAATATAGAGTCCAACACGGGACTTCGACAGATGATACGATATGCTCAAGCAGGATATAGCCTGCTATGCTACATTGATGGTAATTCTGGCATTGGAGGAATGACAAGAAGTGACTCTAAATTAGAAAGAATCCATTTCTTCAACACAACAATTCACGTCCGTAAAGGTATCGAATACATAGTCAGAATTCTAAATCGGAAAGTTGTCCCTATTTATACCTACATCGAGGATATAAACTATCAACTAAAAATCGTTCTTATGCCTCCCATTGAAAAGATTCCTTGTCATTCCCTTACTGCCAGTTTGTGGCAGTCTTTTCTTCATGTTATATGGAATTATTATTGGCAATGGGAAGCATGGCTCTATGTTGATGAATTTATTGAACAATCTGCCGAAAGGGAATCTGAGCAAAGCCGCTATATGCTCAACACAGACCGATATCTTCCACTCATAAAGTCTAGCATATGTTATTATTATGATAGAAAGACAAACAATTTGGTAAAAGTTGGTAAAAGATTGTTCAGATTGTTAAGTGACTTAGAACAATCATCTATTAGCTCATATTCTGAATTGATAAAGTATATTCCCAACGAAACGCTTGTCAATGACATTCTCACCAAGAAATTAATAATAAGAATATGACGCTTACCACATCAAGAGCTTGGCAGATAGTTCAAAAAGATTCAAGGGTCGTTGTTTCGAACATCTTGACAGGACGTAGTTTGTCAGTCGAATCCCATATAAGGACATTATTGGATTTTTGCAAAACTGCAAAAGCGGAAAAAGATATTGTTACATATCTTAAACAGTTTATACCCTCCGCCTCTATAGATGCAACAATTTCTACTCTTTTAAGAAAGAGAATTCTAGTTTCTGATGAAGATGATATTTTTACTGATACGATTCCTGTTCGTCCAACGTTATGGGGATGTGCTCATTCTGTAAGTTCAAGTACGCAGATTGTCATATTGGGAGCGCCGTTTGGCTTGGGTAATGCCGAGGATATTAGATGCAAGAATTTTCCGTTACATCTTCGCGATTTCGTCCATGGCTATTATTCTTTTAGAAATCAGGTAGATAATCTTGATAGATTAAATCCTATCGTAGTTGGTCCTTGGTTTGATTTCCCTAATTTTAAGGAAACACTCCGAAGTAAATCCATTGCTGATATCGGCGATGTTATTTTCTACTGCGGAGAAACACCTGAGATGTTTTACACCCGTTTGAAAAATATTTCCAAGGACATAGTTCATAATGGATTAATCCCCATATGTATAGGTGGTGACCATTCTATAACTTATCCAATAGTCGCAACTCTTAACGAAATAAACACACCATTTGTCATACTTCATTTTGACGCTCATGCCGATATGAAGAATGGTGTAGTGATGAAATTGCATGAACTATCAGGCTATAAACTTGTAAACCATGCCAATGTTATCAAGCACATTATTGGTTTTGAGAATGTTGAACATATTTATCAGATTGGCATCCGCGAGCCATTCCTTTACGACAACAAAAAAATTACAAGAATTAGCGTTCAAGACATAAACTCTTCAAAAAACACAGACATTTTAAAAGAGATAGAGACGCCTGTGTATATTACTTTCGACGTAGATTTTTTCGATCCTTCACTTGTTCCAGGAACGGCAACGGTATTGCCGAATGGAGGAGATTATAACAACACTTTTCGATTTCTGGCACAGATATTAAAACATAAACGTATCTTAGGCATGGATATAGTGGAAGCTAATCCAGCACTTGATGTACAAAACAAAACAACACTTCTGGTAAATAATTTATTAATGCAAATAATCAGTCAAATAAAATGAAGAAGTATTTAATCAGCTTGCTTGTCATGCAGGTAACATTATACTGCATGGCTCAGAATGTTACGAAAGACAGTACAAGCGCAGAAAAAACGAACAAGTTTGATTCTACACAGGTACTGAAAGAGGTTGTCGTAAAGGCTTACCGCCCTGTCTCGAGAGTAACTCGCGAGGGATTTACCTATTCCGTGAAGGGCACACCGCTTGCACTGTCAGGCTCGCTGACTGATGTTCTTGAACAGATGCCCATGGTCAAGAAAGGTCTGGGCGGCTTTGAGGTTGTGGGCAAAGGCACAGCCGTATTCTATCTAAACGGACGGAGAATGTACGATATATCCGAATTGAATAGCATCGCGGCAAAGGATGTGAAAAATGTGGAGGTCATCACTTCGCCTGGGGCACAGTATGATTCGTCCATCAGTTCTATTATCAAGATTACAACCACGTCAAATGACTTGGAGGGTTTAACCGTGGATGCTCGTAGCACATGGTATCAAAATCGACATAGCAGCTGGATAGGGCAGTTGGACATGCGCTACAGCACAAAGCGTTGGACAATCTACGACAACATCAAGTATCAGACCGACAACGACTTGACGTGGAAAAACCTTACTCAGACTGTGTATGCCGACTCGCTTTGGCATGAGGTCAGTGCTGAGAGTGAGTATCGCAAACAACGTAAACTCAGCAATATTTTCGGCATAGACTATCAGTTCTCTGAAGGTAATTTTATCGGAGGCCGCTATTCTCTGACTTACGGCTTTCGCAACAGCATGTTCCTTGAGTCAACAAACGACATCATGGCCAATGGATCGCATTATGATTTCCTGATGACAACGGGGGAGGAACGGGACCATAAACGTCCGCAGCACCTTTTCAACATCTATTATTCAGGCAAACTAAGCGGTTATATACTGAATGCTGATGTTGATTATCTCACAAACTCAGTTGTGAAGGATAACGTCTACACGGAAACCAGCGAAGCAAATGCGAACCGTATGGTTGACGCACTTAGTAATGTTAGAAATCGTATGCTCTCGCTGCGCACTTCCATCGGCCATAAGCTTTTTGGCGGTGACGCAACCATCGGCATGGAATATCGAGACACCAAACGAAATGACGATTACACGAACTCGGGCGAGTATATCCCTACCTCCATCAGCCTTCTGAAGGAGACTCTATACGCACCATTCGTGGATTATTCTGTTCTTACCAAGACAGGTCTATTCGGATTGGGAGTACGCATGGAGAGCACGAAGTTCAGATATTACGCAAATGGCGAGTATGTGCCTGAACAAAGCCTGTCAATGACAAGGCTTTTCCCCAAATTATCTTGGGGCATCCGTTTTGGCGCATTGCAGGCACAGTTGAAGTATTCTACTGGCATCAATCGTCCAACTTACCGACAGTTGAGCAGCAACATTCTCTACGGAAGCCTCTATACCTATCAGACAGGTAATCCATTACTCCGTCCAGAATACATACACGAACTGACATTGCAAGGCTTATGGCGTTTCATTCAGTTCCAAGCAACCTATTCAGACACTCGCAATGCAATTATCAATTGGGCCACGCAACTCGAATCACAGCCAGCGGTATCGGTCATGTCTTATAAGAATCTTCCGTCTGTCAGGCAGATACGTCTTGCAATGGTATTTTCTCGGACATTTGGCACCTGGAGTCCGCAACTGACACTCGCAATGAATAAGCAGTACCTTCACCTTGACACTCAGTTGGGAACTGTCAGTTTGCATGATCCCATTTGGGTGGTTAAGTTTTCCAACAGCCTGAAGGTGAGCCCGACATTTACGATGTTCCTTACAGCCAACTATCAGAGTACGGGCGATTATCGCAATGTTCACCTCACCCATCATGTATGGTCTGTCAATTTCAATGCTACCAAGCGTTTTTGTCATGACCGCTTCAGCGTGCAGCTCAAGGTCGGCGACATATTCAATACGCAAAAGGATGGCAACAAAATTCATAGCGACCGCATGATTATGAACCTTCTGAATACCTACGACTTCCGCGCAATCTCCTTGACCCTGCGTTATCAATTACATCAAAAGGACTACAAGCATCATCAACACGGCAATGTGGATGAAGAGTTGAGACGACTATAAGTTTGTCAAGCGGAGGATGTTATATAAATTAAGTGACTGGTTGATAGTAACCTAATTTATAGAACTTCTCTAAGAATAACTTAAGAGTTTTCCCCGTTTCATCTATAGATTCAAGCGGGTTATGGGGGAATTCGAAGAGTATCATACGAACCATCTGGGACAAAAGATGCTATAGCTTGCGGCAAATGGGAATGAGTTTATATCACAGATACCTATAAAGGAGTGTAAGTATAAATTATAATGAGCGAGATATCTGTCACTGCTTCTTTGCCTATGAGCCTGAGATTATTCTTCAAAGGAATGTCCAGCAAATAACGATGAAGCAATAAAAGAAGAAAGACAAATGTAGTTACTGCGTAGTATAATTATTTCGAGCACTTTACTACATGCAAATCTTTTCCCTTTCACCGTTTTATCCTTACTGTAGTTATGTAGTAAGATAATATCAATGAAAGAGAAAAGATATCAAATAATCAATTATTCACATTTCCCAATAAGAGAATTGGAGTTATGACGGATACAGATAGATTTAACTTATTATAGACGTACTTCCTGAACAACTGTTCTTCGGTACTGTCTAGCAGAAAGGAGAGGCTGATGATAATTGAAAGAGGATAGATTGGTGCATAGCCTTTGAGTTGTCCGTTGATGATGACTTCCTCTTCACCTGCACCCATCTCTCTGGGAGACAGATTGGAGGATTTCATTATCATTTGCAATCTGTGGTTGAGTTTTCTCCACGTTACACCGAAGAACCTCACGAGTTCGCTCGCCGTCATGGCTATCTCTCCGTTTCCCTTGCGAATGACCTGCATATTGCAGCCCCAATCAAAGAAACTGCGCTGATTGTCCGTGCTGGTCATAGTTCTTGGTTTATAGTTCGTTTTCATGCCGTTTCCTCCATTTTACAGATGGATATATCCAAAGGTTCATAAGCCTCTCTCCGCAGTCCTCTTTCTCTTTGCCGATTGCTTGACAATGAGTCTGTCCATATCCTCAGATATTTTCTTGTCCGTTACCTGTGCGTAAATCTGCGCGCTGGATATGGAGGCGTGTCCCATCATCTTGGCTATGCTCTCAATGGGTATTCCTGCGCTCAGGCTCATCGTACCGAAAGTGTGCCGTGCAACATGGTACGACAATCTCTGTCTGATACCGCAAGCCTTACCCACAATGCACAGGTTCTTGCCCATCACGCTACGGCTGCAATGCGGTTGGAAGACAAGGCTGTCGCCTTTTTCTTTTACAGTCTGCTGTTCTTCGTTTCCTGCCTGCGCATTCCTACAATAGTTGATGATGGCTTCAGCTACGGGATGCAGCGGTACGACAAACTCAACCTTTGTTTTCTGTCTCTCCTTGCGGATATACCTCTGTCCGTCTGCTGCCGTTTGGATATGCCTATATTCCAAAGTCTCCATATCAGCGATAGCCATACCAGTGAAGCAGGAAAAGACAAACATCAGCCGTGCCAACTCTGCTTTCCTGTCATTCATCCTCATTGCCATAAGTTTCATTACATCACTCTTTTGCAGGAAGCGTATCTTCTTTTCCTCCTTCTCATACTTGGCGTTCTCAAAGGGATTGCAGCGGATAATCCTCTTGCTCACCGCACGAAACATAAGTCGGCTCAGCCAACAGAGATTGGTATTGACAGTCGATGCTTTCAGCCCACGCTTTTTCAGGAAGAAACGGTATTCCTCAACCAAACTCTCCGTAATGGTGACTATGGGTATGTCCTTTAGTCCTTTATTTCCGATAAAATCACGGAGGTTTCTATCAGAATAGGATAGGTTCAGAAAAGTCCCCTCTGCCCTTGACTTGCCCACGCTCTCTTGGACGGATTGTAGTTCCGCCTTACTCATATCAAGGAGCGTTGTCGGATTGGTGGCAATACCTTGCAGGTGGTTCTTGATAAGTTCCACGCTTACTACTCCGTCCCTCGTCAATATGTCCCGATAGGTTTTTTCTATCAATTCACTGAACTCGCAGATTCTTTGATTTGTCTTCCTATTGGTTGTCAAGCTTTGCTTGGCGTTCCACTCGGAGGGCTGGCACCCTTCGCCTGTGGTAATGGCTGTGTTCTTTCCGTCTATGGTGATACGGCAGAGAATGGGGGTATTGCCGTCTGACTTTATTTTCTGTCTGTTGATATAGAACAGTATCTTGAATGTACTTCTCATAATGATCTTGATTGAATTGTCCGTGTTTTATTTGACTAAATACAATAGTGTATGAAAGCAAATGGTCAGATAGCCAACTGCATATCTTCGGTGAAAGAAAGGAAGCGGTCAAATTCCTCAAAGAGTTTCTGTGGTGTTACTTTTGCATAGCGCTCGGTCATACTTACGTTGCTATGTCCGAGCATCTTGCTCACCGTTTCAATGGGCACGCCCTGTTCAAGCGTGATGAGCGTTGCAAAAGTGTGCCTTGCGGTATGCGTGGTAAAGGGAAACGATATACCTGCACGAAGCCGCAGGGCTTTCAGGCAGGTCTGGTAGTTCTTGTACTTCATGTATGGAAGCAGCGTTTCCCTTTCATCGCTGTGGAGTTTCTCCATCAGCCTAATAGCTTCGGGCAACAATTTGATGCGGCAGAGTACGCCTGTCTTTTGGCGGTTGAACTTCAGCCACAAACTTCCCTCGTCATCACGGACAAGATGTGTCTTACTTAATTCCATCAAATCACAATACGCAGCACCTGTATAACAGGCAAAGAGAAAAATATCCCTTGCAGTTGCCATGTCCTCCTCTAAGTCCTCAAAGCGGAGAGTCTTTAACTTGTCCAAAGCCTCCCTGTCAAGTGCCTTTGGAACTTTCTTGTCTCCCCTTTCTATGTGAGCTTTGTCAAACATCAGAGTATCGGCTATCCCCTCACGATATGCCAACTTGCAGACTGTTTTCAAATGGGATGCCACTGCGAAGAAAGAACTTTCTTGGAAACCGCATACTACCAAGTAGTATTGGCGAAACTCATAGATAAAACTCTCTGTCAATTGTGAAAAAGCCAAATCCGAAACCCTATATCTCTTCTGAATGAACTCCTGCAAGCGGCTTCTCGTAGAATGATAACTTGACAGGGACTCTTTCTTGATATCCACACCGATATGGCTTTCTTTCTCCTTGATGAGCATATCCAGCCTTTCGATAAGCATACAGCGAGTCTGCACGCTCCCTTGAAACAGCTCTTTCACATCGGTTGCGTCAAACGGGCAACCTTTGGAGAGCAGGGACTGATAAACCGACTGAACTGACAAAAGCAGATTCTCCAACCTGCCGTTTATCTCCACCGCCTCATGACTCTTTCCGTCCATTCTACTTTCACGGGGATTCCACAAATCAGGATTGCAGGAGAGTTTACAACTGAACTGCGCAACATTCCTTCCAAGTGTGATACGCCCCATAATCGGAGCCTTCCCTGACTTGGCAAGACCGCTCTTTTTAAGGTAGAGCAACACCTTCATTTTCTCTTGCTTCATACGCTTTGATGTTTTGTGACAAAATTACCAAATTCAAAGCGTTCCTCACTTATGCAGAAGACTGCCGACCGAAGCAACAGCCACACGAGCGAAAATAATTCAGTTACCGAACATTACTCCATCGTTACCTATCCCAAAATCAGGTAATGCTTTGGTAACTGAACTTCTGCCTAAATCTGCATATTCCTGCCCTTTTTGAAAAGAGTACTTCTATGCAAATCGTTCCGTTTCTCCCACATTATCAGTTAGTTTTCGCCAACTTCGATTTTGCTTCATTTTCTGTGATTAGTTACACGGTAAAAGCGGCTGTTTTGCGACGCAAAATAGCCGCTTTTGCAATGCCAAAGCGCAGTTATCACTTTTTAAGAGAATTATCTTTACAAGATTAGAGATATTTTCAACACTTGCTTTGGGAAGTAGAAAGAAAATCAACATCTCTAATATGTAGTGGTTATCATTATAAAAAGAAGAGGGAATAGCGTATAAAGTACGCTGTTCCCTCTTTCTTATATATTCTTGTTTGACTTTGTTCTAAGTCTTTATTAGATTATTCCACGTAAACGGTCGTCGAATGCCGACAAGGCTGCTTTTGCACCTTCGCCCATAGCAACAATGATTTGTTTGTATGGAACATTAGAAACATCGCCTGCTGCATAGACACCCGAAATGGCAGTACGGCAGAACTCGTCTACTTTTATTTCGTTGCGTGGTGTCAATTCCAATTCTTCTTTGAAAGCATCGCTATTGGCTGCAAGACCTATTTGCACGAAAACGCCGTCAAATTCGTAGTCTTTTTCTTCCTCTGTCAGGCGGTCTTTAACGGTCAGTGCTGTCAGTTTCGTACCGTCGCCCTTCACGTTGGTTGTCTGTGCATTGGTAAAAATGCTCATGTTTTCTATTTGCTTAGCCTTTTCCTGCAATACGGTATCGGCACGAAGGGTATCGCCAAACTCAAATACCGTAACTTTATTGCAAATGCCTGCAAGGTCGATGGCAGCTTCCAAACCAGAGTTTCCGCCACCAATCACGGCAACATTCTTGCCTTTATAGAAAGGTCCGTCGCAGTGTTGGCAGAAGTGTACGCCGTGTCCGATGTACTTAGCTTCGTCGCCGACATTCAGTCTGCGCCAGTTAGCACCTGTTGCGATGATTACGGCAGGAGCCTTGAACACCTCGCCACCTTTCACTTTGATACTCTTTGTCTTTTCTTTCAAACTTACACTTGCAATTTTTCGGTGTTCGAAAAGCTCGATAGGGTAGTCGGAAAGGTGTGCTTTTAGGTCGGCAGCAAGCTGTGTTCCGTTTGTATTGGGCACAGAAATAAGATTCTGAATGCCTGTCGTGTCGTTTACTTGTCCGCCAATTCGCTCTGCCACCAAGCCCACTTTCAAGCCTTTGCGTGCAGAATAAATTGCTGCTGACGCACCAGCAGGACCGCCACCTACGACAATCACATCGTATTCGCGTTCTATTGACTCTTCGTTTTCAAGTGCTTCGCTGCCCACCATATCTTCCAACTCTTGCAAGAGTATGCCAAGGTCGCCTCGTCCGATGTGCAACGACTCGTTGTTGCAGTACACAGCGGGTACTCCTTGTATGTTTAAGTCGCTTACTTCCTGCTGATAGATACCGCCATCTATCATTTCGTGCTTAATGTTGGGATTGATGAGCGACATGAGGTTGAGTGCCTGCACAACGTCAGGACAGTTGGTACAGGTAAGTGAAACGTATGTTTTCAGTGCAATTTCGCCTTTCAGCGATTTTATTCTGCGCTGTATTGCTTCGTCTGGGAAATTCTTGCCCTGTCCGTCGGTGTTGAGAACAGCCAAAAGGAGCGATGTAAATTCGTGTCCGTTTGGTATCCCACGGAATGTTATACCCGTTTCGTTGTTGTCTTTTAGTAGTTTAAAACTGAGTTGTGCGTTTTCTTCTTCAGTGAAACTAACCGACAATTTTTCTGATGTTGAAGCTATATCGTTGAGAAATTCTTGCAATTCGCCTTTTTTCTCGTCGTCTTTTTTGCTTGTTGCAGCAAAGGTTATCTGCGATTTAAGCGATGCAAATACACCTCTTACTTGGTCTAATATATTCTTATCTAACATATTTCTGCTTTTTAAATTAGTCTGTATTGTTTGTTATAGAATGCAATCTTCTTCGTCTTGTCGGCAGGTTAAATAAAAAGTCTCTTACTGTCCTATCCTGCCTTTTTACTTTTTGGGGAAGAAGGCTGATAGGAGAGTGAGAGACTGTCCATAATGTTTTGTATTGTAAAACCCTTTTCAGTCAGTCGGTTGCTTAAATCTTACCTACGAGGTCGATGCTTGGTTTCAAGGTTTCAGCACCTTCGTTCCACTTTGCAGGGCAAACTTCGCCTGGGTGAGAAGCTACGAACTGTGCAGCCTTAACCTTGCGAACAAGCTCGTCAGCGTTACGACCGATAGAGTTGTCTTGCATTTCAGCCAACTTAATCTTGCCTTCTGGGTTTACGAGGAATGTACCACGGTAAGCCATACCTTCTTCTTCAATGTAAACACCGAAGCCCTTTGCCAATACTCCGAGTGGGTCTGCGAGCATGGTGTACTTAATCTTCTTGATGCTGTCTGAAGCATCTGCCCATGCCTTGTGTACGAAATGAGTATCGCAGCTTACTGAGAATACCTCAACACCCATACTCTTCAACTCTTCGTATTTGTCAGCAAGGTCTACAAGTTCAGTAGGACAAACGAATGTGAAGTCAGCTGGATAGAAGAAGAAAATAGCCCACTTGCCTTTGATATCTTCGCTTGATACTGTTTTGAACTCACCGTTTTGGAATGCCTGAACCTTAAATTCAGGAGCTGTTGCATTGATAATTGTTTCCATTTTTCTGTTGTTTTGTTTTCAATGGCTTTCGGTTTGGCACCGTCGGCTCATCGATAATTATTATTGTTAGTTTAAATTTTCAATTCTATTGTCTGTTGTTTTGTTTGACAATGCAAAGGTAGACATATATACAATATTGCACAACAGATAATATCTATCGAGCAATTGAAAATATCTATATAGTACTTTAATTATTTAATTATCAGTGTTTTATATTACTGAAACAATGTTTTCAGTATTCTTTTTTTTGTAAACGATATACTATCTTGCAATTTTCAACTTCTATATATAACGAAAAAAGGGATAGACAGTTGGTCTATCCCTTTATAATTGTTTATCAAAAAGATATTACTTAATCTTCTTGTAACCGTATTTTGCTGTGCAGCAAAGTTCTTCTTCGATACGGATAAGTTGGTTATACTTAGCCATACGGTCTGTACGAGACATTGAACCAGTCTTAATCTGACCAGAATTTGTTGCCACAGCAATGTCTGCAATGGTGGTGTCTTCTGTTTCACCAGAACGGTGAGAAGTAACTGTTGTGTAGCCAGCACGGTGTGCCATCTCTATAGCTTCGAGTGTTTCAGTCAGAGAACCAATCTGATTAACCTTGATAAGGATTGAGTTTGCTGCACCCATCTTGATACCTTTTTCGAGGAACTTAACGTTGGTAACGAACAAGTCGTCGCCTACTAACTGGCAGCGATCACCAATCTTGGCAGTAAGTTTAACCCAGTTTTCCCAGTCGTTTTCGTCGAGACCGTCCTCAATAGAGTCGATAGGGTATTCTGTAATGAGCTCTTCCAAGTATGCAATCTGCTCGTCGGCTGTGAGTTTCTTGCCGTTAGGGTCTTTTGGTATACCGTTCTTGAGCTTGCTGTAGTCGTAGAACCACTTGCCATTCTCTAATGTTGCGAACTCAGAAGCGGCGCAGTCCATTGCAATCTTGACGTCTTTGCCAGGTTCATAGCCTGCATCTTTGATAGCTTGCATAATTGAATCGAGTGCATCTTTGATACCTTCGAACTTGGGAGCGAAGCCACCTTCGTCGCCAACGGCTGTTGAAAGACCACGTTTCTTAAGGTTCTTCTGCAATGTATGGAAGATTTCGGCACCCATTCGCAATGCTTCACGAATGTTGTCAGCACCGACAGGGCGTATCATAAACTCCTGGAATGCGATAGGAGCATCAGAGTGTGCACCGCCATTGATGATGTTCATCATTGGAACAGGCAATGTATAGGCATTGACACCACCGATATAGCGGTACAAAGGCATATCCAAAGCCTTGGCTGCTGTCTGTGCTACTGCCAAAGAAACGCCGAGAATAGCGTTAGCGCCAAGCTTACTCTTGGTAGGAGTACCATCGAGTGCCAACATCATATAGTCGATTGCGCGTTGGTCGGTTACGCGGAAACCTTTCAATTCGGGCGCAATAATATCGTTTACATTCTCTACTGCCTTCAAAACACCCTTACCGCCAAAACGTTTCTTGTCGCCATCGCGAAGTTCGAGTGCCTCGTTCTCACCTGTAGATGCACCTGATGGTACGCTTGCACGACCCATTACACCATTTTCGAGTGTTACTTCAACTTCAACGGTAGGATTGCCACGTGAGTCGATAATCTCACGAGCGTGTACTTTTTCAATCTTCATAATTTTACTTTTGTAAATGTATTATTAAAAAATGTTCTTTATCTCTTTTTCCTTTTTGCTTGCCGCAAGGGTAACCGATTTGTTTTCTCAGATGGCAAACCGAATGTTATCCTTCTTTCAAGACTGCCCTTCCACACTTGTAGGGGTGATTTCTGACGTCTTATTACGTTTTCGACTTCAAAATTATAAAAAAGAAATGAGAGTGGCAAACATTTCACACAAAATAACACGGGTGCAATTCTTGTATGCCTCCTATTGTTTATATTGCTATCTGCACTGAACAATATAAAGGTTCTCGGCTATTCTAAATGTGCAGATAACAGCTATTGGAGGATTTTTATAATGCTTGCTGCATTTTGTTCATTTGGAGCATATCTGCTGGAACAGCTGCACGAATCTTGTCTATGATGAGTTGTCGCAGCGAGGTGCGGAGGAAGTTCTTTTGTGTGAGCAATATGATGTCGCGTGTGGGAATAGGGTGGGCGAAAGAGCGCACCAATTCCTTTTGCACTTCGGTAAGCTGCTCAAGCGCAAGTTCGGGAATGAATGTTACGCCTTTTCCGCTCTCTACAATGCGCATAAAGGTTTCGATACTGCCGAGGTTGTATGCCTTCTTGCTTTTCGCAGCCGACTTTAAGTGGCAGAATTTTACGAGTTGTTCGCGAAAGCAATGCCCCTCGTCGAGCAGCCAAAGATACTCGCCCGTCAAATCAACCGTGCGAATTGCCTTGTTGTTGAACAAGGCATCGCCTTTCGATACATAGACAAAGAACTTCTCAAAGTAGAGATGTTCGCTGTCGAATCCCTCCTGTCCCTCTACCTGTGCAACGATACCAGCGTCTATGTCGCCGTGTTTCAGTGCCTTGTGTATGTCTTCTGTCTTCATTTCCGTAACACGGATATCCAACTCGGGGTACTCGTTCATAAGCTGTGGAAGGAAGCGCGGAATAAGGTAAGGGGCGATAGTGGGCAATACGGCAACGTGGAAAGTTCCCGAAAGCGAATGCCGCTCTTCTTCAACAACTTCTTTCAGTTGCTTTGCCCGTACAAGAATATTCCAAGCCCGCTCTATAATGAGCATTCCTTCGGCAGTTGGTTTGATGGGCTGCTTGCTACGGTCGAATATCTTCACACTTAGTTCTTCTTCCAATTTCTGAATCATCGAGCTTAGCGTAGGTTGGGTAACGTTGCAGTAGTCGGCAGCCTTTGCAAAATGCTTGCATCGGTAAACCGCCATAACATATTCTAATTGTTGAAGTGTCATATATATTAGGAGAGATTAATTCTTTTAGAGATACAAAGGTACTATATTTTTTTAAACAACCTTTAGAGGAAATGCTAAATGTAGAATGTTTTTCGTTTTTTATTTATTAATTTTGCGGAATGATTGGAAAAGACAAAATAAAACTGCTTGCTTTTGACGCTGACGATACCTTGTGGGACTGCCAGTCGCACTTCGATGCTGCAGAAAAGGAATATCAGGATATATTGAGCGATTACGGAACGCCTGCGGAAGTTTCTGCTGCGCTGTTCAAAACCGAAACGGCTAATATGCCCTTGTTGGGCTATGGATGCAAGGCATTCGTGCTTTCGCTTATCGAAAATGCCGTTTCGATGAGCAACGACAACCTGTCGGCTGACAAAATAGCACGGATTTTAGACTTTGGAAAAGACTTGTTGAATATGCCTGCCACTCCCTTGGAAGGTGTTCAGACTGTGCTTAGTACCTTGAGTAGCGCACGAAAAGATTATAAAATGGTGGTTTTTACGAAGGGAGAGCTGTTAGACCAAGAGAACAAACTGAAGCGTTCCGGCTTGGAAACCTTCTTCGATGCCATCGTTGTGGTGTCTGACAAAACGCAGAAGGAATATGAAATGCTTTGCAAACGCTTCGATTGTTCTGTAAACGAACTTGTTATGGTGGGCAATTCGTTCCGTTCCGATATAGCACCAGTCTTGGAATTGGGCGGCTATGCTATCCATATACCGTCTAAAATATTGTGGCAACACGAACACGCTGACGAGTACGAACACAAGCATCTTGTTACCGTAAACGAGATTAGCGGTATCTTGCAATATCTTTAAAACCTCTTTTAAGAGTCATTCTGATAATAGGGGAACGTTCTCGCAATGAGAATGTTCCCCTATTTTATACAACCAAAAAGCAGCTGTAAGGCTGCTTTTAAAATATATAGTAGGCATATTGGGTTCTATAGCTCGGTTTGCTCAACAACGTGAAACATTTTATGACCTGCCAATGTAGGGTTAGAATTAACTGTTTCTGTATAAGCCTTTATTGCTTCTTCTGTTTCTAAAAATATCTTGCATTTTTCAACTTCACAAGCTAACTCCTCCTTCGTTACCTTTTTACGATAAGGGCTAACTAATGTTCCTTCATTCAAACACTCCCAACCATTCAAGGAAAGGTAATTTTTAGCAGCAACACCACTGTTAAACAATACAGCCTTACCATTTTCTGTAACGAGAGCGAACTTGCTATAAGCAACAACTCTAAAAATAGGAGCATAGTATTGACTGAGACTTTTTATTTTAATTGAAGGGTATGAAAATAAGGTATAGATATAATATCCATCATCTGTTTTCTTTGTTTGTGCAGAAACAGACAACGTAAACACTGTTACCAATAAAGCAAGTAATATTCTTTTCATAATAAAATAATATGTATTAATTAATTGTATACAAAGGTAATGAATATGTTAAAGAATTACAAGGCTTTTCTATTTTTTAACTTTGAAAAGTAGAAATCCCCATAAAATGGCTATTTGAAGCAGTATAGAAATGGATTTATAAAGCTTTGGTATTCACGTACTTAGTTCGCTGTTGTAAAAATCTGATAAATTACTTACACGTAAATAAATATTTTTCTACGTGTAAGTAAATATTTTTCTACACGTAAGTAAATTATTATTTACACGTAAATAATTTCACCGAGAAAGATTTTTGCAGTCTGCACGTTTTTGGGTCATATACTTCTAAAAAAGAATTGGTTGCCGTTTTCTAAAGAGTTGTTTGCGTAAGCACAAAAAAAGACCGAACCCCAAGCGAGGGTTCGGTCTTTTCTTTTTATCTTGTATGTTAAATTATTCAGTAATGTTTGGTAATTCCAAACCAAGACCTTTCTTCTTGTCTACAATCTTGAGGATAAATCCAATTACCAATGCTGCTACACCAAGACCTGCCAACATAAGGAGCGGATTGGTGTAGTCGTACTTCGTTGGGTCGGTAATGCCGACGTTCGAGTTATCGAGCACCTTACCGATAACCAATGGGAACAACCACAAGCCGATGTTCTGAATCCAGAAAATAAGTGCGTAAGCTGAACCAATAATCTTTGGGTCTACGAGCTTTGGCACACTTGGCCACAACGAAGCAGGCACAAGCGAGAACGAAGCACCGAGCACAAGAATTGTGAGGTAAGCTACAACAACACCACCAATAGCATTGCCCTTGAATGCAGGGAGAACGAATGCAAATGTGAGGTGGCAGCTAATGAGCAACAAAGCACCCAAGATAAGCATTGTAGCAGCCTTACCCTTGTGGTCTACATAGCTGCCAAGGATAGGTGTGATACCTACTGCGAGCAATGGGAACACGGCAAAGATAGACTCTGCAGACTGACGCATATAGCCCATATAGCAATAGCCGATGAGCGAAAGGATAGAAACGAGCAGCACAGAGAATTTAACGTTCTTCTTCTTCATGAAGTTGAACATAAACGCTGTTACAGCCACTACCAACATAATGCCGTACTGTATAATTGTTACTTCTGTTGAAGCCCAGAACGAATCCTTATCTACAGGAGTGAAGGTGAGGTTACACTGCAACATGTTTACTGCATACTTCTGGAATGGGAAGATAGCAGAGTAGTAGAGCACGCAGAGCAAAGATACCAACCAGAAACCCATACTGCTGAGGATTTGACCGAGGTCGCTGAGTTTGAATGGATCTTCTTGTTCTTCAGCCTCGCCAGTTTGTGAGTCGAGCTTCTTATCCATAAAGAAGTAAGCAACGAACATCATTACGGCAATACAGATAAGAACAACACCAAATGCCACTGAACGAGAAACGTCTATGCTACCGCCAAACTTAGCAAAGAAAGGCGAGAAAATCATACAGGTAGCAACACCTAAACGTGCAAATGCCATTTCTGAACCCATAGCAAGTGCCATTTCCTTACCCTTGAACCATTTTACGATACCACGAGAAACCATGATACCTGCCATTTCGGTACCACAACCGAAAAGCATAAAGCCGATTGCTGCGAGCTTCGCAGAAGCAGGCATACCTTCGTAGAAAGGAGAAACGCCTAACTGTTCGAACAAGGGAACGTAGTTCAAGTTTTCGGTAAACCATGTTTCAAGTCCGCTGCCGATGAAGCTTTCGCTAATGGCATAATACTTGATTAAGGCACCTGTAAGCATCACGGCACCAGAAAGGAGGGCTGTGAAGCGAACACCCATCTTGTCGAGAATGATACCTGCGAAGATAAGGAAGAATACGAATACGTTCAGGAATGTTTCTGAACTTTGCATTGTTCCGAATGCTGTTGAGTCCCAACCTCTTTGTGAGAGCATCAAGTCTTTGATTGGCGACAAGATATCTACAAAGATGTAAGAACAGAACATAGCGAGAGACAAAAGCAAAAGGGCTGTCCAACGTGCGGCAGCAGAGTCTCTAAGTGTTTTGTTTATTTGTTCTGTCATAAAAATATAATTGTTATTATTCTTTCTGTTATCTATTAAAGTTCATTTGAATCTGCCTTTTACTTCTTTAACCAGCGGTCGAGCCAGTTGAAGAATGTGCGTTGCCAGAGTACGCCGTTTTGTGGTTTCAGCACCCAGTGGTTCTCATCAGGGAAGAGCAACAACTCTGCAGGAATACCACGCAAACGGGCAGCGTTGAATGCGCCCATACCTTGTGTCGCATTGATGCGGTAGTCCATTTCGCCATGAATGCAGAGAATAGGGGTGTCCCACTTGTCTACATCAAGGTGCGGACTGTTCTTGTATGTGCGATCGGCTGCTGCTGTGCGGTCTTTGTTCCAGTATGCGTCGTCGTATTCCCAGTTGCTGAACCAAGCTTCTTCGGTGTCGGTGTACATACTTTCGAGGTTGAAAGCACCGTCGTGAGAGATGAATGCCTTGAAGCGTTTGTTGTGGTGGCCTGCCAAATAGTAAACAGAGAAACCGCCAAACGAAGCACCTACTGCACCTAATCTGTCTTTATCTACGTATGGAAGGTTGTTTGCGGCATCGTCAATAGCCGATAAATAGTCTTTCATACATTGTCCTGTCCAGTCGCTGCTGATAGCTTCGTTCCATTCGCTGCCATATCCAGGAAGACCGCGGCGGTTTGGTGCAATCACTACATAGCCGTTAGCTGCCATCATTTGGAAGTTCCAACGGAAGCTCCAGAATTGTGATACAGGGCTTTGTGGACCGCCTTCGCAGTAGAGAAGGGTAGGATACTTCTTGTTTGGGTCGAAGTGAGGAGGAGTGATAATCCATACCTGCATGTCCTTACCATCGGTAGTCTTTACCCAATGTGGCTTCACATCGCCAAGAGCAAGCTGGTCGTAGATGTGCTTGTTCTCGAAACTAAGCTGCGTTTGCTCGCTTTGTTTCTCTTTCTTTGCAGGGGTAATGGCAAATATTTCGTTTGCACTCTTCATACTCTGGCGCAAGCCTAACAGTTTCTTGCCGCTATCGCCCAAAAGCGCAATAGAAGTATAGTTGTGCTGACCGTTGGTTAATTGCTTCACTTCGCCTTTCAAATTAGTTTGATATGCATTGACAGTAGCATGCCAACAGCCAATGAAGTAGAGGTCTTTAGAGTTTGGAGCCCAAACATAATCGTCTACATTAGAGTCGAATTGTTCTGCAACATAAGTCTTTTTGCCTGTGCTGAACTCGTAAACGCAAAGACGGTTGCGGTCGCTTTCGTATCCGTCGTGCTTCATACTCTGCCATGCAATGTACTTTCCGTCGGGAGAGAACTTGGGATTGACATCGTAACCAACATTGAAATCGCCGTCTTGGTGATTTACTTTCTGGTTGCGAAGCGTCTTTGTCATATCAATTTCGGGTTCAACATAGTCTGCAGGCTTGCACAAGTTTACAGTTTTCTTTGTTTCTAAGTTATAAAGGAATATGTCAGAATCGGTTGATACTGCATATTTTACTCCTTCTTTCTTTCTGCAGGTGTAGGCAATTTGCTTAGAGTCTTTGCTCCAATCAAACTGCTCAATGCCACCAAATGGGGCGAGCGGACTTTCGTATGGTTCGCCTTCAATGATGTCTATGTCATTCTTGCTGATACCGTTGGCAGTAACTTCAGCCACAAATGGGTGTGCTATTGTTTCTACATAATGGTCCCAGTGGCGATAGTTCATATCGGTAATGAGGCGACCTGAAGCCTTTGGAAGGTCTGAAGGGTTCTTCTTAATTGTTCCGTGGTATGGTAAACTCTTGATAAGTAGAACCTTCTTGCCGTCAGGTGAGAAGCGGAAACCTTCTATCTCGATGTCGGAAGACGACAATTTCTTGCGGTTGGTTCCGTCTGCATTCATCGTCCAGACTTGTCCTTCGTAAAGGAAAGCGATTGTATTGTTGTCCAACCACGCAGGACTGCTTTCGCTTTTTGCCGATGTTGTGAGCTGACGGGCGTTCTTTCCGTCCGCATTCATCACATAGATAACTTGGTGTCCTTTGTTTTCTTTTACACTGTAGTAGCCTACTTGGTAAACAATCTTGCTGCCATCGGGCGATGCCTGCGCACTGCCGATTCTGCCCATAGCCCACAGTGTTTCCGGAGTCATAACATCTTTGCTAAGTGTTATGTTGTGTTTTCCGATGTTTACTGCTTCTTGGGCATTTGCAACTCCACTGTTCATAACGAGTGCAGTCGCAATAGCAATTGAAACATTTTTGTTCATAATTTTAGTTATTTATTTTTATTTAGGTTCTGTCTTCTGCGTTCTAATTCTGCTTGTTGTTTTTGTTGCATTTCCTGAATAGCCTGCATGCGTGCTGCCAATCCGCTTTTCTTCTTTGGATTTTTCTTGTTTTCTTCGCGTCGAGCTTCCAATATGGCGAGCAATTTCTCTTCATTCGTTGTCTTGCGCAACGTCCACATAATGGCAGCAGAGAAGAATAGCGAAATGAAATAATAGAAGTTCAAGCCTGAAGAGTAGTCATTGAACATAAAGAAGAAGAATACAGGCATGAGGAACATCATGTATTGCATCATCTTCATTTGGTCTGCCTGTTGTCCAACCATCTGGTCTTTCTGCTGTTGCATAGTGAACCAAGAGTAAAGGATATTGGCAGAGCAGAAGAGAATACAAGTTAATGAAAGGTGATCGCCTATCAACCATAAGTTCTGACTCCACGAAACGATGGGGTCGTACGTGCTAAGGTCGTCTATCCATAAGAAACTCTCGCCACGTAGCTGTATGGCATTTGGCACAAAGTTGAACATTGCAATCCAAATCGGTGCCTGAATAAGCATTGGCAAGCAACCAGAAAGCGGACTAACTCCATATTCTGAGTACATCTGCATCATAGCCTGCTGTTTCTGCATTTGGTCTTCAGGCTTATTATATTGTTTTGTTGCTTCCTCGAGTTTCGGCTTCAACACACGCATCTTGGCAGAACTCATATAGCTTTTCTTCACCATTGGGTAAGTGATGAACTTCAAAAGCAATGTAATGAGAATAAGAACAACGCCCATTGGGAAGAATTTGCTCAACCAATCGAACACGTAGATGGTGAACCAACGATTGATAATACGGAACAAAGGCCAGCCAAGGTCTACAAGTCGTTGCATTTCAAGGTCTTTACCGAAATGGCTTTCGCTTTCAATATTTTGTAGTAAGCGGAAGTCGTTAGGCCCGAAGTAGAACTCAAACTCTGATGCTTTGGCTCCTGTTGGGTCGAGTTCGGTGCTTAAACTTGCCTGATATTGCTTCAAATAGTGCGATTCTTTTTCCAATGGAGTGCTCTTCAGCTTTGCACCTGATACAAAACCGTCTTTGGAAATCATTACAGCTGAGAAGAATTGGTTCTTGAAAGCAATCCAATCGAGTGCTTCTTCTATCTTCTTATCGGCTTCTTGTGTTTCGCTCAGGTGGTCTGTGCTACCTTCTTTTTCTTTATAAGTGATGGTAGCGTAACGGTTCTCGAAAGTGTGTCCAAGCTCTTGTTGCTTACATTTCTCTTGCCAATCAACAAGAAGTTGAGTGTCTCCGTGCTTAAACAAACCATTCATTCCTGTAGCCTTTACACTTAAACGCAACATATAAGTATTGGTGAGCTTATAGTCCAATATAATTGTCTTGCCGTCGTTGGCAACGGCTGTCATCATAAGTGTAGAGTCGGTAAGATTAGACGGTGTGAAGTAAAGGTCTTGCGTTTCAATGTTCTGGCTCTTTGTAGCCAAGATAAAGTTCAGGTTTTGGTCTGCTCCGCTGAAGAGTGTAACATCATTTTGGTCGGTGCTACGGTCTTTGCTTGCTACATTGTGTCCCTTGTAACCTTTTATATTGGCTTTCCTAACAACGCCACCTTTCGTGTTGAAAGTAAGTTCTACCTTATTATTCTTTAATACAATATCCTTTGCAGTGCCTTTAGATGCTGCGTAGAATAAGGCTGTAGTGTCTGTACTTGCTTCGTTTGCCTTGTTGGCTGCTTTGGCAGCTGCGTTCTTTTGTTCTGCTATCTTCTGAGCATTTGCGATAGAGTCCTTTACAAACTCTATACGTTGTTGAGCGATTTCTTCGTCAGAAGGTTGTTGCCACCACGCAAAACCAAAGAGAACCAGGGCCATAAGTACAAACCCTGTGATAGTGTTTTTATCCATTTCTTATTTTTTCTTGTTTTCTATTGCAGTCTTAATGAAGTCGAGGAAGAGTGGGTGTGGCTTGAGCACAGTAGATTGATACTCTGGGTGGAACTGCGTTCCGATGAACCACTTCAGCGATGGTATTTCTACAATCTCTACAAGGTCGCTTTCCGGATTGTGTCCAACACACATCATACCGTTTCTTTCAAACTCTTTTTCATAGTTGTTGTTGAATTCGTATCTGTGGCGATGGCGTTCCTGAATGTGCTCCTGTTTGTAGATGTTGAAGGCGTGTGAATTCTGTCGTATCACACATTCGTAAGCACCAAGACGCATTGTACCACCCATATTGGTAATGTTCTTCTGCTCTTCCATAATGTCGATAACATTGTGGTCGGTCTTTTCGTCCATCTCGCGCGAATTGGCATCGCTGTAACCCAACACGTTGCGGGCAAATTCTATAACCATCATCTGCATTCCTAAACAGATACCGAATGTTGGAATATTGTTGATTCGGGTGTGTTTGATAGCTATCAATTTGCCTTCAATTCCACGTTGGCCGAACCCTGGACAAATAACAACACCATCAAGACCTTTCAGTTCTTCGGCTACGTTGTCGTCAGTAAGATGCTCTGAGTTTACAAAGTGAAGAATCGTTTTGTGGTCGTTATAGGTTCCTGCTTGTAAGAGTCCTTCGCGAATACTCTTGTAAGCGTCTTGCAAGTCGTATTTTCCGACAAGTCCGATGTGTACTTCCTTCGTAGCTTTACGCAGTTTGTCAAGGAACTGTTTCCAAGGACCTAATGTAGGAGCGGGCTTAACCTCCTCGCCGCATTTGCGCAAAATAGCTGCATCAAGACCCTGTGCCTGCATATTGACAGGTACTTCGTATATACTTGGCATATTTTCGCTTTGCACAACGCAGTCTAAGTCTACGTTACAGAAAGCAGCCACCTTCTTGCGAATATCATTGTCAAGATGCTTGTCGGTGCGCAATACCAATATATCGGGCTGAATACCTACACTTTGCAATTCCTTTACGCTGTGTTGCGTTGGCTTTGTCTTCACTTCGCCAGCTGCACTAAGATAAGGTACGTATGTAAGGTGTAAGTTTATGGCACGTTTGCCCAGTTCCCACTTCATCTGACGAATGGCTTCGAGGAATGGTGCCGACTCTATATCGCCAATCGTTCCACCAATTTCAGTAATCACAAAGTCGTAGTGATACTTCTGACCTAACTGCTTGATGTTTCGCTTTATTTCGTCAGTAATATGAGGTACTACTTGAATGGTTTTTCCAAGGTAATCTCCACGTCTTTCTTTATCAATGACGCTCTTGTAGATGCGTCCCGTAGTCATGGAGTTTGCTCTTGTAGTCTGAATGCCCGTGAATCTTTCGTAGTGTCCTAAGTCAAGGTCTGTTTCCATACCATCAACCGTAACATAGCATTCGCCGTGTTCATAAGGATTCAGTGTTCCTGGGTCGATGTTGATATAGGGGTCGAACTTTTGAATAGTAATATTGTAACCTCTTGCTTGAAGAAGTTTTCCAATAGACGATGAAATAATTCCTTTACCAAGTGAAGAAACCACACCGCCTGTTACGAAAATGTACTTTGTCTCAGTCACGATTATATCTTTTATATTTACTGTTCTTTGAAAGTATATTAATTTACAACTTGCAAAGATAGTAAAAATCTAATGAATATCCCCTCAATAAACTATTTTTTCTAATAGAATCTAAAATATTTCGCAAATATAAGGTGTAACGGAAGAAATGTTATGGGGTGCTTGCACTGTTGGTGCAGTGTATATAGCGGTGTTTTATATCAAATCAATGACCACTTTGTTGTGTGTTCCATATCCCACCTTTATTGTTGTTCGCTAAAGCTTTAAGAACGGCAATATTTGTTTGTTGTATAGATAGAAAAAGAACAAGAGTGTGTAAATATTTTTCACAAGAATATCTATTATCTAACTATCTTGCTGTCAGTGTATTACAAAACCTATTGTTTTGCATTCCAAAAGCGTAGGTTTTGCACGGTAAAAGCGGCTGTTTTGCCGTCCAAAACAGCCGCTTTCGCAACGCCAAAGCGCAGTTGTCACTTTTTAACGAAATTATCTTTACAAAATCAAGGTGAAATCTGCAGATGTTTTTGTGGAATTAAAGTTTTGTCGGATAGCAATAATTCTCTTTATGAAGTTCTTGTTGGAACTGTTTTTTTTATGTAATTTTGCAGCTACATATATAAAATAGGTGGGATTTAAATAATTACCGCCAGAATTAAACTTATAAATAATGGGTTTGTCAGAACCCGTCTATGGTGATGAAACGAATACTATCAATCCTTTGTGGCGTATTGGCGTGTACGGCTTCTTATGCCCAGTATGTACCGCCAGTAATGAAAGATACAACGAAAGCAAGGGCTTTTAAGAATATTGATTATAAGGTAGAGATGCAAGGTAGCTTCTCTAACACGAAAACACCTTTGTGGCTGAATGCCAATAAGTACGGACTCAGCTCGCTTGAAAATACAAATGGCTACATTCGTACAGCCATTAATCGTCCTTTATCGGTTGATGAAGAACGAAAATGGGGTATAGGTTATGGGCTCGATATAGCCGTTCCTGTAAATTATACCAGTCCTGCCATTGTGCAGCAAGCCTATATTGAGGGGCGTTGGCATCACGGTACGCTTACAATAGGTGCAAAAGAGCAACCTATGGAACTGAAAAACAATAGTTTAAGTTCTGGTTCGCAAACAATGGGCATCAATGCACGGCCTGTTCCACAAGTGCGGTTGGCGTTGCCAGACTATTGGACGCTGCCATTTGCAAATGGGTGGTTGCACTTGAAGGGACATATTGCCTACGGAAAAATGACAGACGACAATTGGCAACACGATTTTACAAAAAAGCAGAACAAGTATGCCGACAATGTGCTTTATCATTCTAAGGCGGGTTATCTTAAACTTGGCAATGAAGAAGTGTTCTGTCCTTGGTCGTTAGAGGTTGGTTTGGAAATGGTATCTACGTTTGGCGGTACCGCCTATCGTCCTACTGCAGATGGGAAAATGGAAGTTTTGAAAGGCGAAACAGGCGTGAAAGCATTTTGGAAAGCATTCATACCGGGTGGAGCAGATATAGGCGAAACAACCTATCAGAATGCTGAAGGCAACCAATTAGGCTCGTGGGTGACTCGTTTAAAATATGCGGGCGAGACGAATAGTTACTCCCTCTATGCTGATAAATATTTTGAAGACCACTCGGGAATGTTCTTTTTAGATTACGATGGTTATGGTACTGGCGACGAATGGCAGCAAAAGAAAAAGCGTAGGTATCTTACTTATGGTATGAAAGACTGGTTGTTGGGCTTTGAGTATCACCATCGTGCAGACAGTTGGTTAAATTCGGTGGTGTTAGAGTATGTCTATTCCAAATATCAGAGTGGTCCAATCTATCACGACCATACCAAATCCATTGCCGACCACATAGGTGGACAAGATAATTACTACAACCATTACATTTATACGGGCTACCAACATTGGGGGCAAACAATGGGAAATCCACTCTATCGTTCGCCCATTTACAATGAAAACGGAAAGATAGAATTTGCGAACAATAGGTTTGTGGCTTATCATCTCGGTTTGGCAGGAAAGCCAAATGCTTTCTTTGATTGGCGATTTCTTGCTTCTTGGCAGGAAGGTTTGGGCACTTACCTTGAGCCATATATAAAGGAACGACATAATGTAAGCCTTTTGGCAGAAGCTACTTATAAGTTACATAGCGTTACATTGCCTTGGTTGAACGGGATAGATGTAAAGGCTGCGTATGGAATGGACTTCGGTTCTATTCTTGGTGGTATTAATTATGGTTTTCAACTTACAATAACCAAGACGGGTTTATTTAATTTATAAAAAGATATGAAGATAAGAAATATACAAATAATCCTGCTTTCTTTAGTGGCTCTGTTCTGCTTTTCAGCTTGTTCGCTCGAAGGAGATGGCACTGCTGCTGGCGATTTAGCGGGTATGTGGAAATGCGTTTATATTGAGAAAGGAGCACAAAGCGTAGAACTGAAAGATAAAAAAGTGTTTTGGTCGTTCCAAGGAAAGCTGTTGTTACTGGAGGATAAGACGGGTGCTCATAGCTGGATTTTGTACCATTTTAATAAAAAAGGTAATACTTTAGAATTGAGAGAACCTTATCGTTACGACCGTGAAAACGGCGACGAACCGCTTACAGAGCCTTCACTTTTAGCTTTTTATGGCATCGACGATATGGCTGTAACATTCACAATTCAGCAGTCGGAAAATATAATGGCACTTGTCAGTAACAAGGTTACGCTTCATTTCAAGAAGTTTTAGCAGCACAAAGGGTAGGTGCGGCTTCTTCTTTAATCTTCTTGGAAGGGTTGTTTGTTGTTGCGTTTGATAAAAGGATTCAATACCAACAAGTTGAAGAGGGTAAAAATTGCGATGTCTATTAGAATGGTAACAGTAAAGTTTAACCAATTAAACAATACTGTGTTGAGGATAATAAAAGCAATGGCGAACGCTAAAATTGCAATTAATGCCTGATGTTGCGTAAGTCCTGCCCGCATAAACTTATGGTGAATGTGGTTTTTATCTGGGTGGAATATGCCATAACCGTGCAACATTCTCACGATGACTACGCGACAAACATCGAAGATGGGTATGATAAGTAAAGTTACCGAAAGGAATATTGAACCTTTGCGATAAGCCATTACGTTAGGATTATCCATACAGAACTTTACAAGTAGCACACCAAGTATATAGCCTAAAGTAAGCGAACCAGAGTCGCCCATAAATATTTTTCGATTCTTTTCTTGCTTTCCGAAAATGTTATAGTAAAGAAAAGGCACTAAAACACCCATCAGTCCTGCGATGAGAATGGCATAAATCCACATCTTTTCTACAAAGAAGCAGTAGAAGAAACCGCCTAATGCAATGAAGGAAAGGGAGGCGGAAAGTCCGTCGATGCCGTCAATTAAGTTGATGGCATTCATAATAAAAACCAGTATGAACACTGTAAGCGGTACACCAACCCAGAACGGAAGTTCGTATATTCCCATAAAACCGTACAGGTTATTAATGAAAAGCCACGATATGGGAAGCAGGCACGAAACAAAAATCTGTATGATGAACTTCTTTTTAGCCTTGACACCGAAGATGTCGTCGATAAGTCCTGTGGTATAGATGACAGCCAAACCAACGGCAAAGAATATTGTCCACGGACTGATTTGTATTTTCTTGCCATTGTATGCATACGACCAAACAAACAGTGCAACTATGGTTGCAGCAAGCATACTGGGAAGGAACGATACACCCCCCAAGCGCGGAATGGCTCGTTTATGTACCTTTCGAGAATCTGGAATATCGTATAGGTTCCTGTTTTTGCAAAAGTTCAGAATGCGGGGAATGAAGATAAAGCCGCACGTGATGCTTAAGCAGAAAGCAATAAGGCTAACAACGATGTATATGTTCATGTTTGTTCAAAGTTTCTTAACAAGTTTAATTACATAACACGTTTCCTTTGCTTTTATTGTGTATAAAGTGAAATAAGTGGTAAAACATTAAAATATTTTTTAAGTTTAAGCGTTAGTAACAATAATATAATTGGAAAACAGCAAGAATGAAAATATCAATCATAACAGCTACATACAACAGCGAGGCAACCATTGCCGATACGATAAACTCTGTATTGAACCAAGAATATTCTGATATAGAGTATTTGGTAATAGATGGTGGCTCGTCCGATGGCACTTTAGATATAGTAAAAGCTAATGCGCCAAGGTTTGATGGCAAGCTCCGTTGGGTATCTGAAAGCGACCGTGGAATATACGATGCAATGAACAAAGGCATAAGAATGGCAACGGGCGATATTATTGGTATTTTAAATTCAGATGACTATTATACAAGCAACGATGTGCTTTCTACATACGCAGAGACCTTTAAAACAAGTAAGGTAGACGCTGTATATGGCGATATTCATTTCATAAGGGAAGGGCAACCGCATAAGATTGCCCGATATTATTCCTCTAAAATATTCCGCCCAGCGTTATTAAGGTTTGGTTTTATGCCCGCTCACCCTTCCTTTTATGTACGGCGTTCTGTTTACGAACAAGCAGGATTTTACAGTCTTGATTACAAGATAGGGGCAGATTTTGAAATGATGGTGCGTCTATTTAAGAAACATCGCATAAGCTATAAATACATTCAGAAAGATATGGTAACGATGCGTATGGGAGGCGCAAGTACGAGTGGGCTAGGTAGCCACAAGCTTTTGCTGAAGGAAGATGCAAGAGCTTGTCGTGAGAATGGTATCTATTCTAATACATTCTTAATAGCTTTAAAGTATTTCTATAAGATATTTGAGTTTAGAATTTAAACACTTTTCTTATAGAGAATAGCTCCTTTGGTAGAATCTTATTGGGAAGACAGAAAGCCAGTCCCTTTAGTGTAATAGAGGAAGAATTTCACTTTGATTTTGTAAGGATATTTCGATAGAAAATCAATAAAAGTTGTTTTGCGTTGCGAAAGCGGCTCTTTTACAACGCAAAACCTACGCTTTTACCGTGCAAAAGAGCCGCTTTTGGAATGCGAAAACATAGGTTTTGTAATGTGTTGATAGATAGTGAATTATACGATACATACGCTTCTAAAAAATATTTACAATTTATTGGCAGATTCGGCTTATATCAAAGCTGCTTGCAAGTATCGAAACGCTATTATTCACAAAAAGCTAAAACCTTTTCTTCAAATAATTCGTAGTCGGAATAGAAGTCTTTAAGAAGTTTCTTTCTGTTTTCTTCATACTCCTCTTTGTCGAAAGTGTTTAAGTACGTCGTTATTTCTTCCGCAAGATTAGTTGTGTCTGTGATTGCTAATCCCAATTTGTAGTTCTTGGTATACTCGCCTTGTATCGTGTCGGCGGTTGTTATCATGGGCTTTCGGAAGAATATGGAATTATAGAAACGGTTTGATAATGCCGTATCGTGTGACAATTTGCGAGGATAGAAAATATTCATCATCGTGCTCTTGTTGATAATTGAAGACTCGTCTTTTTTATCATAATAGCCCGAGAATATTACATTCTTATAGTTTCCTTTCTTTGCAAATTCCTCTAACCGAGGAGCGTCTATACCTCTGCCGACAAAAGATACCAAGAAGTTTTCTCGGTTGCCCAATGCTTCAATAACAGCGGCATTCTGTTCGTAATCCCTGATACCACCTATCGTTAAAACGTTGATTTCCTTGTTATTAATGGTGTATGACAAATCATTATCATTGATAGCTTGCTTCAATATGTTTATATCAAGGTTGTGGCTTAACACGGAATCGCAGACGTTGGGTAAGCATTTTATGAAGCCTGGCGATGAAACAACGTGCAATGCTGCCAACTCCATAAGTTCTCCGTATATACCTTTGAAGTTTTGCTCAATAGATAAATCGCGATAATCCAGTATGAATTTATTCTTGTAATGCTTCTTTAAGAATGATTTTAAGAAGATTGCTACTTGAGGACCAAAGACGATTAGCTTGTCGTATTGCTCTTTTTTGATGGTCTTACGCAAAAACCTTGAATAGTCCCAATAGTATAATAGCTTGGCCATTTTATTTGCCTTGTCGTCTATTTTGCGTGTATATCTGTATGCAGCTTCTTCTTTGAGTCCTCTTTTGTCGGGGTATATGATGTCGTATTGAATATTGTTCTTGTCCAATACGTCAGTATATATCTTGACGTAAGGACAAAAATAAATGTTAGTTGGTAACAGTAGTCCAAGATTCATAATAGATTCTGTTTATAGACTTAACAGGATATTGACGATTCTTTCACAAGCTTTTCCATCTCCATAAGGATTAATAGCCTTTGCCATTTGTTGGTAGTGGTTGTGGTCTGTCAATAGTTTGCTGACGTTGCTGACAATCTTTTCTTTGTCAGTTCCGACAAGAATGACGGTTCCTGCCTCAACGGCTTCTGGGCGTTCGGTAGTACCTCGCATTACCAACACTGGCTTTTTAAGGCTCGGAGCTTCTTCTTGTATTCCGCCACTGTCTGTTAAAACAACGTCTGCCTTCTCCATCATATATATGAAACTAAGGTATTCCAATGGCTCTATGAAGAACATATTGGAGAAGTGGGATAGGTCGTTGCCCAAGACTTCATATATGGACTTGCGCACATTAGGGTTAAGATGCATAGGATATACGAAGTCTACGTCAGGGAATTGAGTTGAAAGTTCTTGAATAGCTTGTGCGATATGAATGAAGCCATCGCCAAGATTTTCGCGTCGATGCCCAGTTATTAAGACCATACGTCTGTTGCCTTGCAGTCTGTCAATGTCGTAACCAAAAGTCTTTATTTCTTCTTTTAGCTTAATGTTCAGCTGTTGGTCAGACTTTATTTTATTAACAACCCAATACAAACTGTCGATGACAGTATTTCCTGTAATATGAATTGAAGTTTCATTTACCCCTTCTTTTATCAAGTTTGTGGAACTTGTTGAAGTAGGGGAGAAGTTATAGTTTGAAATTCTTCCTATCAGTTGTCGGTTTATTTCTTCAGGCCATGGGCTATATATATTATAGGTACGCAACCCTGCCTCAACGTGTCCAACGGGTATCTGCTGGTAGTATGCAGCTAAAGCGGCAGCCATAGAGGTGGTTGTATCGCCGTGAACCAATACTAAATCGGGTCGAGTTTCTTTGAAAATATCTCGTAATCCCAACAGCACCTTACTTGTAATATCATATAGGTCTTGCCCCTTCTTCATGATATTCAAGTCGTAATTGGGTTTTATCTTGAATATAGATAACACTTGGTCAAGCATTTCGCGGTGCTGACCAGTTACACATACGATTGTTTCTACTTTATCGCGGTGTTTGTTTAATTCCAAGATAAGCGGTGCCATCTTTATGGCTTCCGGGCGTGTTCCAAATGTCAAAAGTATTTTTTTCATAATATATTCTCCTTTATAGCATTTAAATAAGCATGGCCATATTTTAAGTCTGGCTCAACATAATTGCCTTCTCCCCATTCATTCCAAGATTTCAAGAATAGAATTTTATGCTCTTGTGGTTTGGAATCTATTATATTTAAAGCTTGTTCGATATGTTTTTTGAAGTTCTCTGGTGTTGAGTTTATATAAATTCCTTCGCTGTTTCCTGCGCGTGGTGTTCTGTCCCAGCCCGGTATAATCATTGGATATACATTATCCCATTTGTCTTCAGGAGCAAAGAAGTTACTTACGACTTTTGAATATTCTAATTTGAGCGAGGGTAAGAATGGCAGCTTCTTGTGTAAAAGTTGTTTAACGATGCGCATCGTTTTGCCTTGATAGCACATTTCGCCTCGCGATTTTCCATAAGAATTGATACCATCAAACCCTAAGGCAAGTATATTGTTATAAACTTCTTTGCTATCCTTTAAATTAGGTATGACACGAGTTAAAGTTCCATCGGCATTGCGTTTGATAGTTGATGTGTTAGCTATCTGTGCAACGAAATAAATTCCAGACAATCCGTTTTCTTCTGCCAACTTTCTCCATATCTCCATAAAGATGCTTACATCTTTAAAGTGATAGGGGTCATAGATTACGAAAACAGGTTTTCCGTCAATCGTAATGTATCTCTTGTCTTTAAAAGCAGGAAGTACATAATTAAAATGTTCGGTGTAGTCTTTCTCTCCACCGTATTCCATTGGAGCTATAACTTTGTTCTTTCCGTCTTTCTGCCACGTTTTTGTTGTCCACTCATGATTTGCCCAGCAAAGGCAGAAAGGAAAGTCAGGCTTACCCGATTCCAATACTTCTTGGAAAGGACGTTGAAGCAGTAGTTTGTCTCTTCCCATCCAATAATGATAATAGCAAAAGCCTTCAATGCCATATTCTCTTGCTAAAGCTGCTTGTTGTTCCCTGATTTCAGGCAAACGTAAATCGTAGAAACCAAGGTCTGCAGGTATATGGGGTTGATAATGTCCTCTGAATTGTGGTTTTGCTTTTGCAACATTTGTCCACTCAGTAAAACCTTTACCCCATGCCTCGTCGTTTTCAGGAATAGGGTGAAACTGTGGTAAATAATATGCTATGACTCTTGCTTTCATTATTTATTTTGTTTTTTAAGAGGAAACTTCTCGAGTAATGCTTCGTGATATTTCAAGTAATAATAAAGTAAAGCGAGCACAATTATGTTTAAGTTTCTTGTGTCTGAGTACGAAAACAGATACATTCCGCCTTGCGCACTTATGCAGACAGTGAAATATAAAAGTAATAGTTGGTGCAGTTTTATCTTATTATTATTTGTCTTGTTTTTCTGAAAAGAATAGATAACGAAGAAGTTGAAAACTATAAATATTATTACTGCGAAGAAGGGACCAAAGTCGATGGTGAAGTCGCCTACAAACGTAGAAAAGACTTCATCGTTTATTTTTAGTTTTGAATAGGTTTCTCGACGTTCAACATAGTTCATTGAAGTCTTGGAATCTACTAACCTTTTAAATAGATTTAAAGTTCTGTCGCCATATCTAAGTCCGTTATCATCTAAAGCATGATTGTTGAAATATATATTTCCTTGTCCAATATACCAGTTGATAAAAGTTGCTACTCCAGCTTTTTCAGAGCCAAAGCGACTGATGGTAATTGCTGCTACGGGCAATGTGATAATGGCTATAAATACGATTCCTATTTTCTTTATAACCTTATTAAGTCTTTTTGAAAGGTATTGCTTGAATAGGAAATATCCACAGATTATAGTTAGAAAAGCTAAGGCAACTCCACTTCTCTGCCCTCGCATAACAGGCATAATTAAGTTAATAACATTCGCAAAGAGTAAGCCATAGATGATTTTATGGTTTTTCTTACTCATTGTCATAAAGTAGAACAACAGAAAAATACCAATGTCAGAGAAAGAGTTAAAGAGGATTGCAGGTATATTGCGAATAGCTCCACCGACGTTCGAGGCATTGTCTATTTGTTCCATATAGGCTTTTTTTCCTGCTTCTGCATCTGTAAAGATAGACATTAACCCATTACGGAAATCAGACACGATGCCTGGTAGGTTCAAAATAGCAACGACAATGATAATGGTTGCTATTATTCGTAAGATGTTTGACTGCGGATATTCTATGCTGTCGGTTGAATTGGTATGGTGGTAGATAGCCGGCGTTAGTGCTATCATCATCATCACGTATAAATATAAATAAGGGAAAAGCGTTAATGGCTCATAGTTTGTAAGCTGTGGAATGGAATCATCGTTAATCGTCATAATCGAAAAGACGGCATAGATGATATACATTACAATGATAAAGCTACCAGCGTCAAAGTTCTTATTTTTGCGTTGATACCAAATCAAGGTTATTACCCATAGTAGTATGAGAAATGCAGATAGTATATAATTACTTTCAATTACCGACATAAGCGTTTTGTTATAAACGAATTAACATAACTATATAGAACCTTCTTCTCTGACTTGTTAGTTCCTAACAATAATGCAAATACAATAAAGAAAGTAGGAGAATACAGGAAAATAAAAAGTATTCGTAGAATATTGCTGTCAATGTTTTTTTGTAGCAAGTAGCTACTTCCAACTCCCAATGTCAATATTATTACTCCAGGAATAATTAAAGTTGTAATATAAGAGCTTATAGAGAACCGATGATAATATTTGCGTAAACAAAATAGTCTTATAATATGTGCAAGTGCTGATACGCCTATCATTGAGATAAGAGCAAAATAAGATGGTAAACGTAGTGTAAAGAAAATCCACGAAATGGGTAAGCACAGAAGTGTCATACTCTCTACTTTTAAGTGGTATTCTTTAACTTTGCCTGTTGCTTGAATAATCGTCGTAATTGGATTATTCATTGATAAGCACACTATATAAATAATAATGAGGCGAGCAAATAAAATGAAGTTGTCATCTGTAATATTCAACCACCAATTCAAAATGTTTGGCATTTCTAAGATAATGGGTGTGCCAATAGCTAAAAGAGCATAGAGTATAAGTTTGTTGCCAACAGAAAAGAGCTTGTTAAGGTAGCTGAAGTTTTCTTCAGCATATGCTTTTATCATTGCTGGGCGCAAAGGAATGATAATACTATTGCACAATGCTCCAAAAGCATTATTAATTTGTAAAGCGACACCAAATGCAGCATTTATTGTTGCACCAAAGAATATATTCAGCAAGATAATATTTCCTTGCTGCATTCCTATATTAGCAACATTGCCAAATAGTGTCCAACCAGAAAAAGAAAGTAACTCTTTATATAGTTTTCGGTCAGTGGTTTTGTGGTAATGACATTCTTTATAGTGTGCTTTTCCATACCACAAATATATCGTGAAAATAATGATACTGCTAATTAACAGGCACATACCATAAAAAGAAAGATTATCTATCATAAACTTTCCAATAAGTATGGCTGCTCCTAATCTAAGTAAACATTCGACAGTAGATACGACAGCATAGACACCTATATCTTCGTGAGCAAAGATAGCTGCAGTATATGGAATTTGAAATAAAGAAAAAATAAATGTGAATATGGTAAATTGATACAACCATATAACAGCAGTCATTCTTGCGGCAGGTATTACTAATTGAGTATTAACGAACCATAAGCCGACAGTTTCAAATATGAAAATAATAAGAAGAGACAGTATTGCAATGATGTTAATGCACGATGAATAAATCTCTGTTTGTTTTTGAGTATCATTTTTCCCAATATAAAAAGAGAAAAATCTTTGGATAGAGAGTGAGAGCACACCTGTTAAAAAAGAAGCAACCGTTACTACACCTGCTATTGTATTGAAAATGCCATAATCTTCAACACCTAATCCTTTTATAATGACACGTACAATATAAAGGTTAAGAAATGTAATAACTAACATACGAACAAACAAAAATAGTGTGTTCGATGCTATGTTTTTTGTTTTTGCTGATTCTTTTATATCGGGCATATTAAAGTTAATGCAGTATGTCCCTTATGACGTAAACTGACAATATGATAAAAGCAGATATAAACATTTCGAGAACGAATAACATCCTTTTAGGATCTGAAGGTTTTACAGGAACTTCTGCGCCTTGGATAGTTGTAAAGACAGGAGTATGCTCTTGCAGTTTCGCATCGGCAGCTTTAAGTTGTGCCATAAGAGTAGTGTAAGTGTTGTATTTCAGCTGCATATCGTTTTCCAAATCGTTTTGCTTTAGTTTTACACTTTCCAACACAACATCTATGTCGGCATCACTTATTTGCCCATATTCCTTACGAACCTTTTCGTATTCTTTCTTAGCTTGATTTACAAGGCTTTGATAATGATTTACATCATTCCTTAGCTTCTTCGTTCTGTATTCAATAATGTATTTTTGTAGTTGTGTTCTTGTAGCATCTGCAAGCATTTTAGCTACCATTGGGTCTTGCGCTACCGTAGCAATGCTTATAATACCTGTTTTTTTATCAGTGCTTATTTTTATATTATCTCTCATTCCTTTTACAAGGTCATTATCAATCTTTGACAACTGGTAAGGGTTGAACTTTTCTGGAGCAAAGTTTGCTGTATTTTTAGGCGATAGTTTTTGTAACGCCCATGTATAAGCTTTCTCCCACCATGTTATTTTTGTGTGGTGTTTTAGATAATCATAATAATTTGTATTGATTCTTTTATCAATAGTTTGTACGTTTACCTTGAATAGTGCAGTCGCAAAGCCATTATCATTCATTAGGTCAGGATAAATCAAAGGAGAAATAGCATCAGCACTTTTTCCTGTTGGCAAATCGAAACCAAATGAAGAGGCAATATCTCCCAAAGCACCAACATCCATAGAAGGACTTGCTTCTGGTGCCATAGCAGTTTCACTTTTGTATGTTCTTGGTACACAAAGAATGATATAAGATGATAATGCAATAACGATTGGGAGTGTTATCAAGAATAGTTTCTTATGTTCTCCGATTCTTTTAAACACCAACCGTAAATCTATTTGTTTTACATTTTCTTCGTTTTCCATTAATTTGATACTTTTAATATGGTAGTATTATTAGTCTTTGAAACTAATCTATCTATTTTATCACGTGCTCTTTTGATAAGGATACTTACATACAAGTACATCTTTAAAAGATATACTTGTATGTAGATACGATTTATTAATATCGTTTTTCCTCTTCATTATACATTTACTTTCTATTTCAAGATGTTGGCAAGTGTAGCCAGCACGGCTGCCATACTTGATGTACTTGAACCGATAGTCATAAGTTCAGCAAGGCTCATCTTTGCGCGCGACTTGCTTGGAACAATGATTTCGCAACCAGGTCGAACCTTCGCATTGTGTCCAACTTTTGCAAGTGTACCATTCATATATAATATATAGGTGCGGCTTTTCTTTGCGTCAGAAGAGAATCCACCTGCTTGGTCAATGTAATAGGCTACGTTTTTACCTTCACGGTAGCTTACTGTGTTTGGATACATTACTGCACCATTGATTTTCACAGTACCATTGTATTGTGGAATGATAATGCGGTCGCCCTCTCGAAGAATAAGGTCGGCATCGCTGCCTGGTGCTGCCAATGCTTTGTCCAATTCAATTCCAACAGGGTAGCTTTCTGGAATTTCAAACTTCTTTAGCAGTGAATCTTGCGTTTGTTGTGAAGCCTGAAGAATGCCTGCTGCATTCGAACTCTTCGCAGCAAGGTCAAGGAAACTTTTGTTTTCCTGTTCCATCTGCATCTTATAAACAGCCTCCATACGCATTTTCTCTACCTTGTTAGGTTTGCGTTCCAATCTTGCTCCTTGTATATAAGCTAAGTCTGTTGCGCCACCTGCAGCTTTGAATATGTCTGTCAAGCGAGTGTTGCGACCTGTAAGCGAGTAGTTTCCTTCAAACAGTACTTCACCTTCAATGCTTACATTCTGTTGCTTTGTTGTACCAGGGCTCTTGCGTACAAATACTTGGTCGAAAGGTGCAAGGATAAATCCTGGTTGTCCATCAATGACAAAGCCATCTTTCAAACTGAATGTGAAACTTTGAGCAATAATAGAGTCAGATACCGTTGCCTGTGGATTCACAAATCTTCTCGAAACATCAACTCTTACCGTAGATGCTGTTTGTTTTAATCCACCTGCCTGCAAAATGAAGTCTTCAAGTGTTTCGTTATCGGCATATTTATACTTGCCAGGATATTGCACTTCTCCATAAATAGTTAGTATCTGCTCTTCTTGTACATCGGTTCGTGTCGGTACAAACAGTACGTCCTCGTTCTGTAAAGGAATGTCAGCAACCTTTCCAAGTAAAATGCCCTCTACATCTACCGAAACGACTTCCAACGTGCGGTCTGCTTTCATACGATGCATTACTGCGTGCGGTCCGAAGGCTACTTCTGTAAGACCTTCTGCTGCTTCTACCAATGCACGTACACTGTTAATCTGTCCGCCTACTTCGTACATACCAGGACGGAATACAGCTCCTTTTATTTCAACCATATTCTCGTAACGTGGAATAACGGAATCAACGCTGATAGAGTCTTCGTCAGAAAGTCTGAAACGGTTCATGTCGAACTCGTTTACATTATATATAGAGTATTGGCGACCCGTTTTTCTTCTTACACGAACAGATTTCGTATAGGCATCGCCAGCAAAGCCACCTGCATAGTTGATGAGCGCACCAAGACTTTCGTTACGCTTCATTTCATAATACATTGGGCGTTTCACCTTGCCACTAACATTTACAAGTACTTCGTAGGCATCAACGGCAATAACGTCATTGTCTGCCAATCGAACGTTACCTGTTAGTTTTCCGCGTTTCAAGAAATCGTAAACATCGACTGTGCTTATGAGACGTCCCTGTCTGTAAACCTTAATGTTACGAAGTGTACCAAGGTCTGTGATTCCTCCTGCCATATACAACGCATTGAATACGGTTGTAAAAGCTGATAACGTGTAAGTACCTGGTGCTTTTACCTCGCCTACTACGTTCACCATTATGGTGTGGGTTTGCCCCACTGAAAGTCTAATCTTGGAATTGCTGTAACGTTTGCCTAATTTTGCCCTGATTCTTTCATTGGCTTGTTTTACGGTGAGTCCACTCACTTGGATAGGTCCGAAGCCGTCTAATGTAACAATTCCATCTGGTGCGACAGTTGTTTCATACGACTTTTGCGATGCTCCATAAATATCGATGAACACAGCATCGCCTGGTCCCAAACGATAGTTTGCAGGAAGTGCCATATTCATATTAGGCTCGAACGACAAGTTCTTATTGTTGAAAATATTGCGTCCCCAAACTTGTTTCTTCTTTTTCTTCATCTGCTTCACAAGGTTCTTATACATTGTGGCAGTGTCTTGTGGCAACCAATCGTTCATTTCCTCTTGTATCAAAAGGAAATCTCCGTCTTCTTCATCGTATGTGTTTGGGTAATCAGATTCAGAATCCAATCGCTTGTTTGAATATTTGTTGGCTTCATTTTCCGAGTCTTCGTAGTCTTGCATTGTCTTTTCTGCAATCTTCTTTTTGTTCATTCCCGGACGTTGCTGCCCATTGTTTTTCCTACTTCGCTCAGTATTGCTTTCCTTACTTGATGCAGCACCTAATGAAGAGTTGCCTTTCTTCATCTTCTCGTATGTATCTCTGACTCTTCTAATTTGAGAAATGTCTACACCGTTTTGCATCAGTTTTGTAACAATCTGTGTCTGCGATGTTCCCTTGTTATGCTCTTTTACAATAAACTCCATAACCTGCGTATCGGTCATACCCGATTGTGCATAAACGCTTAGAGCACTTAGCATAACAAAGAGTAAAAGGACGTATCTTTTCATATTCATTTAAAATTTCTTTCCACTTACGATGTTTATAAATGTTTTAATGATAATTTTGAAATCGAGCCATAGCGAACGTCTTTCAAAGTAGCTTATATCCATTTCGAGACGTCGTAGCATCTTTTCCATTGTATCAGTATATCCGTTATAGAGCGTTGCCTCCGAAGTTAGCCCTGGTCTCATTTTATAAATGACAGGGTAGAGGTCGGTATGCTCCATAATCTTATCTATAAAGTATTTGCGTTCGGGTCGTGGACCAACTAACGACATATCGCCACACAACACATTCCATAATTGGGGCAGTTCGTCGAGATGGTGCCCACGGAGAAATTGCTCGAGCGGTGTAGAGTTCTTGCAATTCGTTTTTGCTACTAATTGCGGCTTTTCTTCTTCCACGATACTGCTCATCGTGCGGAATTTAAGTATGACGAATGGTTCTCCCTTATATCCTATGCGTGTTTGTCGAAAGAATACAGGACCATTTCCTTGGCATTTCATCAAAACAGAAATAATGGCAAAAATAGGCGAAAGCAAGATTAATCCAAGTGCAGCCATAGTAAAATCTGAGGCTCTTTTTATGCCTCGCTGTATGCTACCCATGGCATCGGTATGTGTTGCTTTACTCATTGTCTACTCGGTTCTTATTACTGTCTTGTTTAAAGTCTTTCTGAATGCCTGACCTATGGTCTGAACATCAGAAAGTGGACGGCTATTCCATAGTGCCCACTTGTATATAAACTCCATTTTCTGAAATTTGTTGCAAAGATAATATATTTTTCTTAAATACTTTTGTTTTTGTGTATCTTTGCACCAGAAAAAACTCAGTATTGCGTAAAATAATCCATATAGATATGGACGCCTTCTTTGCTTCTGTTGAACAAAGAGACGCTCCAGAGTTAAAAGGTGTGCCGTTAGTGGTGTGCCACGACCACCCACGTAGTGTTGTTACTACAGCAAGTTACGAGGCACGAAAGTATGGAGTACGTTCGGCAATGCCGTTATCTCAGGCAAAACTGCGTTGCCCACACCTCCTTGTTGTCGAACCGCATTTTCAGAAGTATAAAGAAGTCTCGCAACAGATTCACCGTATTTTCCATAGATATACGGATTTGGTAGAGCCTATTTCGTTAGACGAGGCATTTCTCGATGTAACTCATAATAAGCTGGGAATAGAATTGGCGGTTGATTTGGCTAAAAAGGTGAAGGAAGATATATTCCGCGAAACGCATTTAACAGCCTCTGCAGGTGTAAGTTATAATAAGTTATTGGCAAAAATAGCCTCAGACTACCGTAAACCGAATGGTATTTTCACGGTACACCCCGACAAAGCATTAGATTTTATAGCAGAATTGCCCATAAGAAAGTTTTGGGGAATTGGTCCTAAAACGGCGGCAACTATGCACAAAATGGGCATCTACAAGGGCGAGCAACTGCGTAAAGTTTCGCTTACGCATTTGGTGCAAGTGTTTGGAAAAATGGGTTCTGTGCTTTACGACTTTGCCCGTGGTATAGACAACCGTCCTGTTGAGGCTTATCGTGAACGAAAGTCGGTGGGGTGCGAGCAAACTTTTTTGGAAGACTTAAATACAGAATCGAAAGTTGTAATAGCACTTTATCATATTGTTATAGAGCTGATTGAAAGAATTAGTAAAAGTAATTTTGAAGGTCATACCTTATCTTTAAAGATAAAGTGGAACACTAAAAGTCAGATTACACGAAGCATAACAGTGGGCAAGATATTGAAAACAAAAGACGACATTCTGCCTTTAGCAAAGTATCTTTTGCATCAAACGGAATATCAGCGTCGTACTATCCGTTTACTCGGACTTTCCGTGAGTGGCGATGCTTCGCATAAATGGGAAGAAGGTTTCTTGGATTTCAGAGGATAATTCTTTTACTATCTGTGTTTAACGAAGTTGTTTTGTATTTGGTAAAAGTATTCTTTGAGGTAATAGCTTCTTAGGAATTACAAGCATCAAGTTGGCAATCCGATACAAACTCCAATAAGGTTTGGTAGGCTTTTATTAAGGGAACGGTTTTATCTTTTCTTACTTTCGACAGATGCTAAAAGACTATTGGTTTTGTAAAGATTATTCCGAAGAAAAACGATAATTTCGATTTGGCATTGCGAAAGCGGCTGTTTTGCAACGCAAAACCTACGCTTTTACCGTGCAAAAGAGCCGCTTTTGGAATGCAAAACAATAGGTTTTGTAAAGCGTTGATGTATAAGCTGTTATGTAATAGTTATATTCTTGAAAAATATTTACAGTTTTATAGCTTTCTTTTCACCTCTATATAATAGGACGTATGCAGGAAAAGTGGAGTATAAATCTAAAAGGTTAGCCTAATCAGAAAGATGAGCTTATATGCTTATTCCTATTTCTGAATATTGGTAGAATCTCAGACAACCGTTCATTCCATTTGTTGAATGTATTTCTCTAAATTCTCGTTGTTAAGGTTCAATCGCTTTCTGAGTCGGTAGCGAAGCTTGTAAAGGCCAGCTCCAGAAATATTAAGCACCGACATAATCTCGTGCCCATCAAGTCCTGTCTTTATGAGGCATACCAATCGTTTTTCTGCTTTGGTAATGGTTGGATATTGCTTTTCTAATCGACGACAAAAGTCATTGTCGATAAGTTGGAACTGCTCGTCGAAGAACTGCATTCTTTTCTTCTCCTTCGGGTCGCTGAGCATTGCTAATTGTAACGACATAGATATATTTTCCTGTTGCGATTTAGCTAACTTCTCTTGCTCTGTCTGCATTTTAAGTCTTGACAGTTCTTTCTCTAATTCAGTACGCCTAAGCTTGTCTGATAGTTCCTTCGCTTCAAGTTCCACAATTCGTTTACGCTGCTTGGTTCGATAATAGAGCAGAACAGCAACGCACACTATGAATACAGCAACGACGGCAACAAGTAGTAGCAGTATACGTTGTTCTTTCATTTCTTCGCGCGCTTTGAGCTGTTCGTTTTCTATTTTGGCTTTCTCTTGTATTTGTTCTATTTTAGAAGTAGCCATTGCTCCATTCAATGAATCCCGCATATCGTGGTATTGTGTGAAATGATTGATGAAGGAGCGGTAATCCTGACGCATTGAATCGATGTGAGTCATGGCCTGTAATGCTTCCACCTGAATGTTCAATTGTCCAAAGCGTACACTTTGTTCAAGGCACTTTTGCGCATAAGTATAAATAGAATCGGTATGCCCGCGTTGCTTTGCTATGAGCAAACGACAATACATAAGCTGGGTGTGGAAGAATTCATTGGCTTGTTTATCCAAACTGTCAAGAATCGCTGAAGCTTCTTTCATCTTTCCTTGCTTGATGTATATCTCCGCCAAGTTACTTAGGTCGGTTTGGAGAAAAACCTTGTTGGCTATGCGGTGGTCGTTGGCAATGGCATATTTCATTACTCGTTCTGCTCCTGCATAGTCTTTGCTGTGTTCCAACAGGTACACAGTCTTTGCATAGTAGTACCTATATTGCACCATTGGAGGTAGTTGTGGCACTGTGGCGTGTGCGCTCTCAAGGTACTTCCACGCTTCTTTCCAAAGACCAATTCCTTCGTACAACAGGGCAAGATGAATTTGGCATGTTGCCAGACCTTCTTGATTGTGGGCTTTCTCGTAGATTATCTGTGCTTCAGAAATGCTTTTATAAGCTTTCACAAAAGAATAATTGACAATGTCCAAGTATGATTTATTCAGCAAACTGTCAGCATACTCTCTCCTCTCTTTGTCTGTAAACGAAGAGCAACCAACATTTATAAGCGTGGCAGCCAACAATATCAGAATTGTTATTATACGTATATGATGTGCTTGAAAGATTCTCATGGTAAGCCGTTTTTGCAACAAAGATAATGATTTTCATAGATTATGCCCTTTCTTTTAACACTTATTTGATATATTGTCTATATGATGTCTATATGCTGATTTTGCTTTTTTGCAGGAAAATACATTACTTTGCGAAATCAATGTTTATAAAATTCACATTATGAAAAAGCTAAGGTATTTAATTCTTGCAGCAGCCTTGATGATGACTCTTGGAGTTATGGGTGAGGAAGGAGTGTTATTACAACTGAAAAATGGTTCGATTGTAGGTTTTGCATTCTCAGGTAAACCCACAATGGTAATTGGTGCAACATTGGAAATTCGTGCAACCGAAACAACGGTCAGTTACGATTACAATGAGGTAAAGCGAGTATATTGGGGAGAAGTTCAGCCCAATAGTATATCTTCTACTAAAGATAACATCAACAGCGATGTGGTCTTCCGCATTAACGCCAATGGTCTGAACGTATCTGGTCTTGCCAATGGAGAACGTGTAAGTGTCTATGATACTGCAGGAAAATTGGTAACAACAGCTGTATCTACTCAAGACAATGGTACGTTGAGCTTGCCATTGAAACAGTCTGGTGGCATTTATATCGCACGTACACAGTCGGGTGTTTCTTTTAAGTTTACTCGATAAATGTAACACCATTATTCTATTATAACCTAATTATAAACCAATAAAAATACGCAATATGAAGAAGTCATTATCTATTATCTTTGCTGCAATGCTCGCTTTAGGAGCAAGCGCACAAAACACTCATGACATAGTTGTATGGCACGGAACACAGTCTCAAACAATCCAAGCTGTGGATAGCATCACCTTTGTAGAATCGAAAGTAGAACCAACCTATGTAGATTTGGGGCTCAGTATAAAGTGGGGAACCTGTAATATCGGTGCAAAAAATCCTGAAGACTTTGGAAATTTCTACCAGTGGGGAGATGTAGCAACCAAAGAAAGCTACGATTGGGATACTTACAAGTACGGCACTGACCGCACTAATTTGGAAAAATACAATGTAAAAGATGGCAAAACAGTGCTTGACCCAGAAGACGATGCGGCAATAGTAAATTTGGGTGAAGGCTGGCGTATGCCTACTCCTGCTGAAATTAAAGAGTTAGTAGACAACTGTACATGGGAATGGACAACTGTTAATAATGTAAAAGGTTACAAGGTAACAGCCAAGAATGGTAATTCCATCTTCCTTCCAGCAGCAGGCGTGATGTTTGCCAAGAACCCTTATTATGGTGGACAGTATGGTTACTATTTGTCTAATACGCTTCGCGAAGGAGAGGAATCTTATGTTAAGATGTATGCTCAGGGATTTTCTTTCCAATCAGATAAATACCAGACAGACGACCGTATTGCACGAAACTATGGTATAACAGTTCGTCCTGTACACAAGTAAAACAGCCTATTATGATGAAGAAGTATGTTTTATCTTTCCTTCTCTTAGCAGTGGCATCAATGGCATTGGCACAGGATAAAGTAAGTGTAAAGGTATGGAAAGGTGGAAATGCTACAACCATAGAGCAAATAGACAGTATAACCTTTCCCAATGCTATGCAAGAGCCTGCTTGCGTAGACTTAGGACTGAGTGTGAAGTGGGCTTCTTGCAACCTCGGTGCAGAGACTCCAGAAGCTTATGGCAACTACTATGCTTGGGGCGAAACCAGTACTAAGGAATATTATAATTGGGATAAGTATAAATATTGTACTCCCTTGACAATGGCAATGTCAAAGTATAATTCCACTGACAAGAAGACAATTTTAGAGGCAGAAGACGATGCTGCTACTGTTCTGTTGGGAAATAATTGGCGAATTCCAACAGCAGACGAAATGAAAGAATTAGTGGAAAAATGTACTTGGGAATGGTTGGAAGACGAAAAGAATAGAAACTATGGTTATTGGGTTACAGGACCAAATGGCAATCGTATCTTCCTGCCTGCCGCTGGTTGTATCAATGACAACGTTCCATACGCAGTAGAGTTTTATGGATATTACTGGACGTCAGAAGTTGTTTCTTTTGAAAGCAAGTTGGCAGTTCATTTATTCTTTAAAGACAAATCTACCAATGGAAGTAATGTCAGCCATAGATATTATGGCTTTTCTATAAGACCAGTCAAACCGTAAGAAAGTATTGAAAGCAAAGTTTCCATTTCTGTGCCACTGCTTGAAGCGGGGTGCGGAAATGGAAACTTTGTGTTTAAATACGCATTATGTACTTTCTTTTTGACTTTAATATTCGATTAAATACAATTAGGTAAAAACTACAGATTACGTTCGGTAGAACTTTATTTTAGAGAATTGAACTCCTCTTTATCGTTTAAGGAAAATACAGAAGAATAGAATCTGTTTTGTAAAGATAATTCCCAAGGAAAACGATAATTTCGATTTGGTATTGCGAAAGCGGCTGTTTTGCAACGCAAAACCTACGCTTTTACCGTGCAAAAGAGCCGCTTTTGGAATGCAAAACAATAGGTTTTGCAATACGTTGAAATATAGCGAGTTAGACAACAACTATACTTGTAAAAAATATTTACACTTCTTGCTTAACCGATAAGTATCACCGTAACACCACGAGCAGCTTGCGCACCCATTACCAAAGCCTGCTCAATGTCAGCTGTTTTGCTTGACCCTGAAATGAAAACGCCATAACCGTAGTTGTTCATTTCTACACGTTTATAGGCTTCATGCATATTATTTACGATGTTTTTCTTATCAAGCAAGATAACTAATTCTTCAGAAATGAAATATATAGCCCGCTCTTTCATTGTCTGCGGAACCCATATACAACCATTTTCTGCTACTCCCATTTCACCTTGAATGATACCAACATCAGTTCCATTGAGGTCGGCTGCATTTGCCACAGTGTCGGGGTTTAAGTCTGCCTGAATCCCTTTTACATTCGATGCGAATACCTTTGCATCGGGATAAGCCTTGTGAATTACAGCATTTAAATCGTCGGAAGCCTTAGCTTCTATGACCTTTCCGCCAACAGTCTTGGAAATTTCGATAAACTGTTTTATAATATCTTCGTAAACAATGCCCTTTACTGGTTTGGCTGGCATATCAAATTGCTGTGTAATACCGCCACGCAACTTGTCGAATAATTCTTCTTTCTTCATTATAGTTCGTTTTTATGAAGACGCAAGACTTCCAACTTGCGCCTTTTATAACTATTTTTTCTTCCGCTCTTCTTTCAATTCTTTCATCGCTTGGCGATAAATCTTGTGAAATGGTTTCTTGGGAAATTGCATCATTTCGTGCCCCACACTCCAAGGATTCAACTTGTTGTCAAGCATCTGTTTCGGTATATAGTTCGCCAAATAAGCATACCTTGTTGCAATGTCGTAAATTGTATAGTTGCCATACAACTTAGTCATTGCCTTTGCCATATACTTCTTTTGCTTGTTTTCTGTACCGAACTTTTCGAGTTCCTGACGCCAAGAATAAATCTGACTGCCTGGAGTTACCTTTGTGGGACAAACGTGGTCGCAGCTTAAACAGAGCGAACAAGCCGAAACGTTTCCGCTGTGTTGCTTCGGATTGCGCAACATTCCAAGGTTCACGCCAATAGGTCCAGGAATGAAATAACTGTACGAATAGCCCATAGAACGTCGATAAACAGGGCACGTATTCATACACGCACCACAGCGAATACATTTTGCCGTCTTCCAGTGTAGTGGGTTTGCTATTATATCGCTTCTGCCATTGTCTACCAAAATTACGTGCATTTCGCCGTCAGGACGAGCCTTGCGGAAATGAGAAGTAAAGGCTGTTGTAGGCTGACCTGTTCCACAACGGCATAATAAGCGTTGGAACACAGCCAAGGAATCGTAGTTTGGAATGACTTTGTCGATGCCCATTGCCACGATATGCAGTTTCGGAATAGCCGTACACATATCTGCATTCCCTTCGTTGGTGCAAACTACACAGTCGCCCGTTGCAGCTACACCGAAATTACAACCTGTCATTCCCGCCTCAGCTTCGATAAACTCTTCACGCAAACTGTAACGTGCGCATTGTGTGAGATAGGTTGGGTCGTGGTTGCCAATATCTTTTGATATTCCTTTTTCTTCAAACATATCGCCCACTTCGTCGCGTGTAATGTGTGCAGCAGGTACCACTATGTGCGAAGGTTTCAAGTCCATTAGCTGTAAAATGCGTTCGCCCAAGTCGGTTTCTACAACGTCAATACCTTTTTTAATAAGGTAATCGTTCGTCTCGCATTCTTCGGTGAGCATTGATTTAGACTTCACCAGCTTCTTTACCTTGTGGCATGCCAAAACGCCGTATGCAATTTCGTTAAGTTCTTGCGCATCTTTTGCCCAATGAACAATAACGCCATTGCTTTCCAAATTCTTTGCAAATTGCTCCAAGTAGTCTGCCAAATGGGTTAGCGTATGCTCTTTTATTTGGCTTGCGTGTTCTCTTAAATCTTCCCATTCAGGGAGCATTGCAGCCTGAATATCGCGCTTTTCTCTGATTCCCCAAAAAGTTTGGTCGTGGCGAGTTACTTTATCAGGGTTTGACAGGAATGCTGCTGCCTTCTTAGAATGACTTGTTGCCATGTTTTATCCTCCTTATAAACTATATGCCAGCAGCCAGAATTTCAGCCACATGCTTAAATTGAACATTATATTTCTTCTTCTTTGCCACTCCCTGCATATGCATCAAGCACGAAGAATCGGGGCCCGTAATAAACTCTGCACCTGTTGCCATGTGTCGTTTTACTTTGTCATCGCCCATTCGACTGCTTACACTGGGTTCTTCAATGGCGAACATTCCACCAAAGCCACAACATTCATCGGCACGTTCAGGTTCTTTTATTGTAATACCTTTCTTTAGTTTCAAAAGGTCTATAATCTTATTAAAAGGCGGAACATGTTCCTCGGTAGGCGAACTCAAACCCAACTCACGTACACCGTGGCATGAATTGTGCACCGAAACAATGTGCTCGAATTTCCCCGGTAGTTCTTCCACCTTCAAGACATCGTGTAAGAACTGCACCAACTCCATTGTTTTTTCAGGTGTTGAACATTTATGTTTATGAAGTTGCGGGTGATTCTTCTGTACGAAAGCAGCACACGAAACACTTGGCGTTACTACATAATCATATTCTTTGAAGATATCTTCAAACTTCTCAACCAACTTCCCTGACATGCGCTGGAAGCCTCCATTTGACATTGGTTGCCCACAACACGTTTGACGTTCAGGGTATTCTACATCAAGTTTTAGCTTGCGTAGAAGTCTGTAAGTAGCCACACCGACTTCTGGATACAATGCATCGACATAACATGGAATAAATAATCCTACTCTCATAAAATAGTTATAATCTTGTTAGCTTTTTATTTCACAAAAGTAAAAATAAAATGGCAGAATAAAGAAAAATAACTATATAAAATACACAACTATTCGTTTATTTTACAAATAAGTACACGAATAGTCTGCGATTTTACGTCATTTTCTACCTTTTGCTTCTATTTTTACAACATTCCGATACAACTTTCAACGCATTTTTATGGATTAAAAACTTTAATAAATAGTTATTTTATTTTAGCAATTCAATATATTTTCGTAACTTTGCAATGCATAATACTATTATAAATAAGAGATGGAATACAAGAAAACCGATATTGATGGTGTTTGGATAATAGAGCCAAAAGTGTTTAACGACAACCGCGGCTACTTCTATGAAGTATGGAAACAAGCTGATTTCGACGAATACATAGGGCAGCATATAGAATTTATTCAAGACAACGAATCAAAGTCAAGCTATGGCGTATTGCGCGGACTTCATTACCAAAAAGGCAATTTCTCGCAAGCTAAATTGGTGCGTGTGCTGAAAGGAAAAGTGCTTGATGTGGCTGTAGACCTACGAAAAGACTCACCAACATTAGGCAAATATGTTATGGTAGAGCTGTCGGAGGAGAACAAACGCCAATTCTTTATTCCTCGTGGCTTTGCGCACGGCTTCTTAGTACTATCGGACGAGGCGGTCTTTACATATAAAGTCGACAACGTTTATGCACCACAGAGCGAGGCTAGTCTACGTTGGAACGACGAAACAGTAGGCATTGAATGGCCTATCGACGAAAAAGACATTGTCATTTCCGATAAAGACTTGAACAAAGCCGTAGCTTGGAAAGATGCAGACCTCTTTTAAAAACTTTTAAATGCAGTGATGAAACTAAAGAGTTTCTACATACTCGCTTTCTGTCTGTTCATCATTGGGTGTACCGACAAGACGAAACAAGGCGATTCCCCAGCCGAAGATGCAAAGGCAAAGGAATTGTTTCAAGGGTTGTGGGTGTCTGACGACAATGGAGAACCTGCACTGTTGGCGAAAGGCGACAGCGTTTTCTATCCCGATTCTGCCTGTATGCCTATGCAGTTTTGGATTTATAAGGATTCTCTCTATTTGAAAGGACAAAACCAAAACGAATACAAAATAGCAAAACAGTCGGAGAATGTATTTGTCCTCATTAATGACAACGGCGACGAAGTGCGCCTTGTAAAAAGCAAGAACAAAGACCTGCGCGCATCATTCGACAACCAAGTATATGCGTTGAATACCTTTCTGCATGCGCAAACCGATACGGTGGTAAGAACAAGTATGGGGTATTTTGAAAGCAAAATTACAGTAAAGACAACTTCAGACAGGGTTATAAAATCTACTTACAATGAAAATGGAATCGAAGTAGACAATGCTTATCTTGACAATGTAGCTTCGCTTTCAATATCAAACCAAGGCAAACTCGTTTATATGCACGACTTCAGAAAGCAGGAATTTGCCTCACTTATTGATAAGAAGTTCTTGGAAAAAAGTATTTTGCGTAAGTTCGAGTTTAATCATACCGACGAAAAAGCATTGTATTTCGATGCCATCATAGGTATTCCAGACGCTTCGACAAGCTATGTCATTGCCATTAGAATAACAACAGATGGCAACCTATCAATGAAAATGAGATAAGAAAAGTGCCCTAAAAGCATGAAGAGATATTAAAGATAAAGAACCTATAACAATATAAAAAACAGATGATTTATGAAAAGTAAAAAGATAATTCAGGAAGAACAGATTTTAGTTAGAGTTACAGGACAAGACAGACCAGGACTTACAGCAGCAATTATGGGAATATTGGCAAAGTACGATGCACGTATTCTCGATATTGGTCAGGCAGATATTCACGCAACCCTTTCGCTCGGTGTCCTTATCCGAACAAACGAAGACAATTCGGGTAAGGTAATGAAAGATTTACTTTTCAAAGCTACCGAATTAGGTGTAAACATTGGCTTCTCGCCAATCACAGACGATGAATACGAAGACTGGGTAAACCAACAAGGCAAGAACCGATACATTTTAACCATCATTGGTCGTTCGCTTTCTGCAGAAAACATAGAAGCTACCACTAAGGTAATTGCCAGTCAGGGTATGAACATCGACTCCATTGTGCGTCTCACAGGTCGTCAAAGCATAAAGAAGGCAAACCATAGCGTTCGCGCTTGTATAGAGTTTTCGCTCCGTGGAACGCCTAACGACTATGTTCAAATGCAAGCAGACCTGATGAAAATGAGCCAAGAACAAGGCATCGATTTCTCTTTGCAGAAAGATAATATGTATCGTCGTATGCGTCGTCTTATCTGTTTCGATATGGATTCAACCCTTATCCAAACAGAATGTATCGACGAATTGGCAAAAAAGGCTGGCGTAGGTAGCAAGGTGAAAGAGATAACAGAGCGTGCTATGCGTGGCGAAATAGACTTCAAGGAAAGCTTCACAGAACGTGTTGCACTCTTGAAAGGTCTTGATGCCAACGTAATGCAAGAGATTGCAGACAATTTCCCAATAACAGAAGGTGTAGACCGCCTAATGACGGTGCTGAAAAACTGCGGTTACAAGATTGCTATTCTTAGTGGAGGATTTACTTTCTTTGGTGAGTTCTTGCAGAAAAAATACAACATCGACTATGTCTATGCAAACGAATTGGAGATAGATGAAAACAATAAACTGACAGGAAACTTTGTCGGAGAAATCGTAGACGGTCGTCGAAAAGCCGAATTATTAAAACTTATAGCACAGGTTGAGAAAGTTAATTTGGAACAAACCATTGCTGTCGGCGATGGTGCCAACGACCTGCCAATGCTTGCAGAAGCTGGTTTAGGCATTGCATTCCACGCAAAACCACGTGTAAGAGAGACTGCCGAACAGAACATCAACACCATTGGTCTCGACGGCGTTCTTTACTTCTTAGGCTTCAAAGACAGCTATCTCGGTGAGGCGGGCAAGCTATAAATCGCTTCTAACTTATATATAACATTACAACAACGCCTCTGCATTCTTTAATGTAGAGGCGTTGTTGTAAACTGTAAAAAGCAAGTGGTATATCTTATTTTGTAGGCGAAAAGAAGATAATAAGGTTGTAAATATTTTTCAAGAACTAAACTCTCGCATAACAGCTTGTACATCAACATTTTACAAAACCTATTGTTTTGCATTCCAAAAGCGGCTGTTTTGCGTCGCAAAACAGCCGCTTTCGCAGTGCCAAATCGAAATTACCGTTTTTCTATGAAATTATCTTTACAAAAGCAAAGCTGTTTTAGCACTTTTCTCAAATAGCAAGTTGGTAACTTTTTAGCTTTTGGTGGGTACTGATAATGAATAATATCTTCTGATTAATGGAAGTTGTTCAGCAGCGTTATAATCAGTTCGGCGTCGCCTAACGACATTGTTTGGTTGCAAGGAATGGAAAGTTCTTCCCGATGGATACGTTCTGTTATTGGAAATGAAAGGGCATTCCATTCCTTGTATGCTTTTTGTTTGTGGGGTGGAATGGGATAGTGTATCATCGTCTGCACACCATTCTTCTTTAAATATTCTTGCAGTCTGTCGCGTTCAGTGCAGAGTATTGGGAATATATGATAAACGTTATCGCGGTTTAAAGCTGTAGGAATGGTGATGTACTCGTTCTTTACATGCTGCTCAAAGTAATGGGCAATTTCTTTTCTGCGTGCATTATCTTCATTGAGATACTTTAGTTTTACATCGAGTACAACAGCTTGAATTTCGTCCATACGGCTGTTTTTGCCTTGATAGTCGAATACGTATTTGCGGCTCGAACCATAATTGCCAAGTGTACGGACTGCTTTGGCGAGTTCCAAGTCGTTAGTGGTTACAGCACCTGCGTCGCCCAATGCGCCAAGATTCTTGCCCGGATAGAAACTGTGGGCAGCTGCATCGCCAAGACTTCCTGTAAGTTTGCCGTTGTAAGTACAGCCGTGTGCCTGTGCATTGTCTTCTATTAGCTTGATTCCATGCTGTTTACAAATGTTGCCTATTCTTTTGGTATAAGCACAACGACCATATAAATGCACGAGCATAATCGCACGGGTACGAGGCGTGATAGCTGCTTCTATGCGGTTGTCGTCTATTTCCAACGTTGTAATATCGGGTTCTACGAGTACGGGTGTAAGGTTGTTTTCGGTTATTGCCAATATGGTGGCAATGTAAGTGTTGGCAGGTACAATTATTTCGTCGCCATCGTGGAGTTGCTCAAGTTCTTTGTAGGCACGTAGAATAAGGTGCAATGCGTCAAGTCCGTTACCACAACTGATGCAGTGTTGCGTACCAATGTAGGTGCGGTAATGCTCTTCAAAACGTTGAACAGCAGTGCCGTTAAGATACCAACCTGAAGCCACGACGTCCGAAATCGCCTTGTTTATTTCGTCTTCGTGCATCGCCGTGATGCGTTTGAGTGATAAATATTCTATCATAAGGCTTATATTTTCCATTCGTAAGTGTCGTAACAAACGCCGCGTCCACCAAATCCTTCCTTCTGATGAATAAGCTGTTGGTTCAGAACAGTGCCACTTGCTTCGGTGCTTTTGCCAAAGTCGAAATAGCCGTTTCTACGCTTATACACCTTATTTATTATATAGTCGAACAGCAGGTCTAATGCTCCCATTGCCTTTCCGTCGGGCGATGCCGAGATGTATTGTGTATGAACAACGTTCGGTGTCTCGTAAATGAGCGTACCTCCAAGCGGTTCTCCGTTGGTTGTTGTAGCCATATAAAGTTTTATTTCTTTCGGGAAACGACACATTAAAAGCTGCAATTCTGCTAAAGAATGTACGGGACGAGCATCGTATTTAGCAGTTAAATTGTTGTTGAGGATACTCCAAAATGCTGCTAAATCTTGACTTTCGCTTACGAGAATGCCGTTTCTGGCAGCTTTCCGAATACCGCTTCTACGGCTTTCGGTAAACTTTTGCACATCGTGGAGGCTGAACGATGATGAAATATCGCGGCTGACGAGTTGTGCGTGGCATATATTGGTAAGTGCATAAAGGTCTTCTTCAGCAGGAATACGGTGGTAAATCCACGGAATAGCTTTGTAAACCACTTGCTTTATGCCCATTTCTTTGAGCAAAATGTTCAGTTCCGAGAAGATGTTGCATACCTTTTCAGCTGTTATTCTCTCCGTTGTGAGCAATCCGCCATAGGTAAGTCCCTGATGAGAATATAAGGTGTCGCCTTTCCGATTGGCAGGTAACGCAGCAGAAATGCGCCCTTTCTCCATTACAAGAAACGAACAGTCGGTGAACCTATCGCTATGATAGTCCATATAGTTTCGATTGAAAAGAAACGTACCTTGCCTGGAAATGGTTACAAGTTCGTTCCATTTCGCTGCATCATCAAGGTTATATTGTTTAATTTCAATCATATTATGGTTTTATTTAATACACTCTATTTCAGGCTTTAAAACGATAGCAAGCGACGTTTCAGCTTTCGTTCTGAATCTGTTTTTCATTATGGTTCTTATTTGGTTTTACCGATGAACTTTAAATACTCATCGTATTCTCTGATGTAGTCGTCTTCGTCAAATGGGTCTTCAGCGAGCACCAAACAAACCGAACCAGATGAGAAATCTTCGAGTGTTCGCCACGTATCTGTGTTTACAAGCAGGCCTTGATAGGGGTGATTGAGTAAGAACGACTCTTTTTCAGTGCCGTTATCGAGTGTAACGGTGAAAGAACCGCTTGCTGCAATAATAAGTTCGCGACAATGTTTGTGCGAGTGTCCACCACGATTCTCGCCCCCTGGTACATCGTAGACCCAATAAACGCGCGAAATATTGAAAGGAACGTCTTTCATTTCTTCTGCTACGGTAAGGTTGCCACGGTGGTCTAATCGTTTAGGCAGTTCTATTATCTTCCCTATTTTTGACATATTTGTGCGTTTGAAAACTTCCCCTGACCTGTTTAAAAGGGCAGGGGAAAGGTTTTATTTATCGGTTTCCGTACATATTTTCGTAGTACTTCTGATAGTCGCCGCTGGTTACTTCTTCAATCCAAGATTGATTTTCCAAGTTCCATTTTATGGTTTTCACGATACCTTCGGCAAACATAGTTTCAGGGAACCAACCCAATTCGTTCTTAATCTTTGTAGGATCGATGGCGTAACGTGCGTCATGGCCGAGTCGGTCAGCCACGTGGGTAATCAAATCGTTGTTGATCCACGAGATGTCGATGTCGCCATTCTCGTCTTTAACTTGCTTTTTCAGAACTTTGCGAAGCTCTTTATCTTCAGCCATCATATCGTGAATGGTTTTGATAGTGAGCTTAACAATGTCGATATTCTTCATTTCGTTGTGTCCACCAACGTTGTAAACCTGTCCTATACGACCTTCGCGAACCACCATTTCAATAGCTTTGCAGTGGTCTTCTACGTACAACCAGTCGCGAACGTTTAAGCCTTCGCCATATACAGGAAGTGGTTTGCCAGCAAGAATGTTGTTGATAATTAATGGAATTAACTTCTCTGGGAAGTGGTAAGGTCCATAGTTGTTTGAGCAACGTGTGATGCTGACGGGCATATGATATGTGTCGTGGTATGCCATAACAAACATATCGGCACTGGTTTTACTTGCCGAATAAGGGCTGTGAGGGCATAGAGGAGTTTCTTCAGTGAAGTAACCGTCAGCACCAAGCGAGCCATAAACCTCGTCGGTAGATACCTGATGATAACGTTTTCCTTCCTTCCACGTAGGATAACCTTGTTCGTCTTTGCCCGTAACCCATGCACGGCGAGCAGCGTCCATAAGGTTCTGAGTACCCAATATGTTTACATTCAAGAACAGTTGCGGGTCTTCTATCGAGCGGTCTACGTGACTTTCAGCAGCGAAATTCACAAGATAGTCGATGTCGTTTTCAGCAAACAGCTTATCAACCAATTCTCTATCGCGTATATCTCCTTTCACAAAAACGCATCGTTTATTATCGATGTCGTCTTTAATAGTACCGAGATTGCCAGCGTAAGTTAATGCGTCAAGTACGATAATCTTAATATCTTCGTTCGCATACTTCTTGTGAAGCAGATACTTAATGTAGTTTGCGCCGATGAAACCAGCACCACCAGTTACCAAATAAGTTTTCATAAGTTGCTAATATTTTTATTTTTAATTATTTGTTTCTATTATTTGTCAATGTAATAACTTCGCAATCGCTCATTTTATTGCCCTCAATGGTGAGTCTTACGATGGTTCTTTCTTTGTGAAAACCTTGTAAACCCGCTGCGCCAGGGTTGATATGAAGCAGATTTAATGTTTTGTCGGGCATTATTTTCAATATGTGTGAGTGCCCATCTACAAAAAGATTGGGCGGTGAATAATAGAGTGTGTTGCGCACAGAATAGTCGTACCTGCCTGGGTAACCACCAATATGCTTTAGCAGGACATCTACTTCTTCACACTTGAAACGCAGAATTTCGGGATAGCGGGCACGAATATCGTAGCCATCGCAGTTGCCGTGAACCGCTCGAAAGATAGGTTTCATAGCCTCGAACTTGTCTGCAACCTCCAACGAACCAATGTCGCCAGCGTGCCAAATCTCGTCGCAGTCTTTCAGATAGAACTCGTATTTCTCGTCCCAATAGGCGTGTGTGTCGCTTATAATGCCAATTCTTTTCATACAGAATTTAGTCTATTGACAGCTTTTTACGTATGAAAGAAGCTATAAAGTCTTTTGTTTCTTCAAACCCCAATATGCTTGCGTCCACACAAAGGTCGTAGCTTTCGGCGTGTCCCCATATCTTTCCTGTATAGTAATTGTAATATTTGGCACGTTCGCTTTCTTTATTTTCAATCAGTTTGAGGGCTTCCTCCATTGTGCAACCAAGGCGTTCGCTTACGTGTTTCGCCCTGAAATTGATGTTAGCAGTAATGAAAATGTTGATAGCATCAGGATTTTCGCGCAGCACATAGTCTGCCGTTCTGCCTACAAAAACGCATCGTGGGTTTTCTTCAGCAGCTTTTCGTATCACGTCGCTTTGGAATTGGTAAAGCCCTTCTTGCGAAAAGTCGTTTTTATAGAAGTCGTTATTGCCCAAGAGCGGTAGATGAATATGGAAGTGCGATTTAAGAAATCCTTTCTGTTCGTCGTTCTTTTCAAAGAACTTTTCAGAGAAACCACTTTCTTTTGCCGCAAGGTTCAGAATCTCTTTATCGTAGAATTGACAATTAAACTCCTCTGCAAGAGCTTTTGCTATGCAGCGTCCGCCACTTCCGAGTTGTCGTCCAACGTTGATTATCAGTTTCTTTTCCATAAGCGAGGATATTTGTTTAGATTAATTTGCTTTACATTTCTTTCTTGAATCGTCGTAGATAGACGGTCATTATCGATATTGCCACAATCACAGAGATAAGGTCGCTCGTTGGCATTGAAGCCCAAACGCCATTGATACCATAGAAGTTTGGCAGCAGAACGAGTAGTGGCAGCAAGAACAACAACTGTCTTGAGAGCGACAGGAAGATGCTGATTTTAACTTTCCCAATACATTGGAAGAAGTTGGTGATTACCATCTGGCACCCTATAAATGGGTACATCATCATTATAATCTGTATTGCCTTGATGGAACCTTTAATGAGTTCGGGGTCTTTTGTAAACATTCGGGCGCAATAGTAAGGTGCAAACATAGCCAAAGTCCAGCCCGTCAGCATAATGCAAATTGCTGTAATGATGGACAATTTCACCACTCGCATCATTCTGCCGTATTGCTGCGCACCGTAGTTATAGCCTGCAATGGGCTGCATACCTTGGTTGAGCCCGATGACAAACATTATGAAAATCATTGCTATACTGTTGGCAATACCGTATGCTCCTACTGCTATATCGCCACCAAACTTTACCAACTGATTGTTTATAAAGATGACAATCACGCAGGCACAGGCATTCATCAGGAAAGGAGAGATGCCTATTGAGATAATGTTTCTTACGAGATTGGCTTTCAACTTGTATATACCTCGTTTCAAATGCAATAGTTCGTTTTTGTTGGCAAACAGCTTCATCTGCCAGCAGAGTGCTAAAACCTGCGATATAACGGTAGCGAAAGCTGCGCCCTTAATGCCCCAATGCCACCAAAGAATGAACACTGCGTCGAGTAAAATATTCATCGCGACGGTGAAAATAGTGGCAAACATCGCCATTCGTGGCTTCGATGCTGCCCTCAGTACAGCGTTCATACCGAAATACATGTGCGAAAACACGTTGCCTGCGAGTATTATCTGCATAAAGTCGCGTGCGTAAGGAAGAGTAGTATCGCTTGCACCGAAGAAACGCAAGATAGGGTCGAGAAACAAAAGACAGATACCTCCAAACGCCAAACCTATAATAAGATTAAGGGTGATGGTATTGCCAAGGGTGTTTTCTGCCGACTCGTAGTCTTTCTGTCCTAACTTTACACTAATCGTTGTGGCTGCTCCGACACCTACTGCAGCACCAAATGCAGCTGCAAGAATCATGAATGGGAACGTGATGGCAAGTCCCGAAATCGCCATCGGACCTACTACCTGTCCAATAAATACACGGTCGATAATATTGTAGAGCGACGCTGCCGTCATCGCTATGATAGCAGGCAGGGCATATTGTGCCAGTAGTTTGCCCACTGGTTTTGTTCCAAGCTCTAATGTCGCTTTCTTATTATCCATTCAGAATAGTTGTCTTCTTTCTGCAAAAGTACTAAAAAAAAACGATACAACTAATTATATACAATATCTTTTACTTTGTAAATCAATTTTTCAGGATATTGTTGGGTTAATGAAAAAAAAGGAGTATTTTTGCAAAAAATAAATTAGAAAGAAGTATGAAAAAATTATTTTTATCTCTACTCTTGCTTGTCGGAAGTATGACAACTTATGCACAAGCAACGTTTCCAAACACAGTAGCCCATCACGATGACGAACATGGGGCGCGCACTTTTGTAGGTGGAGCAGTAACATTTTGGTCTGACCCAAAAGATAAAACTGTGAAGTTCGACTTCTCTCCCGAAATCGGCTACTTGTTTAATGATAAATGGGGCGTGGGCTTGATGCTGGGTTATGAATACGAAAAAGAAACTGAAGCTGGAAAGAAAAGCTATTCCAATAGTTTTAAAATTTCGCCTTTCGCACGTTGGTATTATGTGCACAAAGGTCCTTTCAACTTGTTTTTAGATGGCGGAGTTGGGTTCGACTTCGGTAAAGTAAAGGCTAATGGTGAAAAGACCAACCGCCATGGCTTTGAAGTAGGAGTACGTCCGGGTGCTTGTGTAGACCTTACAGAAGGACTTTGCCTATGTTTGCGAATGGGCTTTGTAGGCTATCGACACGACTATTTTGGTGGCGAAGAACCTGAAATAGGAACCAACGGCTTTGGTTTGCGCTTTGCACCAGAAGAGTTGATGATTGGTTTTGAACTTGAATTTTAACAGTTCAATAAAATTTTATAGGAGGAACGATTTTCCTTTTTATTGCTGAAGTCAGATACAGAAAATAAATTTGATATTGTAAAGATAATTCTGTTAAAAAGTAATAATTGCACTTTGGCATTGTAAAAGCGGCTGTTTTGCATCGCAAAACAGCCGCTTTTGGTTGGTAAAAGAACCGCTTTTGCAATGCAAAACAATAGGTTTTGTAATTCGTTGATAATTAGTTTGTTAGGCAACAGTTATGTTTGTGAAAAATATTTACAGCGCTATCTCCTTCTTTTCGTCTATTTAAGAGCAGGAATTAAAAGATTTGTCTATTCGGAAAAGATAAAGTTATATAAAGCAGACTGACAGTTTTGTTTTTCTTTACTACTTATGTGGTAACTCTCATTTTTTTTGTATATCTTTGCAACTCAAATCAAAACAATATAGTATAAATGATGGAAAAAAAATTGGGAGTAGTATTTTTGCTACTTGCTTTCGCGTTGAATCTATCAGCACAAAGACAAGTTAGTGGTGTTGAATTTATGGCGGACAAAGCCAAGACAATGGAAATGCTGGAGAAAAAATTTGGTGCTCCTTATTTATTAGGTGGTGGAAAGGCGACGTATAAGAACGTTGTTTTTGACGGAGAAACCTATAACGAGGCTGAATGTTTCTTCAATGAGGAAGGAAAACTAAACCAGTTGCGTTTAAGAACAAATTTGGGTAATAAGAAAGATGCCATTGTGCGAATGAACAAATTGGCAAAGAAATACGAGCAAAGCTATAATACAACCTATTCGGAAAATTCCGATGATGGAAAATTTGTAGTAGGATATGACACAAAAGGCGGAACAACAATTATGATTTCTACCTTTAAAAACAGTTGTCTGTTAAGTTTTGGTCTTTTCTAATTGATGTGTGTAAAGAGTAACAATAAGCATCTTTTTAGAAAATAAACTTGCTTGTTTGCTAAAAAAAGCGTAATATTGCACTTCAAAAATGCAGTATTACGCTTTTACTTGATATGAAGAAAATATTTTTAATCTTATTGGTAATGTTCAGCTTATTGCCTCTGAATGCGCAGAATATGCGTCAGATATGGCTGGAAATGCCTGACTCGATAGTACCCTATCTTAATAGAAGTTTAAGAACGGAATTGGCAGACTATGTTACTATGGGTATGAAGTCGGAGGTGATGAATGCTTTGCGCGATACAACACGTATAGAAAAACTTACTGACGACTATATCTTGGTTAAGTTAAGCAATGCTACTAAATTGGAAATAAAGAGCTTAGACGCCTCTACGATAGCAATGGTTCAGACGTGGTGTGGTCCTTTAGCCGAGAGTAAACTATCATTGTTTTCAAATAATTGGGAGGTTAAACCGCTCAATATAGATGTTTCTCCAATGTTTGTAAAGCCCGACACAATGTCGCAACAGCGTTACAGCGAGTTGTTGGATATGGCAAACGTTACAATGAACGAAATGCAATTATCGGTGAAAGATAATAGTCTGACAATAAAATATTCCGTTCCTCTGCTCTCTTCTACCGATAAAAAGGAGATGCAAGCGATATTAAGGCAAAGAAAGCTTAATTGGAATGGAACTACGTTTAAATAGTGTTAACACCAAAATGAAAGCATTTGTAAAGTTTGCAATTTTGCGTAAGTATGCCTAACTTTGCAATGTGTTTTTCATGGTATTAGATTATTAAGGTTAATAAAGATTGATTGTCGCGAGACAATCAATTTTTTTGTTCTTATTCCTACATAAATATTCGGCTTTGTTTTGGTAGTTTGTGATAAAATCTGTACTTTTGTTGCCAAACAATAAAATCTAAGAGATGAATTTAAAAATACGTTTAGCACTGATGAACTTTTTGGAGTTTGCAGTGTGGGGAGCATACTTGACGTCTATGGGACGTTATTTAGGTAATGTTGGAATTGGTGAGAACATTGGCTTGTTCTATTCTATGCAAGGCATTGTTTCTATTTTTATGCCTGCATTGATGGGTATTGTTGCTGATAGGTGGATTCCTGCGCAACGATTGTTGGGCTATTGCCATTTGTTAGCAGGCTTATTTATGTTCGGTACAGCATGGTATGGAATAGAAGCAGGCGCAAATGTAGACTTTACCATAATCTTCACCCTTTATTCTTTGTCGGTTGCCTTTTATATGCCAACCATTGCTTTGGCCAACTCCGTTGCTTATTCTGCATTGACACAAGCAGGAATGGATACAGTGAAAGATTTTCCACCTATCCGAGTGTTTGGTACAATAGGTTTTATATTGACAATGTGGTTGGTCGATATATTGGGCTTTCAAAGCAATCAAAACCAATTCGTTACTTCGGGTGTAGTGAGCATTATTCTTTTCCTTTATACCTTTACATTACCGAATTGCGAAATATCGAAGAGCGATGAAAAGAAGAGTTTGGTAGATGCTTTCGGGTTGAAAGCCTTCTCGCTGTTTAAACAAAAGAAAATGGCAATCTTCTTTATCTTCTCAATGTTGTTGGGTGTAAGTTTGCAGATAACAAACAGTTTTGCAAATCCTTTCCTATTTAGCTTTGCAGCACAACCCGAATTTGCCGATGCTTTTGGTGTGCAACATGCCAATATATTAATCAGTCTTTCGCAGATAAGCGAAACTTGCTGTATCTTGCTCATTCCGTTCTTTATGCGCCGTTATGGCATTAAGAATGTAATGCTGATAGCTATGTTTGGGTGGGTTTTGCGATTCGGACTTTTCGGTTTGGGCGACCCAGGTACGCCTGGCGTCTTCCTCTTCGTATTGTCAATGATAGTTTACGGTATTGCATTTGATTTCTTTAATATATCGGGTTCGCTATTTGTAGATAAGAGTACAGACCCCTCGATACGTTCATCGGCACAAGGATTGTTTATGTTGATGACCAATGGTATTGGTGCTACGGTAGGAACGCTTGCAGCTCAAGCTGTTATTAACCATTATACGGAATTGAAACAGTTTGGCAATGATATTCTGACAGTGGGCGATTGGCAAACTTGCTGGTTTATTTTTGCTGGTTATGCTTTGCTTGTTGCAGTTAGCTTTGCTTTAATATTCCGTCCAAAAGAACATTAATGAATAAAGTACAGGTATTTTTTAAAGGATTGACAGAAATAGTTGGTGGTTCCAAGATGGGACTCTTGGTGCTTACCAACCAAATGGAAGATAAGCAAATTGCCATTGTCTGTGATAAGGCAATGGCACATGAGCTGAATATTCGCATAGGCCAGAACTCTCTTCGGCACAAGCTTTTGCCTGAAGTGTTGTGTTGGATAAATCCTGATATGGATACCGAACATTACGAAATCTTATTCAATTCCATAGAAGACGGACAGTATAAAGTGGTGTTGGTAAATAAACTAACGTTTGAAATGACACCTATACGTGCTTCAGACGCAATACTTTTAGCGCAGATAGCCCAGTTGGAGATATTTATGGAAGAAAGACTTTTTATGCGCCAGAGTGTGCCTTACGAGTTGGGGAAAAGTAAAGTAGCACTGCCTCTGAATGCCTTGACTTCCGAAATGCTTGAAGAAGCTTTGCAGAGAGCCATCGAAAATGAAAACTACGAGTTGGCTTCTAACTTGCGCGACGAATTGAATCGACGCAAGGAAAATAAAGATGAAACGGTGTAATGGGTAAGAAATGAAAGAAGCACGTTACTTTTATGTTCCTAATGCAGCTGACAATAACGAATTGCCAACTGAAGAAGCTACGCATGCTGTGCGTGTTTTACGACTGAAAAGTGGCGACGATATTTTCTTAATGGATGGCGAAGGAACGTTTTATCAAGCTGTTGTTACATTGGCAAATCAAAAGCATTGCCTTTACGAAATAAAGCAATCGTTGCCTCAAGATAAAACGTGGAAAGGATATTTACACCTTGCTATTGCTCCCACAAAGGATATAGGGCGTATTGAGTGGTTGGTGGAAAAAGCCACAGAAATAGGTTTTGATGAGATTTCTTTTTTGAATTGTCGCTTCTCTGAACGCAAAGTATTGCGTACAGACCGCATAGAACGTATTGTTGTATCGGCAATGAAGCAAAGTCGGAAGGGGTGGAAACCTGTTGTAAACGAAATGGTTACATTCGAAGAGTTTATGTGTAGAGAGATAAAAGGAGCGAAATTTATCTGTCATTGCTACAATGAAATAGAGAAAGCCGACTTCTTTACAGAATTGAATAGTTCGGATTGTGCCAATGATATAACTGTTTTGGTTGGACCTGAAGGAGATTTTTCTATTGATGAAGTTCGCCAAGCTATCAACAACAACTATCAAAGCGTAACATTAGGAAATAGTCGTTTGCGCACAGAAACAGCGGGATTGTCTGCTGTAATGATGGCTAATTTGGCACATCGGATTTAGTTTTTCTTGTTACAACTTGTTTTTTAACACGGTTGTAACGATGTTTTGGTGAATTTTAGTTATATTTGCACCATAATTATAATATAACGTTATTAAATCTTAACATCAATTTATTATGCAGAAAAGATTGCTTTTCCTTGTTGTAATGCTGTTTGCTTTGACTTCTTCGGTTATGGCACAGATTACTACATCAGGCATTAGCGGTAAGGTTACGTCAGATGGCGAGGAAGTCATCGGTGCTACAGTTACTGCTACCCACCAACCTTCTGGAACTGTCTATCGGGCTTTGACCAATTTGGACGGACGTTTTACCATTCAAGGTATGCGTGTTGGTGGACCTTATAAAGTAGAAATTGCCTATATTGGCCAACAAACAAAAACATTTAGAAATGTAACGCTTCGCTTGGGTGAAGTGGAAGATTTATCATGCAAGCTGCAGACAGACTCAAAAGAGTTGCAGGAGGTTGTTGTGGTAGCTAAAGCAGGAATCAATGGAACAAAGACAGGTGCTGCGCAGAGCCTTAGTGCTAAGCAAATAGCAGAGATGCCAAGTATCACACATGGTATTGCTGATGTGGCAAGATTAAATCCTCAGCTAACAACATCAAGCAATGGCGCAATGTCGTTTGCAGGAACAAACAACCGTTACAATTCGTTTATGATTGACGGTGCAATGAATAATGACGTATTTGGTCTTACTGCCGATGGCTCTAATGGCGGACAGGCAGGTACGCAGCCAGTTTCTATGGAAACCATTGAGCAAATTCAAATCAATGTAGCACCATTCGACGTTCGTCAGAGTGGTTTTACAGGAGGTGCAATCAATGCTATAACAAAGTCGGGAACTAACAAGTTCCACGGAAGTGTGTATGGATTTGGCAATAATCAGAACCTTATCGGCCGCCATTATCCTTATTCTGACGGAACAGGTTATGCACCGAAATATCAGAAACAGCAACAATACCAATGGGGTGTAACGCTTGGTGGTCCTATTATCAAGGATAAACTATTCTTCTTCGTGAACTTTGAAGACGCCAATAAAGAATATCCAAATATCAATGGTTACGGGCAGACTGGCTCACGTATCCTTAAAGAAGAGGCTGACGGTGTACTTGCAAAGGTTAAGGAAATGGCTGCAAAGCAAGGATACGACTATACAGGTGCATTCGGTAACCCTGATATTTATACCAAGAGCAAAAAGTTTGGTGCAAAGATAGACTGGAATATCAACGACTTTAATAAGTTCTCATTCCGTTGGAGTTTGGTAGATGCAAAACAATTAAACAATGTCAGTGGTGCTTCATCGTTGAACGATAATCATTATTATTATCCATTTGAAAGCAAAACAAACTCTTTCACAGCTGAATTGCAAAGCCGTTTGTCGCCTGTATTGAGCAACGAAGCACGTGCAAGTTACGTACGAGTGCGTGACCAGCGTGCTGTGGCATCGGCTTTCCCAATGATTTCTCTTCAAGTAACAGGTGGTACGCTCAATATCGGTAACGAACGTTCATCTATGGCAAACCAACTCGACCAAGATATTTACACTGTTGAAGACAACTTTACTTGGTACAACGGCAGTCATACATTTACTTTTGGTACACACAACGAGTTTTATAGGTTTGCAAATCTTTTCATTCAGGATGCAAACGGTACTTACAACTTTGCTGACTTAGCACATTTCAATAAGTACTACGAAGACTTTATGGCGGACAAACTCGACCCTAACTATGCTTATTTCAAGCAATACCGCTTCGGAATGGCTAATACCGACGTAACGGGCGACCCACGTTGGAAGGCTCCATTCTCTGCAGGACAGTTAGGTTTCTACGTTCAAGATAAGTGGAATGCTACTCCTTCTTTCCAACTTACATACGGTTTACGTATGGAAATACCTCTTTTCTTCGATACTCCTACTGCTAATACAGGGTTCAACGAATATGCTGCACAGCGTGGCTGGGGTGTTCGCACAGACCATAAGTTGTCAAGTTCTCCTTTGTGGAGTCCACGTGTAGGTTTCCGTTGGGATATCAATGATGACCGTCAGTTCATTCTTCGTGGTGGTGTAGGTGTCTTCACAGGACGTATTCCATACGTTTGGATTAGCAACAACTTCACTAACACAGGTATTCAGATGTCTAAATACAGTGTTTATAATCCAAAAGGACTTAATCTAATCTTCGACCCTAACAAGCAATTGGAGAATGCTGAAAAGTTGAAAGTGTCAGCTGGAAGTCAGGAAGTAGATATTTTCTCTGATAACTTCAAGTTTGCCCAAACACTTAAATTCAATCTTGGTTTTGACTTTAAAGCATTGGGAATAGATTGGACAGCAGAGGCTATCTACTCAAAGACATTGAACGACATCTATTATAAGAATCTTGCAATTGAAGCAACGGGCAAAACCTTTGGTCAAGAAACTGGTTATACGTGGGACAACCGTCCAATGTTTACACAGACTACAAAGGGCACTCCATACGCATACGTGTACGGATTGTATAACACCAACAAGGGTTATACCGTAAACTTATCGCTGAAAGGTGAGAAGCATTTCGACTTTGGACTTGATTTGATGGCAAGTTATACATGGACACGTTCTATGAGTGTGAACAGTGGAACTTCTTCTGTGGCAGGTAGTAACTGGATGTTTAATACTACCTATAGAAATCCTAACGACCCAGAACTCGGCTTCAGTGCATATAATGTTCCTCATCGTGTTCAGGCAAGTGCTTACTATCGTTTAGGTTACGGTGCAAGCAAGCAGTGGCAAACCACTATCGGTCTGATTTATCAAGGACGTAGCGGCTCTCCATACGTTATTGAAATGTATGGCGATATGAATGGCGATGGTGCTCGTGGCAACGACCTTATGTTTATTCCTACCGATGCACAAATCGACCAAATGCGCTTTGCACCAACTACCGTAAACAACAGCAATAACACTTATCCGTTGATAACAAAGGTATTGGGTGCAGGATATAAGGGTAATCTTTCCGAAGAACAGCAACGTGCTTTGTTGAAACAATGGATTGCCGACGACTCTTATATGAGCAAGCACCGTGGCGAATACTTCAAGCGTTATGCCGATAATCTTGCTTTCGAGCATCATTTTGATGTTCACTTGGCACAGAAGTATAGCTTTAAAGTAGGTGGACAAGTTAATTCTTTGGAGTTAAGCTTCGATATTATCAATGTCGGAAACTTGCTCAACAAGGATTGGGGACACACCTATGGCGATGGATTCGGCCGCTACTTTAGCCCATTTAACTATGAAGGCGATGGCTTGTTCAAGTTCGATGGTACACACGTAAATCGCGATTACGACAGCTACAATAGCCGTTGGCGTGGTCAGATAGGTTTGCGTTACACATTCTAATTTTCTGAATAATAAGCAAAAAGATTAAGTGGATACTCTGTTTCTAAGGAGTGTCCACTTATTTTATATATGATAATTCTTCTTTAAATACAGTTTTCAAGATTGTAGGATAGTGTCAAAGCCCATGTTTCTCCACTTTATAAAAGATAGAAGATACTTTATTTAATCTCTAAATAGAATGCAAAGAATTTCTATCTTGTCGTTGGAGTTTAGGGAAATATTTGTTATTTTTGTGCAAACTTTAAAATATCATTATGGTAATAGATTTTGAGAAAATAGCAGAGGAACATATACAAGGTTTCAAAGGGGGAGAAGGAAAGTTGGACACCCGTAACTATGTAGATGATAAAGCTCGAATAATGTATTCGACGCTTCGCCCAGGTGCACGAAGTGGAGAGCATGCCCACAGCGGCTCGTTTGAAGTAATGTATGTTATCAGTGGAGAACTAACTGTGCACTACGATGGAGTGGAAGAAGTTGTTAGGGTAGGGCAGGTGCATTATTGTCCTGACGGGCATAAACACTGGTTCGAGAATAAGACCGACCACGATGTGGTATATTTTGCCATTGTTCCTACATTAGGCTAAGATAGAAGTTTGTTTATCTGAAATATAAAAGCGAGAAATCGACCGTAGTTGATTTCTCGCTTTATTCTTATGTATGTCTTTTATTTTCCTTCCATTACGCCTTCTATATATAAGCGTGTCATTTCTGTTTTGGCATTCGACTTTATTGTAATGCTCTTTTTAAAATGTCCAGGGAATTTGCCTTGTCCGTTGTAAGTAATTTCTACTGAGCCTTTCTGCCCAGGAGCAATAGGGCGTTTGTCGTATTTGGGTACTGTACAACCGCAACTTGCTACTACTTGATTGATAACCAAAGGAGCATTACCTACATTGGTAAAGGTATAGACAGCCTTTTTAACTGGTGCACTTTCTGGGAAAGTACCAACATTAATCGTTATTTGGTCAAACTTAATTTCTGCTTGATTTTGTGCAGATGCCATTGTGATACCAATGAACATCAACAATGCTACCATTAAAAACTTTTTCATACTTTATCTTTTTGGTTTTTATTGTAGATGCAAAAATAGCGATAAAGTTTATTCTTTCTTTCTAAATTCACTTAAATTAACAGCTTTTTACTGTTACTTAACGCAACTTGGTGTTTCGTATGCTAACAAATATAAAATAGAATGCTTCATTGAGGAGTATTCATCTTTGTTGGATAAGTAAATAATTACTTCTTTATACCTTGCATCAAACTAAGTATCCATCTATCCATTACAGTCTTTCTGTTTGTGTTTATCTATCCCGTAAGCTTATAAAAGACGGGGATATTGAGTTTGTTAATGAGGAGAAAAGCTGTATAGGTAAATCTGAAAAAGTCATTAAAATTCTTCTTTGCTGAATTATTTACACGTAAAGAAATATTTATTTACGTGTAAGAAAATATTTACATACGTGTAAAGAAGAAATTATTTACATGTAAATAATTTGGCAACTTTTTGCTAAAGCGACTGCAAATCATCGACAAAGGCAAGGGAAAGGATAAGAAAAACGCTGCCAAACCTCATTGTTATATAGGTTTGGCAGCGTTGAAAGTACGTATATATAACCGATATACTGAAAATGAAAAGAGGATATGCCAGCATAGAAGTTTCTGACATACCCTCTTTTATATTTAGTTTTTCTACTTCGCTACTTTTTCAAGTTTGCCCATTACTGCAAACATGAAGATAGCAGAAAGGATACAAAGCACGATGAATACGCTCCATACAACTGTCAATGGAAGGTCGCCCCAAAGGAAACCACCAACACTAACGAGGAGGTTACCTAAGGCTGTTGCTACGAACCAGCCACCCATCATTGCACCCTTGTACTTTGGAGGAGCAACCTTTGATACGAATGAGATACCCATAGGGCTGAGCAACAACTCACCGAAGGTAAGAACAAGGTAAGTACCAATGAGCCAGTTTGGAGATGCAAATGTCTTTGCACCTTCTGCAGCTGCCTTCTGTGCATCAGGAGAGTTGAGTCCCATAGAAGCGAGCAACATCACCAAGAAACCGCAACCGGCAATCAACATACCGTAAGCTATCTTGCGAGGAGCTGTTGGCTCTTTACCCTTGCGAGCAAGCGCACCGAAGATAGCCATGCTGACAGGTGTGAGGGCTACAACATAGAATGGGTTGAACTGCTGGAAGATAGGAGCACTAACAGATACACTGCCTTCCACAACACTGTACTTATAGACTATTACAGCCAATGCAGCAAGCATAACGAGTGCTGAAATTCCTTTAGCTTTGCCTGTCTTAGCACCGAAGAATGAAAATCCTGCATAAACAATGACAATCACCATAAAAAGGTTAATCACATCGAATACCATACTTTGAGCACCTTCTGCTGTAGGTTGTACAAACTCGTCGGCAAAGTAAGTAAGCGTAAGACCGTTCTGGTGGAATGCCATCCAGAAGAAGATAACTACGGCAAATACAAGGCAAAGTGCAATGATGCGCTCTTTTGTTTCTGCTGGAGAAAGCTCTTCTGCTTCAGATGCAGCACCTGATTTTTCGTCTTTTTTCTTTGTATTGCCTTCCAAATGCTTAAATCCTGGGCGGAAAGTATAGTAGATAGCAATAGAAAGAATTAGCGAAACACAAGCTACGGCAAATGCCAAGTGGTAAGCTGCGTTAGGATCCATGTGCAATGAAGTAATACCCCAATCGTGAATTTTCACGGCAGCTGTTGGAGCGAACAACGCACCAATGTTGATAGCCATGTAGAAGATAGAGAAGCCAGAGTCGCGTTTGCTTTCCATTCCAGGAGCATCGTAAAGGTTACCTACCATTACTTGTAGGTTTCCTTTGAATAGACCCGTACCCAGCGAAATTAACAGTAGGGCTGCAAGCATGCTTGAAAAAGCAACTGTGCCAGTTCCCAATGGGATTGCCAAACAGAGATATCCAATGAACATAATCATGATACCTGTAGTAACCATCTTTCCGTAACCGAACTTGTCTGCCATGATACCACCAACAAGTGGCAAGAAGTAGACTAATCCGAGGAAAGTACTGTAAATAGCCCCTGCGGCACCTGGGTCGAGACCAAAGTTTCCTCTGAGGAAAAGGGCAAAAACTGCAATCATGGTGTAGTAACCAAATCGCTCTCCTGTGTTGGCTAATGCCAATGCATAAAGACTTTTAGGTTGTCCTTCGAACATAATTTTAAACTTTTAATTTTGTTATTAATTGATTTTATCTATTGTTTTTACTTTTTGTTATATCGAATAGGTAAGTTGCTTTGACAAGTATATTGCTGTTATTGGATTTCCCGAAGAAATCTTGTTTTGTATTGCCGTATATATTGCCCAAACCGTAGTAATAGCGTGCCTCTATAAGGAAATGTCCTAAGTGGCGAATGCTCCATTCTGCACCTAAACCTGCTGCAATGCCATAGTCGAACTTCTTTTCTACAGGCATAGATTCTTGTTCTACAATGGTATTGCTTCTTCCGCTGCCGTCTTTCGATAGGTTTGGCGTTTCGTAGTTCTTAGCTGTTGTTTCGTTCAGTAAGATGCCAATCTGTGGTCCTGCCTGAACAAAGAAATTGAAACCGCTTTGTTCTCGTCCCCATGCTAAATGTGCAAAAACGGGTATTTGAAGATAGTTTAAGGTGCGTGAGTATTCCTCTGCTGTGCCATTGGCATTGATAACAGGCTCATCTTTCGATGTCCGTATGTTTTGTTTCCACCCCATTGAAGCATAGTTTACTTCTCCATAAATAGAGCAGATGGTGTTGAAATACTTTTCGCACACATATTTAACGCTTAATCCTGCAGTAATTCCACCGTGCATAGATTGCGATACTTTGGGGTCGAAACCTACATTTGAAAGCACATAGCCAGCGTTGCCACCTATCGAAAGGTCGCTGCGATGGTCTCCTACCTGTGCGTATGCACACAGTGGGAGTATCATTAACAGTGCTGTAAGTATCTTTTTATGCATGTTTTATAGTATCTGTTTTCTTCACCTGTTAGGTTATTGGGGAATTAGTAGACTAAGTTTTCCATTGTCTGGTCAACTTTGAAGTGTACCAATTGGAAATGATTATTGATATATCCGCCCTCTCCTATACGTTCAAAGTTGTATCTTGTTTGTAGTGGAGCGTAGCCCACTTCTGCACTCGTGCCTTTAAAGTTCTTGCCTTTATTCCTAATTCCTCTGATGAAGAATTGTGCTTGGTCGTATCCTATTATTGCGAAGCGTGGTATATAGGTGTTTTTCATTGGTTCACCATATTTTTTTATGTATAGTTTTTCCAATGCTTCTGTTTTCTTTGCCACCTTATTATAATAATAGGTAGATGGGATATACACTCCGTATTTAAAGTAATTGGACAGGTTGTAGTCCTGATACATAAACCATTCGTTATAACCGTATATTGAAATAGCTATGCCAGGATTTGTTCTTTTGAGCGAATCCAATTTTGTAAATACTTTATTTAAGTAAGGACTCTTTTCGGAGTTGATAACTATCACATTAGGTTGTGAAGGGCTAAACTGCTTCACAAAATTTATTTGCGGTGTGTTTATGCTTGTTACATTGTAGCGAATGTTTGCAAGTTCGAGTTGTTTTCTCAATCCACTTGTAAAGCTGCCAACTTGACTACTTTCATCGTTGCAATTGATAAAGATTGGGTGATGAGTCTTTTGAAAGCGTTCAAAGAAACAAGCAGTTGCCTTTTTTGCTAAACGATTGTAGTCTTGATAGACTTGGAAAATGTTAGGATTGGTAGCAACTTCTTTTGCTTCAATAGAGAAAGGTATCACCATCTTTATGCCATAGCGTTGGCAAAAGTCGCCCAATGGCTTTACTTGATTAGAATAAAGTGGACCAAAGATAATGTCTAAAGTAGATGCATTCTTATCAATCAAGGTGGTTCTGATGTCAGCATCTTTAGGTACATTCCACGCATGCACATCAGTATTAATGCCTTCTTGCTTCATTTGCTCAAGTGCAAGCAAGATTCCTCTATAATATTCTACCATTCTCAAGCCGTCGCCATCTTCTCTATGAAGTGGAAGCATCACGCCAATGCGAACCGTGTTCGTAACAGGCGTATTGGCTGTTATAGGCTTTTTAGCAGTATTGCTTATTGTGTTGCTTTCCGTGCCAGCTGTATATTTCTTATCACCACCTTTTGCATAAGGCACAAAAATCCAATTACCCTTTTTAAGCTCATATCCTTCTTGCTTCATTTCAGGGTTTGCATTGATAAGCTCCTGTATGCTGACACCGTACTCTTTAGCTATGCCAAAGATTGTTTCCTTCTTTTTCACCTTATGAAGGTCTCTCCATACCGTAGTTTGTGCAACGACGTGGACAGAGAAAACCAAAACAACTAATAAAAGTAAATACTTATAATAATGTTTCATAATTGTACGTTCTGAGTTTAACACCTTGCAAAGATAACAAAAAGTATTCACTATTTGCTTTTTGTCAATAGTTTTTTTGTATTTTTGCAGAAATAAGAAGATTATGCAGACATATTTTAATAAAATATCCTTAATAGTGGTATTATTTTTATTTACCACGAATGTTTTTTCTCAATCGTGCGAGCCATACGGAACGTACATTGGCGAAAATGGAAGTACAGAAACCATTAATTCTGCACAAGGCTTTTCTGGCTCTGCTCCATTGACCGTCGATTTCGTAGCAAACCCTGTTGTTGATTACCCCAATGGAACTCATTTTGAGTGGCATTTCTTTGAGCAGGCTAATCGCAAGAATGCGTTTTTAATACGTTATGAGCAGAATACGCAATACACTTTTACGACAGCAGGCTCGTTTCAAATTTGCTTGTATGAAATATTAGGTAGCGATACAATTAATATTTACGACCCGATAACAGTTTCAATAAGCGAGAGCGAAATCGTTTTCCCCAATGCTTTTTCGCCTAACGGAGATGGTATAAACGATGTCTACAAGGCTAAAAAAGGATTTAAGAGCATTGTAGAGTTTCGTGCAATTATCTTTAACCGATGGGGACAGAAGCTATTTGAATGGACCGACCCTAACGAAGGGTGGGACGGAACTTTCAACGGAAAGCCTGTTGCACAAGGCGTTTACTTTGTAAATGTAAAGGCAAAGGGTGCTGATGGTAGAAAGTTTCATATCAAGAAAGATGTGAATTTATTGCGTGGATACAATGAAACCACTACACAGATGCCTTAACGGTTATGTAAATTAACTAACACAGACTAATTAATGAACGATAAAATAGAAGTATTAGGGGCGCGTGTGCACAATTTGAAAGGTGTAGATGTAACGATGCCACGCAATGCGCTGATTGTTTTTACAGGATTATCGGGTTCAGGCAAAAGTTCTTTGGCGTTCGATACCATATTTGCTGAAGGGCAAAGACGGTATATTGAAACATTTTCTGCCTATGCCCGCAACTTTCTCGGAGGTATGGAACGCCCTGACGTTGATAAGATAACAGGATTGTCGCCTGTTATTTCTATCGAGCAGAAAACAACCAGCAAGAACCCACGTTCAACGGTTGGAACCACTACGGAAATATACGATTATCTTCGTTTGCTGTATGCCCGTGCAGGAACTGCTTATTCTTATATGAGCGGCGAAGCAATGGTGAAGTACACAGAAGAGCGTGTTGTGGAAATGATTCTTCACGATTATACTGATAAGAGCATCTATGTGCTTGCCCCATTGGTGCGAAACCGTAAAGGACATTATCGTGAATTGTTCGAGCAAATGCGTCGCAAAGGCTATCTTTATATTCGTGTTGATGGCGAAATCCTTGAAATTACGCGTGGCATGAAGGTGGATAGATACAAGAACCACAACATAGAAGTTGTAATCGACAGGCTCAAACTCGGTGCTGCCAACGATGAAACGTTTAAAGACCGATTGGCAAAAACAGTGTCGGTTGCGATGAAACAAGGCGATTCGCTTATTATGATAATGGAGAAAGACAGCGGTTCGGCTAAGTATTTTTCCAAGCGTTTGATGGACCCTGTTACGGGAATAGCCTATAAAGACCCCGCTCCGAATATCTTTTCATTTAATTCTCCTGAAGGTGCGTGCCCCCATTGCAAGGGCTTGGGCAAGATTAGCGAGATAGATTTAGGCAAGGTGATTCCCGAAACAGCACTGAGTATTCATGAAGGTGCAATTATTCCTTTAGGCAAATACAAGAACCAAATGATATTCTGGCAGATAGATGCCATTCTTGAAAAGAGCGAATGTACTTTGAAGACCCCTGTCAAGGATATTCCAAAGGAGGTGCTCGACGAGATTCTTTATGGCTCTTTAGATAAGGTTCGTATATCAAAAGAACTTGTCCATACCAATTCCGACTATTTCTCTACCTTCGATGGCGTTATAAAATATTTGCGTTCGGTAATGGAAAACGATGAAACTGCAGCAGGAAAGAAATGGGCTGACCAGTTTATCGCTGAGCGTGAATGCCCCGAATGCAATGGGCAGCGTCTTAATCGTGAAGCTCTCTCTTATCGTATATGGGACAAGAACATTGCCGAACTTTCAGCAATGGATATAACCGACCTTAAAGTATGGATAGAAGAGGTAGAGAAACACATCAGCGAAAAGCAGCAACTCATTGCCAAAGAGATATTAAAAGAAATTCGTAAACGTATAAACTTCCTGCTCGATGTGGGTCTTGACTATCTTTCGCTGAACCGTCAGAGCGCAACTCTTTCGGGTGGAGAAAGCCAGCGTATAAGGTTGGCAACACAGATAGGCTCTCAGCTTGTGAATGTACTTTATATTCTCGACGAACCTTCCATCGGTTTGCACCAGCGCGATAACAATCGTTTGATAAAGTCGTTGCGCGAACTACGCGACCTTGGCAATACTGTCATTGTTGTAGAACACGACGAAGATATGATGCGTGCTGCCGATTGGATTGTCGATATTGGCCCCAAGGCAGGCAGAAAGGGTGGAGAAGTTGTTTTCCAAGGCACATACGAGCAGATGCTCAAGACGCATACACTTACCGCGCAGTATCTTAACGGCGAACAACAAATTGCGCTTCCCGAAGTGCATCGCAAAGGAAATGGCAAGTCGATATGGCTGTATGGCTGTAAAGGAAACAATCTGAAAGATGTAGATATAGAGTTTCCGCTCGGCAAGCTCATTGTTGTTACGGGTGTGTCAGGTTCGGGTAAGAGCACATTAATTAATGAAACCTTGCAGCCAATACTTTCGCAACATTTCTATCGTTCGTTGAAAACTCCTATGGAATATTCGAAGATAGAAGGAATAGACAATGTAGACAAGGTCGTGAATGTAGACCAAAGTCCTATTGGGCGTACCCCACGCAGCAATCCTGCCACCTATACAGGTGTGTTTTCAGATATCCGCAATCTCTTCGTAAACCTTCCCGAAGCCAAGATACGTGGCTATAAGCCTGGGCGTTTCTCGTTTAACGTGAAAGGCGGACGTTGCGAAGGTTGTGGTGGTAATGGCTATCGTACGATAGAAATGAACTTCTTGCCCGATGTAATGGTTCCGTGCGAAGTATGCCACGGAAAACGTTACAACCGCGAAACGCTTGAGGTGCGCTTTAAGGGAAAGTCTATTGCAGATGTTTTGGATATGACGGTTAATATGGCTGTGGAGTTCTTCGAGAACGTCCCGCTTATTCTTCCGAAGATTAAGGCTTTGCAAGATGTAGGTCTGGGCTATATCAAGTTAGGGCAAAGCTCTACAACCTTATCGGGCGGAGAAAGTCAGCGTGTGAAATTGGCAACGGAACTTTCCAAGCGTGATACGGGCAAGACGCTTTATATTCTCGACGAACCTACTACTGGTTTGCACTTTGAAGACATTCGTGTTCTTATGGGTGTGTTGCAGAAACTCGTAGACCGTGGCAATACGGTTGTCATTATCGAGCACAATCTTGACGTAATAAAACAGGCAGATTACATTATTGATATGGGACCTGAAGGCGGACGTGGTGGAGGAAAGGTTGTTGTAACGGGCACTCCGGAAGAGGTTGCGAAGAACCAAGAAAGTTATACTTCGCCATTCATCAGGAAGTTCTTTGAAGGCAATAAAGCTTAATTTTACACCTCAAAGCAAGTAAATCCAGTTACGCTGCTTTGTCTGTACTCTCCGTTTCATAAACGAAAAACAGAAAGGAACGATGTAAATATTTTTTGTAAGAATGTCTATTGCGTAACTGTCTTTCTATCAACACTTTGCAAAACCTATTGTTTTGCATTCCAAAAGCGGCTCTTTTGCACGGTAAAAGCGTAGGTTTTACGTTGCAAAAGAGCCGCTTTCGCAATGTCAAAGCGCAGTTATCACTTTTTAAGAGAATTATCTTTACAAAGCTGTCATTGTTTCCCTATTCTCTTTCAGTAGCAAAAGGGAAATCAAAAGGTGTTCGTTAAGCCCTTTCAATCGCCTTTTTTGCTTTCAGTTTGTTGTTCAGTAAGTTTGTGAACTCGTAGTTTTTCAGTCCCCATTTCGGTGCAATCAGCATCTCGGGAGGGCTTTGTGTAACAAACCTTTCTAATACTAAATCGCTTCTAAGGAGTCCGATGTATTTGGTAATAAGGTCGATATATTCCTCAACAGTATATAAATGGAAAGGCTGTTCTTTGTATATCTTTGCCAACCTTGTACCTTTTATAATCTGCATCTGGTGTATTTTGAGCATCGTCAGCGGTAGCGACGATATGATAGGAGCTTGTCGCAGACTTTCCGCAGCATCTTCACCAGGTAGCCCCATTATAACGTGTCCACCCACATAGATGCCTCTTTTCGCAGTTTCTTCTACTGCTTTGCGTGTGCAGGCAAAGTCGTGCCCACGGTTTATGAATCTTAATGTGTCATCGTTGCAACTTTCAATGCCGTATTCTACTATTAAGAATGTCCGTTTGTTCAGTTCTTCCAAATAGTCCAATAATTCACTGCTGACACAGTCGGGGCGTGTTCCAATCACAATTCCTACCACATCTTCCACTTTCAAAGCTTCTTCGTAAAGCTGTTTTAGCTTATCCACAGTATCGTACGTGTTTGTATATGCTTGGAAATAAGCTAAGTATTTCATATCTGGATATTTCTTTGCAAAGAAGCGTTTTCCGTCTTCCAACTGTTCTGTTACACTCTTCGTGTGGCTGCAATACGATGGATTGAAACTCTTGTTATCGCAGAATATGCAGCCGCCAATACCTATTCTGCCGTCCCGATTAGGACAAGTAAAGCCGGCGTCTATTGAAATCTTTTGCACTCGGAAAGGCAGTTGATTTCTTATCCAAGTACCAAAATCATGATAGTATTGTTCCATTGTTTTGCAAATTTACTTCTTTTTTTGTACTTTTGTTGCATTAAATCAATTTAATATACAATGAAAAAAATACTTCTTATGTGTGCAGCGTTATTAGCAACGTCTATTCATACGTTTGCGGGTGAGCCTCTTAAGTTAGAAGAGATGACAAAAAACACTTTCGCTGCGAAGACAATTTCTGGTATTAACCCATTGAAGGGGACGTCAGACTATGCGCAAATCTCTGCGGATAGAAAGAAAATAGTAACCTATTCTTTTGTTACCGGCAAAGAAACAGGTGTGCTCTTTGATGTTAATAAAGTCAATGGGGCAAAGTTAAAGGAAATAGAAAGCTATGAAATTTCCGACGATGGACAGTTTATACTTATTCAAACGGGTACAAAACGAATTTATCGCCGTTCCTTTACCGCAGACTTCTATTTATATAATGTAAAGAGCAAGTCGCTGAAAAAACTGTCAGAGGGTGGTCCACAGCAAATTCCGACCTTCTCACCAAATGGAAAGTATATCGCATTTGTGCGCAGCAACAATATCTTTGTAACTGATGGAGCAACTGAAAAGCAGATAACGACCGACGGTAAGTTCAACGAGATAATCAACGGATTGCCCGATTGGGTGAACGAAGAGGAGTTTGGATTCAGCAATGCCTTAGCTTGGGGTGCCGACAGCAAGACTTTGAGTTGGATACGTTACGACGAATCGAAGGTGAAGACCTATTCGTTGCAAATGTTCGAAGGTGCAAAGCCTGCATTTAAGAACTACGAGGTTTATCCTGGCGATTATTCTTACAAGTATCCGAAGGCTGGTGAGGATAATTCTAAAGTGTCCGTTCACGCTTATTCGTTGGAGTCTGGCAAGACACTTACCTACAGTTTGCCACTCGATGCCGATGGTTACATTCCACGCATAAAATCTACGAAGTTTGCCGACCGCATTGTTATTTACACAATGAACCGCCATCAAGACGAGCTAAACCTCTATAAAGCAAACCCAACTACGGGCGAATGCAGCTTGCTAATCAAAGAGAAAGCCAACAAATATGTGAAGGAAGATGCGATGGGAGGTATTCTCGTGATGAACGATTACATTCTTTTCCCTTCCGACCGCGACGGTTATATGCACTTATACCTCTACACCATTGACGGAAAATTCATTCGTCAGATAGAGAAAGGCAAGTATGATGTCATCGAAGTTTACGGCTTTGACGAGAAAACAGGTGAGACTTACTTCCAAGCTGCTGCAAAGACACCGATGCAACGTGAGGTATATGTGGCTGACAAACACGGAAAAGTAACGTGTCTGACAACGAAAGAGGGCTGGAACTCTGCTGTGTTCTCTGGCGATTATAAGTACTTCCTGAACAATTGGAGCGACCGCAATACTCCTTATTCATACGCAATCTACAACAACAAGGGAAAGGTTGTGCGCGAAGTTCTCAACAACGATAAACTCATAAAGGATATGGTAAAGTACGATTTGCCTGCTCGCGACTTCTTCAAGTTTACTACTTCTGAAGGCGTTCAACTGAACGGCTGGATAGTAAAACCTAAGGACTTCGACCCTAATAAGAAGTATCCTGTCATCTTCTTCCAATACAGCGGCCCTGGCAGTCAGCAGGTTGTAGACCGTTGGGCACTTGGCTCAATGGGTGCAGGTGGTATCTACGAGGCATATCTCACGCAGCAAGGCTTCATCGTTGCTTGTGTAGATGGACGTGGAACAGGTGCCCGTGGCTCTGAATTTGAGAAATGCACCTATCTGAAGTTGGGCGATTTGGAATCGAAAGACCAAGTTGAGGCTGCCCTTTGGATAGCAAAGCAACCCTACGTTGATGCCGATAACATTGGAATATGGGGTTGGAGCTTTGGCGGTTTCAACACTTTGATGAGCTTGAGCGAAGGTCGCAACGCCTTCAAAGCGGGTGTTTCTGTTGCGCCACCTACCAATTGGCGTTGGTACGACACCGTTTATACCGAGCGATATATGCGCACACCGCAGGAAAATCCTGACGGTTACGCTGTAAATCCTATTGAACGTGCATCGAAAATGAATGCAAAACTGCTCATCTGTCACGGCATTGCCGACGACAATGTGCACATTCAGAATGCTTACGAATATTCAGAAGCATTAGTGCAAGCTGACAAAGACTTCAAAGAAAACTTCTATACGAATCGTAACCACAGTATTTTTGGTGGCAACACACGCAACCACCTCTTCCGCCAAATCACCGATTGGTTTGTTCAGAACTTGAAGTAATCTTCATCAAGCATACAGAAAAAGGATTGCACATCGTGTTTGTGCAATCCTTTTTCTGTATGTTTTTGTATTCTCCTTAATAGTGTAAGTACCCCAAATGATGGTTTGCAACTTCTGCAAAACTATTCCTCTGCAAACAGATAATCAATAAGCCATATCCTTGTTTCTGATGTCAGGATAGACTTTTTCAGAGGTTCTGATATTATTTTGGCACGTTTCCCTTTTGTGGGAAACCGTATATAGTATGATTTTTCTACGTGTATTTTAAATTATCTAAGCTTTGATAAGTATTTATCTAAGCTTAGATAATAGTTTATCAAAGCTTAGATAAATGTTTCTCACAGCTGTGATAATTCAATTTTCACGTACGTAAATAGTATTAGAATGGGTATAAATATCTTCAGAACCTGTACTTTTGTCAGTTCTTAACGCTCAGAAAGGTTTCGGAATATTATTCTTTTGCATTGGTTTTGGCTTCTTTTTAAGATGTTTTAGTGTTAAAAGACTGTTAAATTAATACTTCTTTTGAGAATTTATTATCTATATATGTATCTTTGTAAAGAAAAATAACGAAACCTAAAAAGTTGATAATTAAAACTCTAAAATCTTATGAAAGTCTATATTAAAAAGCACATTCAATGTATTTGTCTGCTGTTATTGTTTTTCGCTTTGCCTGCACAGGCGAATGATTACAAACATTCCGTTGAAGGTTCTGTTGTTGATAACATCACAGGCATGGGGGTTACAGCCAAAATAACCTTGATGACTGCCGACAGTGTTGTTATTGATACGATTACAGCGGATATAGAAGAGATGCCTTGGGATATTGGTTATCACAAGGCTTATTATGAATTTAAAGATGCTGTAACGTCGAAAGGAAAGTACATTATTAAGGCTGAGAAAGAGGGCTACGACGTTTGTTATATGAATTGTGAATTGAGAAGCACTCGCCAAGACTATATTAAGGTAAAAGAAATCCGAATGACGAAGATTGTGGAACACGAACTACAGGAAGTTACGGTTGTTGCTTCAAAGGTGAAAATGGTCATGAAAGGCGATACCATTGTCTACAATGCTAATGCTTTTAACTTAGCCGAAGGCAATATGCTCGATGCCTTAATCGCCCGCTTGCCGGGTGCAAAGTTAGAGAAAGACGGAAGGATTTATGTGAATGGGAGGTTTATTCAGAGTCTGTTGGTAAACGGACATGAATTCTTTTCCGGTAATCCTAAACTGGCTTTAGAGAACCTTCCTGCCTATACGGTGAACAAAATAAAGGTATATAACAAGGCGGGAACAAAGTCAAGGCTGATGCAACAAAGTATGGGAGATAATACTTACGTGATGGACGTCAGGTTGAAACGTGAATATGCAACGGGCTATATGGGCGATTTGGAAGCTGGAGGCGGTACACAGAAGCGTTACAAACTTCGTGGTTTCGGTATGAAGTTCTCCGATAAAGAACGTATGGGAGCCTTCTTCAATATCAATAATCTGAACGATAATCAGCGTGCTGAACTCACTGGAGAATGGGAACCGCAAGATGTGGGCAACGGTTTGCTTACAGTAAAGAACGCAGGTGTATCGTATGTACGTTTCTTGAATAATGAAAGATCGTGGGTTTCAACCGGAAACACTTGGCAACATATCAGTACAGACAACGAGTCTATTACACATACGCAGACTTATTTGCCTGAAGGAAACTCATTCTTACACAATCATAGCAAACAACTGAATAGTTCGGATAAGTGGGAAAGCATAAACCGTCTTTCTATTGATAAGACTAATTTCTCTACATCTAACTCTCTTAGTATTTCCTATCTGCGCAATAATGGGTTTGGAAGTACGAACAGCACCACTGCAAATGAAACAACAAAGCTGAATACTTTGCTATCGAGAAACAGTTTCGAGTCAAGCGATTTCAACTTTGACTTCTCGACAGGCAATTATGTTAAGTACATTACAGACTTGATACGAGGAGACTTTTCTGTAAGTTACAATCGTAATAAGCAAAAACAGTTTATGTTGAACAACGTTCAATATCTGCAGGGAGGTCAACCCAATGACCTTCGTAACAATTACTTTGACATGCCCAATCAGAAGCTGAAGCTATCTGCTGGTGTGGGCTACGATTTTAAAATACGTGAAACAACTTTAACTCCAGAATATTCTTATACTTACACATATAACAAGGCAAGTAATTTGCTTTACCGTCTTGACTGGATTGCAGGAAGAGATATTAATCAGTTTAATGTCTTGCCTTCTGCTTCAAATGTTTTGCTTTCCGTATTGGATAATAACAATAGCTATCGCTTCAATGAATATCGAAACGAACATAAATTTAATTTTAAATACTTTAATCGTAAGATTAAAATATTGAATAGCTTTGTTTTACTAAATCTTCCGCTGCGTTTGTTAAATGCCGATTTCCATTATTATGGTATTAGTGAGCAACGTTTTTCTCGTCGCAAACTGTTCTTTGAACCAAACGTAGAACTAAACCATTGGGAAGAAGATGTGTCATGGGTGTTTACTGCAGGTATGAAATCAGACTTTCCAAGCCTGCTTGCCACAGCAGATTATCGCAACGACAGCGACCCTTTGAACATTCGATTGGGTAATAAAGACTTACGCAACCTGCATTATTATGATGTAGATGCCAATATTACCTTTAATGGAGAAAATGAAAAAACAATTAGTTTATCTGCCAATTATCACCGAACAGACAATCAAGTGGCCTATGCGCTCATCTTTGATAAGACGACGGGAGCTTCAATTATATATCCTACCAGTGTGAATGGCAATTGGAATACAAAGTTTGAAGTAGAGTTTAAACGTGCATTGGACAAAGCGAATAAAATCCTGTTCAGCAACAATTTCTCTACGAATTATAACCACAGTGTAGATATGGCTTCAATAGCAGGAAGTACTGAAAGCCAACGAAGCATTGTGAATAACTGGGAGTTTGGCGATGAACTGAAGGTTAATTGTCGTCTGAACGACAACTATGAATTTACATTCCATACAGGTGGAAAGTACTATCTTATAAATAGCGAGCGTGTAGGCTTTGAGAAAATCAAGGCATCTGACTACAACATAGGGCTGAATGCACAGATTGTATTGCCTTGGGAGTTACAACTAACTACCGATATGACGATGTTTGCAAGGCGAGGTTATCAGCAATCTGAAATGAATACCACCGATTGGATTTGGAATGTTCAGTTGGCACGTACCTTCTTAAAAGGACATCTTACCGCTAAACTGCAAGGTTTCGACCTGTTGCAACAACTGTCAAACACACGCTACGTTATTAATTCGCAAGGGCGTACAGAGTCGTGGAACAACAGCATACCACGATATGTAATGCTTTCTCTTGCGTGGAAGTTCAACATTAATCCAAAGAAAAAATAATACGTTCGTTAATTAAAAGGATTGCACATAGTGTTTGTGCAATCCTTTTTTTGTGTAACTTTGCGTTGTTATCAGTACTACAAAACGGCAATAATGGGCTTTATACGGAAATACAAATGCGTTGCTTGTGGCTACGAGGCTGACATATACGAAGGAAAAGGCTTTATGGGACAAACCATCGAAATGGTATCGTGTGCCGACTGCCACTCGGTGCAGCCATTGGTGGTGGGTGGCGTAATCGGCGATGCTGCCCCTTCGTTTCGCACATTGATAGGCAGGCTGTGCTTGAATTGCGGTTCAGAACACATCATAAAGTGGGACGGACATACTTGTCCGCAATGTAAGGGCAATATGGAAGATATGGGCAGCCGTGAATTTTGGTCGTAGTCGCAGTGTTAAAATATATGTATAAATGTTTAGAGCGAAAACTTGAGCAGAACAATTGAAATAGAATCGTGAAACAATAAAAAGGCAATTAAATTCCAAAGAAAATTCTTTCAGATTTTAAAACCTATGCTCTTGCAAAGCAAAACAATAGGTTTTACACCGCAAAAGAGCTGCTTTTGCAAGGCGAAACCTACACTTTTATAAGGCGTTTTTAGTTCTATACGCTACTTTTTTTGTTCCTTTTGCGAGTAAATACCTGCTGTTTTATTGCACAAAGTATCTATATAAAGTTGTACTTGTTTAATAGTTAGAAGGTTGTGCTTGCACACGAATGCTTCGATTATTTGCAGATAAATATCTTATCGTTCCTAAAAACCGCCTTCCTGCCATTGTTTCACGCTTGAATTTTAACACTATTGTGCGTTTGGTGATAGTAATTATGATTTAGTAACAATAACACTTTAATTTGTTAATGTGTGATTTTTTTTAAATGAATATTTGCAAATAAAAAGATAAATTTCTATATTTGTAAAAAATATAGTATAAGTTTATCAGAAAAATATCACATCTATACTGATTAACCTAATAGTATGAGAAATGAGTATATTTTAGATGTTGTTGACAAAATATTGAATTTGAACGATATTCATGCTAATAGAAAAAAACTTTTTAAAGTTCTTTTCTCTTCGCCTGTTTTTCCAAGTTTAGCTGCCATTTCTCAAACTTTATCTTATTACGGCCTACATAACAATGCTTTTGTTACTGATTTAAAACATCTATTGAAACTTAAAAATGTAATAGTTCATTCTATTAAAAAAGAGGAAGGACATTTCTATATTCTTACCCAAATAGACAGTAATACAGTAACACTCTATGATGGCGATGAAACAAAAATTAGTCTTGAAGAGTTTACTGTAATATGGGACGGTGTTGTGTTGGTGGTTGAAGAGAAAGAGAATGTCAATATAAAACGGTCTATTATTGCTTTTCCGTTTTGCTGTTTTGGTTTTTGGGGGTATTTATTGTTGTATTTTTTCTTTACCACAACAAAATTTACTATAGACTTTATTTTAGACAGTATAGGGTTCACTTTGTCATTAGTATTGTTTAGGCAACATTTGATAATATTCGAGAAAACTTCTTTTTGCCAAATTGGAAAGAATGTTGATTGCAATTATGTTGCAGATAGAAATCCATTGCAAAAATGGCTACCGATAGATTTAGCTATAATGGGCGTTTTCTTTTTTCTTTTTAATCTACTTAGCCTGATTATAGTTGGAGCAGCAAATTGTATATCGGGTTATATCACTCTTGTTGCAGCTATTTTTATGATGTTTCTTAGTATTTATCAGGTATTTAAAATAAAAAAATATTGTCTTTATTGTTTAGGCATAACGATTGTGGTTTTTGCAAAACTCTACATTTCGGTTTTATCATTTAATGCTAATCATATCTATTTGTTACCTAAATTTGTCATTTCAATAATTATTGCTTATTTATTTAGTTATCTAATTTATAAAATAATGAACTATGATAAACTATTATTAAATAATGATATAGAACTCTTAAGAATAAAACGCAATCCCAGTATTATAAAAAAATATTTCGTTCAATCTCATTCTATCGTGCCTACTGAGGAAATGATGGAGTTTGGCAACAAGTATGCAGATATAGTGATAACTACTTTTATTAGCTTACATTGTCGCCACTGTCAAAAGGTTGTGTCAGAAGTTATTCAGCTTATAGATAAGTTTCCTAAACGTTTCTTATGGCGCGTTGCGATACAAGGTATTAGCAGCAATGATATGGATGATAACGTTTTTGCCCGATTGAATACTCGTCAGTTGAATATTCTTCAACTCTATATAAATGATAAAAAGCGTTGCTTGAAAGCAATGCGCTTATGGAATTTTAAGAATATAACTGATTGTTTGGAAGAGTTGATTGCAAAATATCGTTTTCAGCAGAAAAATATTGAAAAAATGATAATAATGCATTATCCTACAATATGGGTAAACGGTATTGTTCTACCTCAAGAATATACAACATCCGATTTACAATATATTAACCAAGAATTAATAGAAATGAAACATAACGAAACTTATCGAATGAGATAAACATATACTATCTTACTTAAGTAAAGGATTAGCTACCCTTTTTCCAAGTAAGATAGTGTAGAGGAGTTGCCTATTCCCTCTTTTAATGTTAAAAGCATAAATACTAGTTAATGCAATATCGATAAAAGGTATAGTAAATAAAATATAATTTTTTAAATTAAAACAAATGAAAAAGCTAAATTTTATTGAAATGTCCACTGTTTATGGTGGTTTTGACAACGAAAAAGGTCGTGAAGTACAGCAAAGAGGTCATGAACTTGACAACAAACAAAATGGTAGAATTACGCTTTGTAATACTTCAGAAGAAGAAAAAGCTTACCGAGATAAATTGGAGCAAGATTGGGAACAATGGATAATAGATTTTAATAAGTATTGTGTATAATAATTATCTTCCTCACAGAGAATATTATTTTCTGTGAGGAAGGGTTTATAATAAAATAAAAATGAAGACCATAGCATCTTTATTGATGATATTAAGTGTACAATTTTGTTTTTCACAGGAAACCCGTGTTATCGAGCCTGCAGAGCTTGAAATAACTTTTTCTACAAAGGAATATGCATTTTGGGACACCTATACCTTCCGTTGTGGAAAGAATGTGAGCCAATATTTTAGTATTTCTGAATTGCAACATCAAAAGATGTTAGCTGATGATGATCCGGCTCTCTTTATCCTTTGGGATAAGAGATTGGCAGATTACGATGAGCCGGACCCGGCAAAAAGGATGCCTGCGAGTACGGGAAACTTAGATGAAATTTACCGCAACCTTGAGCAAGGGAAGTTTACAACCTATTCAACTGTTGTGGGAACTCATTATTTAATAACCGAAGATGTTGTTATTCCCGAGTGGACAATGTACGAAGACTCCACAATTACAGTCTTAGGCATGGAATGTAAGAAAGCTACGACAAACTTTCGGGGTCGCTATTGGGAAGTCTGGTATGCCGAAGAATTGCCCATCAGCCAAGGTCCTTGGAAGTTGTGCGGCTTGCCGGGCATGATATTAAAAGCGAATTGCCCCAAGTTTATGTTGATAGAAGCAACCGGTATCAAGAACAAAAACCTTGAACCCGTAACCTTTTATAATTATCTGAACTATAAATATGCCCCGATAGACCGCATGGAATATCTAAAGAAAGTGCATAAACCGGGTATCTATCCAACCGGAGGAAGTCGTAAAACGATAGAAATAGATGATACTGAATAGAACTGATATGAAGCCAAGGTCTTTTCTCTTAGTTTTGTTCTTTATGCTAAATGCTGCAATGTGTTTAGCACAAGAAACCCACGTTATAGAGCCGGCAGAACTTGAAATAGTTTATTCGGTAAAAGAACAACCGCACTGGGATACTTATATTTTCCGTTGTGGTAGGAATGTGAGCCAATATTTTAGCCAACCTGCACTGCAAAGTGATAAGATGTTAGCGAATGACGACCCGGCTCTCTTTATTATCGCAAATGAAAGAATGAAAGCTTTAGACACACCCGAATATGCAAAAAAATATCCTGTTAGTACAGGTCGTCATGATATCATTTATCGGAACTTTGAGGAAGGAGTATTAAAAACTTATTCAAGAGTGTTTGGTTCTAAGTATTTAATAGTTGAAGATATTACTATTCCCGACTGGACAATGTACGAAGACTCCACAATTACGGTCTTAGGTATGGAATGTAAGAAAGCTACAACAAATTTCCGTGGCCGTTATTGGGAAGTTTGGTATACAGAGGATATTCCTATTAGTCAAGGTCCTTGGAAACTATGTGGATTGCCGGGTATGATATTAAAGGCGAATTGCCCGGGCTTTATGTTGATAGAAGCAATGGGTATCAACAACAAAAACCTTGAACCCGTAACCTTTTATAATTATCTGAACTATAAATATGCCCCGATAGACCGCATAGAATATCTAAAGAAAGTGCATAAACCTGGTGTTTATCCAGGCGGTGGAAGTTGTGATACTATTGAAATAGACGATAAAAAATAATACCAATATGAAAAAACTATTTGTATTAATTGTTATAACGTTGTTTTCAGAAATATTGCAGGCACAAGTAACAGTAACGGGAGTGATAACTGATGTAAATGGAAGTCCGTTATCCGCAGCAATCATAAAAAGTATTGATGCTTCAACAAAGAAAATGCTTGCATTTTGCAATACCAAAAATGATGGTAAATTTAGTATTAAAGCAAAAGTGGGCGACTTACTGCAAATTTCTGCAATGAGCTATAAGAAAAAGCAAATAGCGGTAATAGCAGATATGCCAGAACAACATATCGTGCTTGAAGATGATGCAAAAGCATTGGACGAGATAACGGTAAAGGCAAAGCCTGTAAGGATTGATGGCGACACGATAAAATATCTTCTTGGCGTATATGCAAAACCTGGCGATCGCACTTTAGCCGATGTATTGGCTCGTGTGCCGGGTTTTGAGGTGAATAAAAGCACGGGGCAAATTTCGTATGAGGGAAGAAGCATCAGCAACTTCTATATAGAAGGAATGGATATGTTGGGCGGAAAATATGGTGTTGCTTCAAAGTCGCTGCCTCAAAACGATATAGCAACGGTGGAAGTGATGAAGCATCATACCCCCATTCGGGTATTAGACGACTTTGTTTATTCAGACGAAAGTGCCATTAACGTTCGTATGAAGAAAGGTGCTAAAGCACATTGGATAGCTACGTTTAATGGTGGCATAGGCTATAAGAGTGGTGGCGGGCTGTGGAACTTTGAAAGTTTTGCCATGCGTTTAAAGCAGAATTGGCAAACCATGATTACCTATAAAACGAACAATAGTGGCAGAGACATTGTTCACGAAACGAACAAAGCCTTTACTTATGGTGAGTTGGACAGCAGGCTGGTCCCATTTATTTCGCTGCCTTCCCCTGCAAGTTCCAGATTGGGAGAACGCTCTTTGTTCAACAGAAGTCATACGTTGAACTTGAATATGTTGCAACGTATAAACGAGACATCGCAAGTAAATGTTCAGGTTACTTACATCAACGACCGCCAAGAGACTTTCTCTAAACGTACAGCGGAGTACTTTTCAAAGCGAGGAAACAAAGTATCGGACAATGAAAAACACTATATAGCAAAGACTAATGAACTCTTTGCAAAGGTTAAATATGAGAACAATGCCAACAGTCAGTATCTAAAGAATGAACTTTCTACGAACTTAAATTGGAACAAACAGCTGCTGATAGAGCGTGGCACAAATCCACACGAAATGAATGGTAACCTTCCTGTATTCACATTGAAAGATAATCTTTTGCTAATGCGTAAGTATGGCAAGCGTTTGTACTCTTTCGAGTCGAAGAATATAATGGAAGCGCGCCCCCGGCAGTTAGCTATGGACACACTGCACCAAGACATTAACCAACATTATTACGAGACTGACAATAAAATATCAGGTAGTTTCCGTTTGGGTAAGTTTGTTCTGACAGGGAAAGTAGGAGCCAATGCAGCACTGCACGCATTTTCTTCGCATCTTGTAGGTGTCCCCGACAGCATCGGAATGCTTTCCGGTAACAGCCGCTTTTCCATGTTTCGGTTCTATGTAAGTTCAAATATAGAATACAAGTTATCCGATTTTATCTTTAATTTTTCTTCGGACGTGTCTTACAATCGCTATAAATACAGTCTAAGCACGGCTTACAGTCGTGCACTTTTCTCGCCCAACTTGCACATTCGTTGGAATGCCACACCGCATTGGACGTTCGCTGTTGATGGAAGAATAGGGCAGAGAGAAGTAGACGTAAATCAGTTTTATCCCACCCTCGTATTAGCCGATTACGAATATATAAACAAAGGCTTTGCCGATTACAGAATAGGTAAGGATAAGACGGCAGGCATCATTGTTCGGTACAACAATGCACTACAAGGCACGTCGGTGTTTCTTACTGCCAACAGAACTTTTATGACCACACCTTATACAGCTTCGCAAGACTATGTAGGCAGCTATATTGTATTGTCGCTTGTGCCACAAGAAACCAAAAGCAATGCGTGGACAATTAACTTAATGGGGTCGCAAGGTGTTGGCTTTCTAAAAGGAAAGCTGAATATCAGAACCATATACAACAGTTCAAAATCGTATATTGTGCAAAACAACGAGGTGATGCCTTTCAATACAAGCACTTGCAATGTGAGAGGAGGCTTAACAGTTGGCCTTGTCAGGAATACCGATTTGGGTTACAATATTGAATATAGCTACTACCAAACCGACATGCCGGCACTCTCTTCCGCCTATACACTGAACAACTGGAAGCACAATGCTTACTTGCGACTGTTTCTTACGAAGAAGTTTACAACCGAGGCAAGGGCAGAATACTATCACAACCAAATAGCGAAAGATAAGTTTAAAGACATCTTCTTTGCCGATTTAGCAATGCGATACAGCTTTAAGAAGTTCGACATTACGTTAGAACTCAACAACTTATTGAATAAGAAAGGTTACGGTTATGGCGTAAACGGCACATTTGTTCGCAGCTATAACAGTTTGAATATTCGAGGAAGAGAGATAATGGTAAGTGTCTATTATAAGCCTTAAAGTAAGAAAAGTATTTTTAAAAAAAGTATTAAAAATTATCCCATATATTTATTTTCAACTTTAAAATGCAACAATTTCCATTATTCAAACAGCACGACTCTATGCTTTGTGGCATAACTTGTCTTAAAATGGTGTGTAAATATTACGGTGCATTTTATTCTATTGAGTTTCTTTCTTCGCTGTGTAAAGAGGGACGCGAAGGTATATCGTTACTTGCAATGAGTAAAGGGGCAGATAGCTTGGGATTAAAAAATGAATGTGGATTAGCTGAAATAGCAGAATTGAAAAATAGTCTTCCTTGTATTCTCCATTGGAATCAAAATCATTTCGTAGTATTATATAAGGTTAATAAAGGGAAGATTTTCTATATTGCAGATCCTGCAAAAGGACTTACAAAGTATAGTCTTGAAGATTTTAAGAAGCATTGGATTAGTACAAAGTTAGGAGGTGAAGAAAAAGGAATAGCGATGTTTATTGAACCAACTTCAGAGTTTTATGAAAGGCAAATAGAAGAACCCATGGAGAAACGATCGTTTAAATTTCTTTTTGGTTATATAAAGAAGTATCGCAAATATTTCGGGCAGATTGTCTTAGGCTTGTTTGTTGGTAGTTTGTTGCAACTAATTTTGCCTTTCCTTACCCAAGCTATTGTGGATGTAGGTATTAAAAAACATAGTATAAGTTTTATTTGGTTGATACTTTTAGGTCAATTGGTATTGACGATAAGCCGTACAGCTATCGACTTTATTCGTCGTTGGTTGTTGCTTCACATATCAATGCGTATCAATATTTCGTTGGTGAGCGATTTCTTCATTAAACTTTTGAAACTACCGATGTCGTTCTTTGAAACAAAGTTGTTGGGCGACCTAATGCAACGTATGGGAGACCATAGTCGTGTGAATGGCTTTTTAACGCAGCAAACATTAAGCATTGTATTTTCGTTTTTTACCTTTATTGTGTTCAGTATCGTACTGTTATTTTATAATTGGTTGATATTTTCCATTTTTCTTTTGGGGAGTTTGTTGTATGGTAGTTGGCTTGCTCTTTTTCTTAGGCGAAGAAAAGTACTCGACTATGAATTCTTTGAGCAACAAGCTATAAACAACAACAAGACTTATGAATTTATTACTTCTATGCAAGAAATAAAACTCCAAGATTGTGAACAGCGTCGTCGTTGGGAATGGGAAGATGTGCAGGCTGAACTCTTCGGCGTGCAGATGAAGTCGTTGAAACTCCAGCAAACACAAGAAGCCGGTAGTATTTTCATAAACGAACTTAAGAATATAATCATCACAGTGGTTGCTGCAACAGCTGTAATACAGGGCCAGCTCACTTTGGGTATGATGCTTGCAGTGCAATATATAATTGGTCAGCTCAATTCTCCAGTTGAACAACTGATGGGATTCTTTTATTCTGTCCAAGATGTAAAAATAAGCCTTGAACGTATCAACGAAATACACAATGTAGACGATGAAAATGGAAAGAATGGATTACAAACAATAGTGAGAGAAGAAAGTAAGGGAATAGACTTTGAAAATGTTAATTTCAAATACGACCCTCACGCACTGAAAGCGATAATTGATAATGTGAACATACAAATTCCCAAAGGTAAAGTAACCGCTATCGTGGGCGCGTCGGGCAGTGGGAAAACAACATTAATAAAATTAATGTTAGGTTATTATCCTGTTTTGAGCGGACAAATTTCCATTGACGGAACAGACATAAATACATTGAATAAAAAATGGTGGCGCAGGCAGTGTGGTGTAGTAATGCAAGACGGCGTTATTTTTTCCGAATCTATTGCACGCAACATTGCCATAGATGATAGTGATATAGACAAAGAACGATTACAAAGAGCTGCCAAGATAGCTTGTATCAACGACTATATTATGGGATTGCCCTTAAAGTATAATACCAAGATAGGGCGTGATGGTATTGGCTTGAGTCAAGGGCAAAAGCAACGTATCTTGATAGCAAGAGCTGTATATAAGAATCCTGACTACATTTTTCTTGATGAAGCGACCAATTCACTCGATGCTAATAACGAACGTATGATTGTAGAAAACCTCAATCAATTTTATAAAGGTAAAACAGTGGTTATTGTGGCACACCGTCTTAGCACGGTAAAGAATGCCGACCAAATAGTGGTATTAGGCAAAGGAAAAGTATTGGAAGTAGGTAACCATGAACAGCTTACTGCAAAACGTGCCGCATATTATAACCTTGTGAAAAATCAATTGGAGCTGGGCAATTAATCTAAAAAAACAGATTATGGCAGATGACAAAATAGAACTTCGTAGCGAGAAGATACGTAATATTATTGATGAACCTCCTTCAAAAATTATTTGTTATGGAATTACGATAATCAGTATTGTTATTTTAGTATTTCTAATTATTGTTTATTTCATAATAAGAAAAACTCCGTACTTTAATATTTAAAGATGAGTTCGGTGTTTTTTATGGTGTTGAATATTTCATTAAAAATGGGAAAGAAATGGTTAATAACTACGAAAGTATATTTCGTCGTGGTCTTAAATTTATCCTTTGGGGGGTATATCATTAAAGAAACGCTTACTGTTCGTTAAACTCAGGTAGTTTAATTATTTCTCATTCTGTCAGAATAGAATGATAGAACGCCTCGTATTGCTTTGCTACTTTAATGTGGTCGTGGTGTTTGTGAACGTAGTCGATGCTTTCTTGTTGAAGTTGTGGTATGCGTTCGGGGTGGAGTGCCAATAGCTTTATTTGTTCGTAACAGCTTTCGTAAGTTGGCTGAACGTTGATGATAGGGTGTAGTTGTGTTTCGTTTAGTATCTCGTAGTTTTCGGGTTCGCCTCCTCCAATGCAAATAATACCCCTGCTCATAGCTTCCAATGGGTTCATCGAAGGAGTGTAGCTATAAAGCTGGTCGAGTATGGCATCAGAGCCTTCCATTAGCTTTACGTATTCGTTGAATGGAATTCCTTCGGCTATGCGCAACTCCAACAGTTCGGGATAGTCTGCTTTTACCGCCTTGGCAGCTCGGAGCATAATGTCTGTTCCTTTATATTCTGAACGGTTCTTGCTTATTCCTATGAACAGTTTTAGTGCTCCGTCTTTCCTTTCAGCTTGTGTGTTTTTTCCTTCGGTGATGATGGGAAAGGGAATGAATGTTGTTTTGTCGGGAAAGAAGGGCTGGTAGCAAACTTGGTATTCGTATAGTCCTGCCACAATGCCGTCACAATCGTTGGCAATTGTTTTGTTCAGTTGTTCTTTGTCTGTGCCTACCCAATCGCATTGCTCTATAATGGCATCTTTGTTTGTTCTTAGTGTTTTGCCGATGTTGAAGTCGCTGTATCGTAAAGGCATGGTGGTGCTATTGACGTGTACCCAATAGTAGTCCATACCGAAAGCACCCATTATTATTTTCTTATTGTGGCGACGCAGGTAGTTGTATATGTACTGAATGCGTTTCGCCTTCAGGTCTATGAAGACGGGATTGATAATTTGCACGATGTCGTAGCCACGCAATTTGTGCAGATTGGCGCATAGATGCAACGTAAGCCGAAGCCCTGCAAACCGTCCTGACGGTCGGGCAAGGTCGATGTCGCGGGGATATGCTTTCCAGTAATCGCCGTTTGAAGCCACAACGACCTTGTGTCCTAAACGATCCAAACCCGCTTTCAAGGTGTTGTGCACATTGCTGTACTCTCCAATCAACAGTATTTTCATTTCGCTATGATGCTACTAATTCAGACGTGGCAGTGTGTGAATAAGGATTTTTCGCCCCACTTTCGAGTTTATCATGATAGAGAACAGCTTGTACTTTCGTGTGTAATTCTTCTTTGGCAGAGGGAAAAGTCCACGCTTTTCGAGCCGTAACAGAACGTGGTTAAGATACTGTTCGTCGCGTGTCAGGATTATAATGTTGTAAATATAGTCCATCGTCAGCTGTGCCACACGGCGCAGCATAGCCACTCTGTCTTTAGCAGGCATAAGGTCGGCTTTGTCTTGCAGGCTCTTTATCACCTGTTCGGTGTCTTGCAGACGCTTTAGTTTCCAGCGTTTGTCCTTGTTGTGCGTTATCGATTCCTTGCGCTTGCGGTAGAAGTAGGCTTGCACTTTGGTGTTGTAAACCTTGTCGGCACGAATAATAAGCTGCGGTGTAAATTCTTCGTCTTCGTGTAGAATCCCCTTTGTGAAACGCAAGTTTACCAATAGATTCTTCTTGAAAATATATCCGCATGCCGATGCCCGCAAGTTGTTGTTGTGCATGTATTCTGTACCAGAAAGTTCCTCGTTGTTGGCAAGTTGTGCACTTGACACTTCTTTGGTGGCAAAGTCGAAAAGAACGATGTCGGCATCTTTAAACCTTATAAAGTCCAAACACTTATCGTAGTTGCTCGATATAAGGAAGTCATCAGCATCTACAAACTGGAGGTATTGCCCATTTGCCATTGCAATTCCAGTGTTTCTTGCGTGGCTAAGTCCTTGGTTGGGCTGCCGAATGTATATCATTTGGTCGGCAATATCTGTCAATAAGTTGAGTGGCGACACATCTGAGCCATCATCAATGACGATAATCTCACGCTCTTCTCTGTTAAATGTGAGCATAAGAATGCTATCGATACATTTCTTTAGCATATCGATAGGTTCGTTGTAATAGGTGATGATAAAGCTGATTAGTGGCTGGGCTTTATCGTTTTGTGGAAGAGGGTGTTGAGTTTGCATAAGCATTTTATTCCTAAAAGATGAAGTAATGTTAGTTTTAAGTTGCCATAGAACGGACGAATCGGCAGCAATGGCACAGCCTTGGTTGCCTCGTAAACGTCCAACTGAATGTTCAGAACGTGTGCGTAATAGGTTGCGTCTATCTCGTTGTTGCCATTTATATAAGCCAAATGCGCTTCTAACAAACTCGTTAGGTCTTGTCCGTTGGCATTGGCAGTAATTCCTGCGTCGTTCCAGCAGTAATAATATGTTCCCAAACTTGTGGTTGCGATGGTTTTAGCCGCAGCCATGAGCTTTGGAAGTGTATGTGCATCTTCAAAATTCTTGCCTTTTGGAAATTCAATATCGGCAAACAGTTCTCGCCGATATATCTTGTTCCACGCGTAAGTATGGCGGTAGGCTTGCCCTTTCAGCCAGTATTCCTGCTGGTTTTGATAGACACAGTCGTCCAATATCAATGGGTGTTGCGCTTTTGAACCATACTTCTCGATAACTGAAAATTCAAGAATGTCGTATTCGGGGTGGGCGTTCAGCAAATCCATAACACCTTTGTAGGTGTCTTGTGCAATGAAGTCGTCGGAGTCTATGAATGTGATGTATTCCCCTTTCGCTGCCTTTATACCTGTATTTCGGGCTGCAGAAAGCCCTTGGTTGCTCTGGTGTATAACGCTAATTCTATTGTTCGTTCGGGCAATTTCGTCTACCATTGTGGCGGAATTGTCTTTTGAGCCATCATCAACCAATATCATTTCAAAGTTTTGAAACGACTGTCTGAGAACGCTCTCAACACACCGAAGGAGCGTTTTCTCAACATTGTAAACTGGTATGATAATACTTAATTCCATAAATTTCCTTGTTGCAAAAATAATAAAAACTTTTAAATTACGTTTAAAGATTAATGAAAAAAACAGACAGCTACAGCCATATTCTGCGATATACTGGACTCTTTGGTGGAGTTCAGGGACTGAATATATTGGTTGGTGTCGTGCGAAATAAGTTGGTTGCAATGATTTTAGGGCCTGATGGAATGGGACTTATTTCGTTGTTTAATTCTACTTTGAAGTTGATGAGCGACTCCACCAACTTCGGAATATCTATCAGTGCTGTCAAGAGTATATCCGAACACTTTGACAAAAACGAAGAAGAGAAGTTGGCAGATACCGTGAAATTGGTGCGTTCGTGGAGTTTGTTGGCAGGATTGTTGGGAATGTTTCTTTGCATCGTATTGAGTCCGTTGTTAAGCAAGTTCACTTTTTCGTGGGACGGACACCGCCTGCATTTCATTCTTCTTTCGCCCATTGTAGCCCTAATGGCTTTGTCGGGAGGTGAGCTTGCTATATTAAAAGGACTTCGTGAGTTAAGGAAATTAGCAGTAATCTCTATCTTTAATGTGTTAGGTGCATTGATTTCTTCAGTGCCGTTGTATTACTTCTTTCGCGAAAAAGCCATTGTGCCGTCATTAGTAATAATGGCACTTATTCAGTTTGCTTTAACGATAGCTTTTTCATATCATATTTATCCTTTGCGATTAATGAACCGTTGGCAATCTATGCGTGAAGGAGTGGGAATGCTACGGCTCGGAATTGCATTCGTGATTGCGGGCATTTTGGGTTCGGGGGCAGACTTCTTGATTCGTAGTTATATTAATAATGTGGCGAACATTGATACCGTTGGTTTCTTTAATGCGGGCTATATGATGACGATGACCTATGTCGGTATGGTGTTTGCAGCAATGGAAACCGACTTTTTCCCTCGTCTTTCAGGTGCCAATCAGTACCGATTTACTTTTAACCAGATAGTAAACAGACAGATAGAAGTTATGTTGCTGTTGGTTTCTCCGCTGTTGGTGCTGTTTTCTTTGTTTCTTCCGATACTGCTTCCTTTATTATATACAGGCAAATTTATGCCTGCTTTGGGAATGATGCAAGTAATTATGCTTGCCATGTACTTTAGAGCCGTGAAATTGCCGGTACAGTATATCCCATTGGCAAAAGGCGATTCTGTTTCCTATTTGCTTTTAGAAGGCATTTACGATGTTGTGTTGGTGGTTGCCGTAATTCTGAATTTCGACCGCCTCGGTTTGGTTGGAGCAGGGTGGGCGATAACCATTGCTGGCTTTTTAGATGCCATATTGGTGTTTGTTTATTCTCGTTGGAAGTATGGCTATAAGGTTTCTTCAAGCGTATTGCTTTATTCTTCCATACAGATTCCCATAGGATTCTTAACCTTTATGGTAACCCAGCAGTCTAATCAGCTGATGTATTGGGGCGTGGGATTGTTGTTGGCGTTGATAAGTGCTGCTACATCAGTTAGCATACTGAAAACAAAAACGAACCTATGGTATAAGCTTACTTCAAAAATATTAAGGCGTTTTAAGCGGAATGGTGAAGATTAGCATTTTAGTAGCTGTATATAATGCAGAGAAATACTTGTCCCAATGTTTGAGTTCCTTGCTCTCTCAGACGCTTCAAGACATAGAAATAATATGTGTTGATGATGCCTCTACCGACTCGTCGCTAAATATTCTTAATGCGTATGCTGCAAAAGACGAAAGGATAAAAGTAGTACACTTGCCCCAAAATGCAGGAATAGCCAAGGCAAGAAATGCAGGATTACATATTTCTACTGGTGAGTATATTGCATTTGTTGATAGCGACGACTGGCTGTCGGAAGATGCTTGCGAAAAGGTTTTTGATGTCTTCAAGCGTTATCCATCAACCGATACGGTGCTTTTCCATGTAAAAAGCGTTTATGGCGATAAGGAAGTAGATTTCTATATGCCTCCTTTTACCACCTTAGACGGCTTCACGGCATTCCGTGAAAGCCTGACTTGGAATATCCACGGCATTTATGTTATTAAGCGAGAATTGCATCTTCGTTTCCCTTACGACGAGTCTGCCATTGCGTACAGCGATGAAAACGTAACACGTTTGCATTATTTGGAGTCGCGGGAAATACGTACTTGCGAGGGCATCTATTATTATAGGCAGCATTTAGGTTCGGTAACGCATAAGGTTAGCTTACGTCGCTTCGACTATTTGTTGGCAAATAAAAGTATGAAACAGCAACTGGAAGCATTGAATGTTTCGGACAAGATACTCGATATATACGAAGAAGTGCGTTGGCGGAATGTGATAGGTCTTTATATGTTCTACTTTCTGCATCGCAAAGACCTTGATAAGCCTTCTCGGAAACAAGGTTTGGAGATAATAAAAAACAGTTGGCAAAGCATAGAACAAAACCGTTTGCCACGGTGGCTGATACGAAAGTTCGGTTATATACCTCTTCAAAAATCCTGGTTTGCTTTTCGTTTGCAGGAGGAATTCTATTTCTTTTTGCGTGCATTGATTGGTAGAAACAAAGAGCAATTGTAGATTTTAAGCTCTTGTTAATGGTTGTATTATCAGTGCAAATTATCTGTTTGTCTTTATTGTAAGCCTGCAACAAAATAATAGAAGTTTTAGTGAGAATACTTATTTTATGAGCAAAAATAATACGGTAGGTGTGTAAACATTTTTCGTAAGAATAACTATTGCTTAACCCATTTGTTATCAATGCGTTACAAAACCTATTGTTTTGCGTTCTAAAAGCGTAGGTTTTGCACGGTAAAAGAGCCTCTTTTGGTCGGCAAAACAGCCGCTTTCGCAACGCCAAAACGAAATTGCTGCTTTTTAACAAAATTATCTTTACAAAATCAAAGTGTTTTTTGTCATTTTCCTAAAGCAAGTAAAAGGAAAGCAATTCCTTCTGTAAATATCAACTATTGAGTGATTGCGATATTAGCAAGGCAAAGCTGTATGAACGTAGTATTGCTGTAATTGACTTTCTTTTTATAATCTGTCGGTAAATATAAACACCGAACGGGAAATATTTTCGTAGTAAGCAAGGAAGAAAACAACCACTTATTCTTCATCAAAATGAAAAGATTTTTTGAAATTAATTCATTATTTGTGCTTTCTGAAAAATAATTCGATAACTCTCTTTGTATTATAGAAAATTTTATTAACTTTGTGCCAAATTTAAATACTACGATTTATACAAACAAGGCGAAGTAATTATGGCTAAGGTCAAAACAATTGGTATTTTAACTTCGGGCGGCGACGCTCCGGGTATGAATGCTGCCGTTAGAGCTGTTACTCGTACTGGAATTTACAATGGGTTTTCTATAAAAGGAATCTACCGTGGATATGATGGGTTGCTTACTGGAGATATAAAGACATTTACAACAGAAAATGTAAGTGGCATTATTGATGAAGGTGGAACAATCTTAAAGACGGCTCGGTCGAAAGCCTTTATGACCAAAGAAGGCAAGGAGAAAGCCTATGAGAATATAGTAAAGGAAGGAATTGACGCACTTGTAGTAATCGGAGGAAACGGTTCTTTGACAGGAGCAATGAACTTTGCTCAAGAATATGACCTTTGTTGTATAGGTTTGCCGGGCACAATAGATAACGACCTCTATGGAACGGATAGCACCATAGGTTACGATACAACCTTAAACACAATAATGGAGTGCGTGGACAGAATACGTGATACGGCGCAAAGCCACGAGCGCATCTTCTTTGTGGAAGTAATGGGGCGCGATGCTGGTTTCTTAGCACAAAATTCGGCAATAGCAAGTGGTGCTGAGGCTGCAATCATTCCTGAAGACTCAACCGATGTAGACCAGTTGGCTCGATTTATGGAGCGCGGTATTCGGAAGTCAAAGAAAAGCTGTATCGTCGTGGTTTCAGAAAGTCCCAAATGCGGTGCTATGTATTATGCTGACCGTGTAAAGAAAGAGTTTCCAAACTTCGATGTTCGTGTTTCGATACTTGGACACTTGCAAAGAGGCGGAAGACCATCGGCACGCGACAGAATACTTGCAAGCAGAACAGGCTATGGCGCAATAGAAGCCATAATGCAAGGACAGCGGAATATAATGGTAGGAGTTCGCAATAACGAGGTGGTGTATGTGCCGCTTTCAGAAGCTATTCGCTCCGATAAGCCTTTCGACAAGAAACTTATTAAAATCTTGGACGTGCTTAGTATATAAGTATAGTTCGCAATAAATATTATTAACAGAGAATTAAAGCATAAAAAAATAATAAAAACAAAGCGTATGTCACAGATAAATGGACGTATTTCCCAAATTATTGGACCAGTAATTGACGTCTACTTTGATGTTAAGGGAGAAGATCCCGAAAAGGTGCTCCCGAAGATTTACGATGCTCTTCGTGTAAAGAGACCTAATGGAGAAGACCTGATTATTGAGGTGCAACAGCACATCGGAGAGGATACGGTGCGGTGTGTCGCTATGGACAATACCGAAGGTTTGCAGCGTGGCTTGGATGTTGAAACAACAGGAAGTCCTATTGTTATGCCAGCAGGTGAGCAAATCAAGGGTCGTATGATGAATGTGATAGGCAAGCCTATCGACGGTATGGAAGACCTTAGTATGGAAGGTGCATACCCTATTCACCGTGAAGCACCTAAATTCGATGAGTTGTCTACACAGAAAGAAATGTTGGCAACTGGTATCAAAGTCATTGACTTGCTTGAGCCTTATATGAAAGGTGGTAAGATTGGACTGTTTGGTGGTGCTGGTGTAGGTAAGACCGTGCTTATTATGGAGCTTATCAACAATATTGCAAAGGGACACAATGGTTATTCTGTATTTGCTGGCGTGGGAGAGCGTACTCGTGAAGGAAACGACTTGATACGAGATATGCTTGAGTCTGGCGTTATTCGCTATGGCGAGAAATTCCGCAAGGCAATGGACGAAGGCAAATGGGATCTTTCGCTTATTGATAAAGAAGAACTGAAAAAATCGCAAGCTACACTTGTTTACGGACAGATGAATGAGCCTCCTGGGGCACGTGCATCGGTGGCACTTTCTGGTCTTACCGTTGCGGAAGAGTTCCGCGACCACGGTGGTAAGGACGGAGAAGCAGCGGATATTATGTTCTTTATTGATAATATTTTCCGTTTCACACAGGCTGGGTCTGAAGTGTCTGCGCTTTTAGGTCGTATGCCTTCTGCGGTAGGTTATCAGCCTACACTTGCAAGCGAAATGGGTGCAATGCAAGAGCGTATTACTTCTACCAAGAAGGGCTCTATTACATCTGTGCAGGCGGTATATGTACCTGCCGACGACTTGACCGACCCTGCTCCAGCTACAACTTTTACTCACTTGGACGCAACAACAGAGTTGAGCCGTAAGATTACCGAACTTGGTATTTATCCAGCCGTAGACCCATTGGGAAGTACTTCACGTATTCTCGACCCATTGGTTGTTGGTAAGGAACATTATGAATGCGCACAACGTGTAAAGCAGTTGTTGCAGCATTATAACGAATTGCAGGATATTATCGCAATCTTGGGTATGGACGAATTGTCAGACGAAGATAAGTTGGTGGTAAACCGTGCACGTCGTGTACAGCGTTTCTTGTCTCAGCCATTTACTGTTGCAGAGCAGTTTACAGGTATTCCTGGCGTGATGGTGCCAATCGAAGACACAATTAAGGGCTTCAATGCTATCTTGAATGGCGAAGTAGACGACCTTCCAGAGCAGGCATTCCTTAACGTCGGTACAATCGAAGATGCGAAGGAAAAAGCTAAGAAGCTTCTTGCAGCAGCTCAGGGCTAATTAATGTAACAAATTAAAAAGGTTGCGATGTTAGTTCTAAGGATAGTATCACCGGAGAAAATCCTCTTTACAGGAGAAGTGGAAAACGTATTAGTCCCAGGTGAAGTGGGAGAATTTGAGATTCTGATAAACCACGCACCCATTATTTCTACATTGGTAGAAGGACGAGTTGTTTATACCATTAACTCCGAGAAGAAGACGATTATGGTTAAAGGTGGTTTTGTGGAAGTAAAGAAGAACGTGGTAAGTCTTTGTGTTGAACTGTAATTCAGCATAGGATTTATACTCAACAACATCTTTGAGACAGTGGATATTGCTAAGATAGAAAAAGGTTATAACAAGATAAACCTTTGGCTTGTAGTAGCACTAACTTTGTTAGGACTACTTATGTCGCAGGTTTTATTGAAACCAAACTTGGTAACACCAATGGTTGTTAGCTCAATATTTTTCATTGCTACGAGTAAGTTATACGGAAAGGCGTGGAAGTATTTTGCAACTAATTCACCAAAAGTGTTAGGGCGTTTTTACTTGGCAGGTTCAATGTTGAGAATGTTTCTTGCGGTAATTGTGATTCTTATAGGAGCACTTGTTTATCGTGGAGATAGCGAGAAGATACTTACCTATGTGGCTGTGTTTGTAGTTTACTATATTACAGCAATGATTTTAGACTGCGTATATTTCTTCCGCATTGAGAAAAATAATAAAATAAATAATAAGAAGATATGAAATTTATCAAACAAGTACTTCTCTTGTTGCTCTTATTTACAGCACTTGTACCGACAGTTGCACGCGATATGTCGAAGAAAGGTGATGTAGATGTGAAAGAGATATTGTGGGGACATATCAAAGATTCTTATGAATGGCATATTACGGATTTGGGTTCGGAAGGAAATTTCCACCCAGTTGTAATACATCTTCCTATTATCGTGAAATCTTCTACGGGTTGGCACGTGTTCAGTAGCGAAGAGTTTTTAGAAGAACGAGATGCTAATGGCGATAGGCCAGGTCCCTATAATCTTGTCATAAAGAATGGAGAGGATAAGGCAAATCCAAACCTAATAGTGGAGAAGATTGGCAACGAGGAAGTACGTCCTATTGATATTTCTATAACAAAAGCAGCTTGCACTGTCTTTATAGATGGCATATTGCTTTTGTTGGTAATCTTAATACCAGCACGTTGGTGTCGTAAGCATAAGGCGAACGACCCAGCACCAAAAGGTTTTACTGGCTTGATGCATATGTTCATTATGAATATTCACGATGATGTCATTAAACCTTGTTTAGGCGAAGATACTCCTAAGTATGCTCCTTGGTTGCTTACATGTTTCTTCTTTATATTCTTTGCGAATCTTATGGGATTGGTTCCGTTCCCTCCAGGAGGCGGTAACCTGACTGGTAATATAACTTGTACCTTCTTTTTAGGAGCTTGTACTTTCCTAATTACCAACTTCACGGGAACAAAAGAATATTGGAAAGAGATATTTTGGCCTGATGTACCAGTGTGGATGAAGTTTCCTGTGCCATTGATGCCAATTATTGAACTCTTTGGTATCTTCACAAAACCATTGGCTTTGATAATCCGACTTTTTGCAAATATGTTTGCTGGACACGCCATTGCATTGTGTTTCTGTGCGATAATCTTCATTATGTTTAGCATTGCTGATAATGCTATTGCGAACTGGAGTGCAGGTACAGGTATGTCAATTGTTGGAGTTCTCCTAAGCATCTTTATGATGTTGCTCGAGCTTTTGGTAAGCTACATTCAGGCTTTAGTGTTTACAATGTTGAGCGCAGTGTTCATTGCACAAGCTCATATTAAAGAACACGAGGCATAAAATAAATAAAAAGAGTAAGAAAAGAAAAATTAAAATTAATAACAAATTAAAGCTTAAAGATTATGTTATCATTATTATTAGCAGATGTTGCTATCGCAAAATTAGGTGCTGCCATTGGTGCAGGTTTGGTTGCTATTGGCGCAGGTATGGGTATTGGTCGTATTGGTAGCCAGGCTATGGATGCTATGGCACGCCAGCCAGAGAAGATTGGCGACCTCCGTTCGTCAATGATTATCGCAGCAGCGTTGATTGAAGGTGTTGCCTTCTTGGCTGTGATTGTATCAATCCTCGCAATTGTAATGTAATTATGGAGTGTGGCGCAAAGTGCGCATAATGCCCAAATAGATTTTTAGAAAGAACAAAACCAGCGTATGGATTTATTAATTCCCAATAGTGGACTTCTTTTTTGGATGACGCTTGTCTTCCTTATCGTGGCTTTCATCGTGATAAAGTTTGGGTTCCCAGTCATTATCAATATGGTGAACGAGCGTAAGGAATATATTGACGAGAGTCTTCGCAAAGCACATGATGCTAATGAAAAGTTGTCTAATATTCAGAAAGAAGGTGAATCCGTCATGCAGCAAGCACGTGAGCAGCAAGCACTTCTGTTGAAGGAGGCAACTGCTACACGTGATGCAATAGTTGGAAAGGCACAAGATAAAGCACACGAAGAAAGTGCACGTATCATCGCAGAGGCAAAATTGGAAATAGCTGCAGAAAAGCAGAATGCCTTTAAAGATATTCGTGGACAGGTTGCAGAACTCAGTGTAAAAGTTGCAGAGAAGATTCTTCGCGACCAACTTTCCAGCGATGAGAAGCAGATGGAATTGATAGGGAAATTGCTGGATAATGTTTCTTCTCCTGTAAGCAACGGTAAGTAAATAAATAAACTATGGATATAGGTGTAATATCTGTTCGCTATGCGCGTGCGCTTCTCAAAGGAGCAACTGTGCAGCAGCAAGAAGATAAAGTCTATGCGGAAATGCAAACACTACTCGGAAGTTATTCTGAGTTGCCACAGTTGCGTTTTACGATAGACAATCCTATGCTATCTAAAGATAAGAAGCAAGAGTTGTTAGAAGTAGCGAGTGGCGGTAGCGTCAGTGCTCTCTTAAAATCTTTCTTTGCTCTTGTCTTGAAAGAAGGGCGTGAAGGAATCCTACTTTTTATTGCGAACTCTTACATCACGCTATATAGGAAGCAGAAGAAAATTATTCAGGGAAAGCTCACAACAGCTGTTCCTGTAACACCAGTTATTGAGGAGAAAATGAAAGACTTGGTACGTGCTAATGCAAATGGTACCGTAGAATTCAACACGACAGTGAACCCTGATATTATTGGTGGATTCATTCTTGAATATGATACATACAGAATGGACGCAAGCGTGAAGACGAAGCTCAATGCTGTCCTCACACAGTTAAAGAAATAAAAGAAAATAAACATGTCAGATAAAATAAAGCCAAGTGAAGTGTCTGAAGTTCTTTTAAAAGCACTTCAAGGCGTTAATGCGGAGGAAAAATTTGACGAAGTTGGTACTGTGCTGACTATCAGCGATGGTGTGGCTCGTATTTATGGACTTCGCAATGCTGAAGCAAATGAACTCTTAGAGTTCGAAAATGGCACAATGGCGATTGTCATGAACTTGGAGGAAGACAATGTTGGTTGTATTCTTCTTGGTCCAACCGCAGGCATCAAAGAAGGGCAGAGTGTGAAGCGCACGCATCGTATTGCTTCTATTCGTGTCAATGATAACTTCTTAGGACGTGTCGTTAATCCTCTTGGTCAAGCTATTGACGGTAAGGGAGAGATTGATTTGTCTGATGCTTTTGAGATGCCATTGGACCGCAAGGCTCCTGGTGTGATATATCGTCAGCCTGTAAAGGAACCTTTGCAGACAGGTCTTAAAGGTGTCGATTCAATGATTCCTATCGGACGTGGCCAGCGTGAGCTTATCATTGGCGACCGTCAGACAGGTAAAACAGCCATTGCTGTTGATACAATCATTAATCAGAAGAACTTTTACGAGCAAGGCAAGCCAGTATATTGTATTTATGTAGCGATTGGTCAGAAAGCATCTACCGTTGCCAACCTTGTGCAAACATTGCGCGACCATGGTGCATTGCCTTACACTATCATTGTAAGTGCAACTGCTGCCGACCCTGCAGCTATGCAGTATTATGCTCCTTTTGCTGGAGCAGCAATTGGTGAATACTTCCGCGACCGTGGATATTCCGCTCTTGTGGTTTATGATGACTTGTCGAAGCAGGCTGTTGCTTATCGTGAAGTATCTTTGATTCTTCGCCGTCCTTCGGGTCGTGAAGCATATCCAGGTGATGTCTTCTACCTTCACTCTCGTTTGTTGGAGCGTGCAGCACGCATCAACGACCAGCAAGAAATTGCTGAACAAATGAACGACCTTCCAGAATGTATGAAGGGACACGTTAAGGGTGGTGGTTCGCTCACAGCACTTCCTATCATCGAAACACAAGCGGGCGACGTTTCTGCTTATATTCCAACCAACGTGATTTCTATTACCGACGGTCAGATATATTTGGAGAGCGATTTGTTCAACCAAGGTTTCCGTCCTGCTATCAACGTAGGTATCTCTGTTTCTCGTGTGGGTGGTTCTGCGCAAGTAAAGAGTATGAAGAAAGTTGCCGGTACACTGAAGATAGATATGGCTCAGTATCGTGAGTTGGAAGCATTCTCTAAATTCTCTTCTGATATGGACAAGGTTACCGCAATGACTTTGGACAGAGGTAGAAAGAACAATCAGTTGCTTATCCAGCCACAATATGCTCCGATGCCAGTTGGCGAACAAATTGCCATTCTCTATTGCGGTGTCCATGGTTTAATGCATGCTGTTCCAGTAGAGAATATTCGTGAATGCCAAGACCAATTCCTTGAAAGTATGCGCAACACGCATAAGGACGTTATTGATAATCTTGCTTCAGGAAAACTTCTTGACGACGATATTAAAGTTATTGAAGAGGTTATGGGCAACATAACTGCACAATATAAATAAGACGATAAGAAATGCCATCTTTAAAGGAAATAAAGATTCGAATTGCCAGTGTCAATAGTACTCGTAAGATTACAAGTGCTATGAAGATGGTGGCTTCGAGTAAACTTCACCATGCTCAGGTAGCCATTGAGAATATGCTTCCTTACGAGAGTATGCTCGAACATATTCTGAAAGCATTCTTGGTGTCTACCCCCGATACCAATACTCCATACAATGAGGAACGACCCGTAAAGCGTGTGGCTTTGCTTGTCTTCTCTTCCAACAGTTCTTTGTGTGGAGGTTTCAATGCTAATATTATAAAGATGCTCCAAAATACAGTCAGCGAATACTTGGCTCAAGGCGTGTCTAAAGATAATATTATTGTTTATCCTATTGGGCGTAAAGTGGCAGAGAAGGTGGCTAAGATGGGACTTAAAAGCGCAGGTTCTTTCTTGGAGTTGGCTGATAAGCCCAACTCTGAAGAATGCCAACGCATTGCTGTTGAGATAGAAAAACTATGGCTCGACGAGGAGATTGATAAGGTTGAAATGATATACCATCACTTTAAGAGTGCAGGTAGTCAGATTCTTACACGTAAGACCTATTTGCCAATTGACTTAGAGACAGAGTTGAATCTTGACAAAGAGCGTGATTTGACTTCAAATATTGCGACGAAAAAAGCCCAAGAGTATCTGAAGCAGCATGGAAAGAATACGCATTCAGGTGAAAAGGAAGAGGTAAAGCCATTGAACGATGACTTTATTGTAGAGCCAGACCTTAAAACCGTATTGACTTCCTTAGTGCCCAAGTTGCTCCATCTAATGGTTTATACAGCTTTGTTAGATAGCAATGCTTCCGAGCATGCAGCCCGTATGGTGGCTATGCAGACTGCTACCGATAATGCAGATGAATTGCTCCGTGGCTTAAAACTTCAATATAACAAGTCTCGTCAGGCAGCCATTACTTCTGAATTGTTAGACATTGTAGGAGGTACGGTTAATAACTAATCTTCTCTTTCAATTAATAATAAAAATCCCTTGCCATTCTTTTGGTAGGGGATTTTTGTTTTATCTGAAATCTGATTTTATTTTACAGAAAGTGTTAATAAATGTTTTATAATCGCCTATTATTTGGTTTTCTTATTTAATAAACGTATATTTGCTACGTGTTTTTATGGATTTAGAGATTTTCTAAATCATTTTTCTCGAGGTTGGTAGCTTCCTGCACCAACCTCTTTTTTATGTTTAAACTTCTCTTATCCATCGGTTCGCTTTAGTAGGAAAGTAGCAATATTTTTCTTTTGTTGCTTATTGAAATTCCTAAGGAACAGTCTTGATTTTGTAAAGATAGTTCGTAAGAAAAATGATAATTTCGATTTGGCATTGCGAAAGCGGCTGTTTTGCGATGCAAAACCTACGCTTTTACCGTGCAAAAGAGCCGCTTTTGCGTTGCAAAACAATAGGTTTTGCAATGTATTGATAATGAGATGGTTATATAATAGATATTCTTGTAAAAAATATTTACACTTCCTCAGTATTCTTTTTGTTCAGAAAGTAAAGAATATAGGCAAAATAAAGTAACAGATAGAATATTCTTTTTATTGGCAACGATAAATTATATGACTGCCTCTATTTGATTTTTTCGAGTATATTTTTGTGTTTTAAAAGTTTGTTTTCCTTTGCTATTTTGAAAATATTTCTTATCTTTGTAAAGAATTATCCTAAACAGAATTAAATAATAGAATACAATGAAAAAAGCTTATTTATCATTTTTACTTATCGTATGTTTCTTGTTTGCAAGTTGTACAAAGAATGTTTACGAATACTATGGGGTAAATCCAGAAGCCGAAAATGAACAAGAGGGCGATGGAAGCAATAAGAAAGATGGTTACGAATTTGAATACGACCATAATAGTAAGGTGCAAACAGTAGCTTCTTTTATTGCAACAGACTTTGGCGATGCTTCTGTTTGGGTAGAAGGATACATTGTCGGCAGTTGCACGAAAAGTATTAAGAATGCTGTTTGGGAACCTCCTTTCTCTTCTGACAACGCCATTTTATTGGCAGATGAGCAAGGAGAAACCGATGCCGACAAGGTTATTTCAATTCAATTAAAGACCAAGGAGTATAAAGAAAATATAGGATTAGCAACCAATTCTAACAATTATAATAAGCGTATAAGGTTTTTAGGCGTGAAGAGAAAATACCTTGGAATATGGGGAATGAAAGACCTTATTCAAGCTTACGAGTGGGTAAAATAGCGTCTTTTAATAGTTTTCATCTACTTTTTTCGTTAATAATTTGTCAGAAAAGATAAAAGTAATTATATTTGCACACGCATAAACAATAAAATGAATTAAAGATACAAGCCTATAGGAACACCATTACTTAAATATAAATCATTTTAAAGAATGAAGAAACTTAGTGAAATGACGGACGAGGATTTGGCCTTGTCGTACATTAATGGTGACAATAGAGCTTTCGATTTACTTTTGTCGCGCAATCAGTCTAAGCTCTTTTCCTATATACTTTTTGTTGTTAGGAATCGTGATGTTGCTGATGACATATTCCAAGAAACATTTGTGAAGATAATCACAAAATTGCAGGAAGGACGTTACAAACCAAGTGGCAAGTTCTCTGCTTGGGCAATGCGTATTGCTCATAATGTGATTATGGATTGGTATCGTGCGCAAAAATCTGATAAGATAGTCGAGCCAACGAAAGAAAACGACCTTTCTAATATTGGCGGTGCAGACGTGCAGATTGGCAATATCGAAAACCAGTTTGTGAATATGCAAACATTGGCAGACATTCAGAAGATGATGGAGCACCTTCCTGCTTCTCAACGTGAAGTCGTGTTTATGCGCTTTTATCAGGAAATGTCGTTTAAAGAAATTGCCAAGACTACAGGTGTCAGTATCAACACGAGTCTTGGCAGAATGCGTTACGCCATTTTAAATCTCAGAAAGATGGTGCGCGAGAACGATGTTCTTTTGCAGTTAGCGTATTAGTTCCCTTAAACTTTTGATGGTTTCGGTTGGGTTGGGAGATTTGAATACATAGCTTCCACTCACCAACATATCAGCCCCAGCCTTTACAAGTCGTGGTGCAGTTTCACCTTGAACACCGCCGTCCACTTCAATAATTGCGTGGCTGCCCGTTTCGTCAATAAGTTTACGAAGGCGTTCCACCTTCTTAATAGCATTTTCGATGAACACCTGACCGCCGAAACCTGGGTTTACGCTCATAATAAGTACAAGGTCTACTTCTACGATAATATCTTCGAGAACCGAAACAGGTGTTGCAGGGTTGATGACAACACCAGCTTTCATACCCGCTTGCTTTATCTGTTGAATGGTTCTGTGCAAGTGTAGGCAGGTTTCGTAGTGCACACTCATAATGGCAGCCCCCGCATCAGCAGTCTGTTGAATATAGTTTTCGGGGTGGACAATCATATAATGAACGTCCATAGGCTTTTTGCAAGCCTTGCCAACAGCTTTGAGAATGGGGAAACCGAAAGAAATGTTAGGAACAAATACACCGTCCATTATATCCATATGGATATAATCGGCTTCGCTCTTATTTATCATTTCGATGTCTTTGTCTAAGTGCAAGAAGTCGGCTGATAATAGCGATGGTGATACTAAAGTTTTCATTTTTCTAATTAAGACAATAGGTTTCTAACTTGCCGTTTACTTTCATTGCTCTGTAAGTATAAGCAATTTGGCGAATAATGTTCAACGTTTTTTCTGACGGTTTCATTTCTTCTTTTGTAAATATTTCTATCATAGGCTATGTTATTTGTTACATACTCTTTTATACATCAAACGCATTCTTTATCTTATTATTATATTTTTCTCTAATCTTTTCATTAACTTTGTAGTATGAAAGATATTTTGGAAGCAATTGTAGCCAATAAACAGAAAGAATTGGAGCAATGGAAACAGTATGTTCCATTGAAGCAGTTGTATGGCATTATTGAATACGAGGGAGCAATGAAGCGTGAAGTTCCTTCACTGAAAGCTGCACTTAGCGATTCTTCTACAATAGGTGTGATAACAGAATTTGTGCGTAAAACACCTGCCTTAGGCTGGATAAACCAAGATGCAAAGATAAGGAATGTCGGTGCGGATTACGCACGTTATGGAGCTACTGCCATAAGTGTTCCAACCGATTTCACTTATTTTGGTGGATACGATGAGTTTGTTCAGGAGGTTCGTGCAATAGGTATAACCTTGCCTTTGTTGTATAAGAATTATATTATTGATGAATACCAATTGTTTCAAGCCAAACACGCAGGAGCATCTGCTGTTATGCTGACTGCCGTATTACTCGAATTGGAGCAATGCCATTCTTTGGTTTCGCTTGCCCATCAGTTGGGAATGGAGGTGGCATTGGAATTGCATACGGCTGAAGAAATGGATTATCTTGCTTGCAATGCCGATATGGTAGTGGTGAACAATCGTAAGGCTTGTAGCTTTGAAATGGATATAAATCGTTCGCTTGAGTTGGCGAAGTTGCTTCCTGCAAGTATGCTTAAAATAAGCGAAGGCGGGATTGACACTCCCGAAACTGCAAAGCAATTAGCAGCAGTAGGCTATCAAGGCGTTATTATTGGTGAGCCGTTTATGCTGGCAGAGAACCCTGGTCTTGCGTTTGGTGAGTTTATAAAGAAATTAAAGGAATAGGTCTGAATATATGATTATAAAAGTTTGTGGCACCCGTGAAGCCGAGAATATTCACGCTTTAGCAGAACTTGGAGTAGATTGGATAGGCTTTGACTTTCGCCCAGATAGTCCGAAGTTTGTACGACAAATATCGTCTCGTGTGGGCATAATTCCCGATTATGGCAGTCGTGAGGCAGCAATGGGCAAGGAAACTGTGCAGAATGAATCTGCCGATGGGTGTTTCCTACAACGCTTTGGCGTGTTTGCCGACGATATGCCGCAGAATATTGTAACACGAGTAGTGAACTTCAAACTCACTATGGTGCAGTTAGATGGCGAGGAGAGCAGCGTTATGGTAAACAATCTTCGTTCTACACTCGACCCAGATATTCGTGCAGGCATCAATATAATGAAGACCTTACACATTCAATTGGTTGAAGACCTAATGCAAACACGAGAGTACGAAGGTACAGTAGATTATTTTTTGTTTAAGGTAGACACAGCAAAGGTCGATTTAAACGTTATCAAAACCTATACAGGCAGTACGCCTTTCATAATAGGAAACGTTGCGTTGGAACAGATGGATAAGCTAAAAGCCTTTCAACACCCTATGTTTGTCGGTGTAGATTTAGACGATTGTGCAGATGTGCAGACCGCAATAAAGACTTTGACTGAATAGAATGGATACGCAAGACGATACTATGAAGAAAGTAAAGTGTGTGATAATAGACAATTACGATTCGTTTACTTACAACTTGGTTCATCTTTTACACGAATTGGGAGCTGAGGTTTCAGTGAAGCAGAACGATAAGTTTGCTTTGGAAGATTTGGAAGAATACGATAAGATAGTGCTGAGTCCCGGTCCTGGCGTACCTTCTGAAGCAGGTTTATTGCTCGAAGTTATTCGTCGCTATGCTGCTACCAAACCCATGTTGGGCGTATGCTTGGGGCATCAAGCCATTGCAGAAGCCTTTGGTGGAAAGATAGAAAAGCTGTCAAATGTATTCCACGGAGTAGAAACACCGATAAATGTAGATACGCATACAAGTTTGTTCAACGGCTTGCCCACACAGTTTTCGGTTGGCAGATACCATAGTTGGGTGGTTTCAAAGGACAGTTTCCCCTCTGAATTGGAGGTGATTGCTGAAACTGCTGATGGATTGATAATGGCTTTGCAACATAAGGAATACGACTTGTATGGTATTCAGTTTCACCCAGAAAGCGTGCTGACACCAATGGGAAAAGCCATTGTAGAGAACTGGTTGGCTATCTGAAAAATAATTGTAGTTGCTATGGAAGAGAAACAGGAAAGATATGTTGATACGATAACAGACGATAAAAACGATTGGTATGCCATTCGTTTATACACCACGAAACAAGAAGAAGTGGCGCAGTTTTTTACTGAAAAGGGGATAGAAACTTTTATTCCAAAACAATATGTAGCTGAAGAGGACAAGCAGGGTAGGGTGCATCAGAAGCTGAAACCTGTTGTGCGCAACCTTCTTTTTGTTAAGAAGACAATGGAAGATACCGATTTTAAACGTTTAGTATACGAATCAAACTTTAAGATGAGCGTACTGACAAAGGCAGAAGACAATAGCAAGTACAGCTTAATTCCCCACGACCAGATGTATGAATTCCGTTTAATGTGTAATCCTGATGTTCATATTCGCAAATTCATTTCTGCCGAAGAAGCCCGCTTGAAGGCAGGCGATGCAGTGCTTGTGAAGTTCGGTCCACTGAAAGGAATGACAGGAAGGCTGGTTCGTTCCAGCAAAAAGTATTATCTACTCAAGGAGATTCCAGGCATTGGCGTTATGTTGAAAGTGTCGCGTTGGTGCTGTGTGCCTCAGTAGAAAGTTAATGGGAACGGTCTGCTTTATGAACGAAAAGAAGATAATAAAGCTGTAAATATTTTTCATGAACATAACTATTGCATAACTTGTTCGTTATCAGTGTATTGCAAAACCTATTCTTTTGCATTCCAAAAGCGGCTGTTTTGCACGGTAAAAGCGTAGGTTTTGCATTGCAAAAGAGCCGCTTTCGCAACGTTAAAGCGCAGTTATCACTTTTTAACGGAATAATCTTTACAAAGCTATTGCTCAGCCTACCAAATGACCATTATGCCTAAAAGATTGAACAGCCATACACGCTCCTAGCTTTCGTTGCGTAGCAACATTAAAAGAAGGGAGTAGAAGTTCCCACTGCAGCTGCGCGGAATACGAAGCGATAACTTAAATCCGTGAAAAGAACAGCGACAGGAATAGAAGCTGTTACACCGCCCATTGCGTTCCCGCTGATTCTTCCAATATTAAACTTTCATAGTTTCAAAAAGAAGAAGTATCAGATTTATTGAAACAGCCGATACCCTCTTTATGGTGTTACAACATTTATTTGCTTACAATATGTTGAATTTCCTTAATGCCTTTTTGGCTATCATTTCATATCCATTGCCTAAATCGCAGAAGCGCATTACACAGCGATAAGCGGCTTGTTTCGTGGGTAAGTCGTTACCGCTAAGGGCAACTTCCGCCTGGTCGAGAAACTCGTTCATACCTCTTTCGTTAGGTTCTTTACCATCAGAAAACAGACAAGCTAATGTCTGAAAACCACACATCTGGTATAAACTCTTATCGGACGCAAGACATTGGTAAGCCAACGATGGGGCAAAATCTAAATGCCGAAGCAGGTTGAACGAAAGAAGTTCTGCGATTTCCTGTGTCGGTACTTGTTCCAACCAAATGTCTACGATTTCGGGCAGCATCTTCTCGGCTGGCATTATGTAGGTTGCAAGTATCTTACATTCGCGGCTATTCTCTTTCCAAAGAGCAATCGCCAAGTCGTAATCCTTGCCATATTCTTTTGCTATCTTTCGCAGATTAATCAAATCTATTCCCCAATTTACTTTGTATTCTGCCCCTTTTTCACGCATTGACTGAGCAGTAACACCATTCATAAACAAGCGAAACGATTGCTTTATCTGCTTTAGTTTATTGTGTGTTTCTTCCGTTATCATAAACTATAATCTTTTGAATATCTCATCATTTGGTCTGAGTAAGTTTCTGTATAATCTAAATTTACATCAACTATTTCGTTATCAGAATCAAACTCTAAGCTCATTACAGGATTTATAAAACCTTTATAAGGTGCTATATTTAGGCGTTCATAGCGTTCCAAAACCTCACTATGAAGTGCCTTATCTACCTTTACGGCATAGCCTTCGACAAGTTCTCGTGCCTTATCGAAATCACCCATGCTCTTTATTCGTTGTATCTCTACAAGCTGTTGAGCAAATATCTGACGTAATGCAGCATAGTCGTTAATACGCACAAAGGTTTTAAATTCATTCGTCGCACTATCGGATAGTTTCACAAACTCTATTACATTCTTCTCCTTACCCAATTCGTATGCCCACCAAGCAATTAAAGCACGGTTCTGCATATGCGATTCTTCTATTTGCTTATCGGGTTTAATGCGGGCTAACTGCGTCATCAAGCCATTCATTATGTAACTATAATATTGCGCTTTGAAAGCTTCTTCCGAGTTTAACAGTCCTAATTCCAACAGCTTTTCGTCTGCCATATAGTAGAGTCCGAACAAGTCTGCCCTTGCTTCTTCTATCGTATTACCATAATTTTTAAGCGAATCGGGGTCGGTGTCAGGAAGCAGTTTGCCGCTACCGTGTCCTAAACATTCGTGCAAATCCGTATGCAGTTCATCGGTTAAATTGCCATAAGTATCTATCAATTCACGTGTTTGAGCATCAATAACAAACTCCTCTATGAATCCATTGCCTTTTGCTGCCCTGTCGTAAGCATGTGTAAGATTGGAGATGGTAACACTTTTTGAACCATATTCTGCTCTAATCCAATCGGCATTTGGAAGATTTATACCGATAGCCGACGCAGGATATTCATCACCTCCAAGCATTGCTGCACACACAACATTGGCAGTAACTCCCTTCACCACTTCTTTCTTGAAACGCTTGTCCACAGGAGAATGGTTTTCAAACCACTGTGCATTAGTCGAAATAGTTTGCGTTCGCTTTGTTGCTTCTAAGTTCTTGTAGTGCACTATGCCCTCCCATGAGCCTTTTAAGCCAAGCGCATCGCCATAAACTTCGATGAAGCCGTTGATGAAATCCACTTGTCCGTTACATTCTGTAACCCATTTAATGGAGTATTTATCGAAGTCTGCAAGGTTGCCCGAGGTATAATAAGCAATAAGTAAACGGATTATCTCTTTCTGCTCGTTGTTCTCGCAAAAGGCAATTGCCTTGTTTAACCAATGAATAATCTGCTCTATGGTTTTGCCATAACGCCCATTCAGTTTCCAAACAATTTCTTCGAGCGTGCCCCCACGTTTTACCAAAGTAGAGTTTAAACCAAACGACAACCGCTTATCGTCAGCAGTTTCTTTCTTTTCCGCATAGAAACGCTCCACCTCTTCTTGGGTAACGCCTTCATAATAATTGTTTGCCGATGTTTTTATTACGTCTGCTCCTTCTGCCTTGTTTACCCGTTTGGGCATACACGCAGGATTGAATATTACTTCGCTTAACGTATTTATATAGTATGTGAGAGATTCTTCTGCATCAAGACCTAACTTTTCCTTGCCAACTGAACCCAACGCTTCGGCAAAATAACTGCGCGAAAATGCAGGAACAAACTTATCCATTGCATAATGATGATGGATTCCACTGGCAAACCAAACTTTCTTCAAGTACAGTTCCAAGGCTTTAAAATCGTCGCTATCCTCTTTATATTTTTCTGTAACGATACATTCTAAAGCCTTTCTTATCTGCAAGTTATACTTACCGAACTGATGAAAAGTTATATCGCGTCCCCACAAAGTAGCTTGTGCAAGACAGTATATATAGAGTTTTTGTGTTAGCGTAAGGTCTTCAAATCCATCTAAACGATAGCGCAACATTTGTATGTCACCAAATCGTTCAGATGAATAACTAAAAGAATCTTCATTCATTTGCGTTGTAGTTTTATTCACTTTTACTTCACTCCGTCCTTGTCGGCAGCGTTTTTGCTTGCCGATTTCTGAGCACTCAATTTGTACTCACGGGGCGTCATTCCGTTTATACGATAGAAAGAAGCATAGAACGATTGGCGATTAGAAAAGCCGACCATATCGCTAATATCCTCCATATTCAAGTCCTTGTACTTTTCTGATGAAAGAATATTCATAGCCTCTTCTATTCTGAATTTATTTACAAATGATGTATAGTTCATGTTGAACTTTACGTTTACCACTGCAGAGATGTATCTTGTGTTGGTTTTCAAATCTTCCGCAAGTTGCTTTGCAGAATAGTTCTTATCCCGATACCTCTGTTGAAAGAGTATTATATTGAGGATTTGGTCCTTCAACTCTTCCATTAACTTTTGACTCACAAGGCCACGATATGCAGCCGTTTTTGTCTTCTTTTCTGTTATATTATACTTTCCCATAAATAGTTAAGCTTTAGATAAGTTACTGTTAAGTTGTTTCTTCTGCAAATATAAATATTTTTTTTTACAAAGTCAATTATTAATCAAACTTTTTTTTTAAATATATAAATTCATAACATAAAAAGAGGCAAAATGAAGCATTTAGGTCTAGAGCAATAATTAATTTTTTAGCAATTGAGAAGAAAGAAAAGGAACTTTATTTTAGGGCAAAAGAGTTTTTTTATCTGTAAATGTTTTTCACAGGCGTAGTTGTTGTGTAACTACTTCATTATCAAAATGTTGCAAAACCTATTGTTTTGCATTCCAAAAGCGGCTCTTTTGCACGGTAAAAGCGTAGGTTTTGCGTTGTAAAAGAGCCGCTTTCGCAATGCCAAAACGCAGTTATCACTTTTTAAGGGATTTATCTTTACAAAATAGAAGATATTCTAAGCCATATCGGCACAAAAAAGATAGAAAGCCCTACAATACTTTTCGATTAAACCGTTTTTTGCTCCAACTCTGCTTGTAAGCGCAATATTTCATCACGATACTGTGCAGCTTGCAAGAAGTCGAGGTTCTTGGCAGCTTCTTTCATCAGTGCTGTTGTATTCTGAATACTCTTTTCAAGCTGTTTTCTTGTCATTTTCATAACAATAGGGTCAGCCACCATTGCAGTTCCTTCTTGCGGTATGTTGTATGTTTGCGATTTCTTCTTGTCAATCGTAACGTTTGGTGTCATAGAAGTATCGCCCACAGGTAGTATTTCTTTTATAGAACGTCTGATTTGAGTTGGCGTGATATGGTGTAATTCGTTATATTTTAATTGCTTTTCACGCCTGCGTAATGTTTCTTCAATAGTTCTTTGCATACTTTCTGTAATGGTGTCGGCATACATAATAACCTTTCCATTTACATTACGTGCAGCCCTGCCTGCGGTCTGTGTAAGACTTCTATGGCTACGAAGAAAACCTTCTTTGTCGGCATCGAGTATTGCTACCAACGAAACCTCTGGTAAGTCTAAGCCTTCACGTAAAAGGTTTACTCCAACAAGAACGTCATAAATTCCACTGCGTAAGTCGTTTATAATTTTTATTCTATCCAAACTTGCGACGTTGCTGTGTATATAGGCAGCTCTTACTTCGTGATTTAAAAGATACTCAGTTAGTTCTTCTGCCATTCGTTTCGTGAGTGTCGTAACAAGAATACGTTCCTCTTTTTCCGCCCTTATCAGAATTTCTTCCATTAAGTTATCAATTTGATTTTCTGATGGACGAACTTCTATTTCGGGGTCGAGCAAGCCTGTTGGGCGTATAAGTTGCTCTACCACGACGCCTTCAGCTTCTTCTAATTCAAAGTTTGCAGGGGTTGCCGATACATAAATAATTTGCTTGATGAGGCTATGAAACTCTTCAAACCTTAGCGGACGGTTGTCGAATGCCGCAGGTAAACGGAAACCAAACTCTACGAGATTCTTCTTTCTTGCCCTGTCGCCACCATACATAGCCGAGATTTGAGGAACGCTTACGTGGCTCTCATCAATTATAATAAGGTTGTCTTCGGGGAAAAAATCCAAGAGACAATAAGGACGTTGGCCAGCTTCTCTGCCATCGAAATAGCGAGAATAGTTCTCAATTCCTGAGCAGTGACCTAACTCCTTTATCATTTCTATATCGTACTCTACACGTTCCTTAATGCGTTGAGCTTTAATACTATCCCCTATTTCATTAAAGAAATCAATTTGTATTGTCAGGTCGTCTTGAATTTGTCGGATAGCATTTTCGGTTTGCTCCTTTGATGTAACAAAAAGATTGGCTGGGTAAACCTCGTATTCTTCAAATGTGCCTAAACGGTGATAAGAAACAGAATCCACCTCTTCTATGGCATCTATTTCATCGTCCCACCACGTAACTCTTAATATATTGTCGCTGTAAGCCATTGCTATATCAACCGTATCTCCCTTTACACGGAAATTGCCACGCTGCAAATCAATATCATTTCTAACGTATAGAGCATTTACGAGTTGTCTTAAAAAGATGTTACGGTCGAGTATTTGCCCTTTCTTTATCCTTATTACATTGTCTTTCATGGCGACAGGACCGCCCATACCATAAATACAGGATACCGATGAGACCACAATTACATCTTTTCTGCCCGACAATAGCGAAGAAACTGCTGAAAGACGGAGTTTGTCAATCTCATCGTTGATTGCCAAATCTTTCTCTATATAGGTGTCGGTTGAAGGCATGTAAGCCTCTGGCTGATAATAATCGTAGTACGAAACATAGTACTCCACCGCATTTTGAGGGAAAAAGCCTTTCATTTCCTCGAAGAGTTGGGCAGCCAAAGTTTTGTTGTGCGATAGAATTAAAGTAGGTTTGTTTACGTTGGCGATGACATTTGCCATTGTGAAAGTCTTGCCCGAACCTGTTACGCCTAACAGAACTTGACTTTTATCGCCACGTTCCAATCCCTCTGTTAATTCCTTAATTGCCTCTGGTTGGTCGCCAGTGGGCTTGTATTTTGATGTCAGTTTAAAGTCCATTGCTAAGTACAAAGTTAATAAAAAACTGCAGATTATAGATAATTAAAAGTGATTTTTTGCTAAAAATGCAGTAACAGCTTTGTTAATTATGGAATTATATGTAACTTTGCATCTCAAAGTGAATTTATGAAGAAGAATATTCTCATTACATTTATTCTGTCGCTTCTTCTCACAAGTTGCGCACAAGAATACAACCAAGTGTATAAAAGTACAGACCATACATACAAGTATGAGTACGCAAAGGAGTGTTTCGCAAAAGGGAAATACAGTTTTGCAGTGCCCCTGCTTCAGGATTTAGTAACTATTCAAAAAGGTACTGACAATGCGCAAGAGTGCCTCTATATGCTTGCAATGGCAGAATATGGGTTGCGCGATTACCAAGCTGCTTCAGAAGCCTTTAAGAAGTATTATCAAACCTATCCGAATGGAGAGTATGCAGAAATGGCTTCTTTCTATATTGGACAGAGTTTGTATGAGGGAACTCCAGAGCCTCGCTTAGACCAGACTCCAACCGTTGCAGCAATCGCAGCATTCCAAGATTACTTGGATTTATACCCAAATGGAAAGATGAAAGGAACTGCACAGCAACGATTGTTTGCTTTGCAAGACAAGCTTATTCGTAAGGAATACTTAAATGCAAAGTTGTATTACAATCTCGGTTCTTACTTTGGCAATTGCGGAAACGATGGCGGTAACAACTATGAAGCATGCATTATTACAGCTCAAAATGCTTTGAACGACTTCCCCTATTCTTCGCTTCGAGAAGATTTTGCCATTCTTGTAATGAAAGGTAAATACGAGTTGGCGCAGATGAGTGTTGAAGAAAAGAAAGTGCAACGCTATCAGGACGCAGAAGATGAATGCTACGGCTTTATAAACGAATATCCTGATTCTAAGGAACGTTCAACTGCCGAAAAGTATATAGAGAAGTGTAAGCAATTTACTGCAAAAGCAAAATAGAAATATAAAACAAGCATAAATAAATGGATTACAAGAAATCAAAAGCACCTGTAAACACAGTAACTCGTGATGTGGTAGAACTTTGGAACGAAACAGACAACGTTTATGAAAGTGTTGCCATCATTGCAAAGCGTGCTAATCAAATTTCAGTTGAAATCAAACAAGACCTCAGTAAGAAACTTGCGGAGTTTGCTTCGTATAGCGATTCTTTAGAAGAAGTGTTTGAAAATCGTGAGCAAATAGAGATTAGTCGTTACTACGAGAAACTTCCAAAGCCAACACTGTTGGCTACTCAAGAGTTTTTGGACGGTAATGTTTATTGGCGCGACCCATCGAAAGATGGCTTAGAGAACGAAGAAACTCAAATATGATACAAAGAAAGCAAACTATCTTCTTGTTCTTATCGTTCATAGTTCTTGCCATTTGCCTTTGTATGCCTATTGGTTTGTTAGAGCCAAGCGGCATGGGAATATCAAGTAAGATGACAAACTTATGGATAGTAGACGGAAATGGAGTGAAAGACTTTAAGGTGTGGCCCTTGTTCGCTACTCTGTTGATAACACTTCCACTGCATTTGTTTGTTATATTTGATTATAAGAATAGGAAACGCCAAATACTTTTTTGCAGCATTACAATATTCCTTGTAATAGCTTGGCATCTTGCCTATTTGCTTATAAGTCAATTTATGATGGGCGAACTGAAGCTTCATTTTGAATATGGAGCGTGCCTACCATTCGTTTCGCTGATATTGTTGATATTAGCAAGAAATGCAATCAAGTCCGACGAAGCACTTGTACGTGCAGCAGATAGAATAAGATAATTATCGTATCCAACCAAACAAAAACTTATTATCATAACTGGTAATAAGTTTTTTGTGTTTATAGTTTGGAGGTTAAGAAGAATTTTACTAAATTTGCAGACAATGCTAAGAATAGACCGACATATTGAAATATTATTATTGGAAAATGATTGTATCATTGTCCCAGGACTTGGTGGCTTCGTTGCATATCATAGCGAAGCACGATACGAGCAATCTGATAATATCTATCTCCCACCTTATCGTACTGTCGGTTTCAACCCTGTGTTAAGAATGAATGACTCTTTGCTTGCTCAATCGTATATTGAGGCTTACGACCTCAGTTATCCAGAAGCAATGAGAGAAATTGAAACAGAGGTTGATAGCATTCTCAAGACTTTAGAGGAAGTTGGGCAACTTGAGCTGAAAGGACTTGGTGCACTTAAGCGTGAGGGAGATAATAAAATCGCATTTGAACCTTACGAGGGTGGATTATTAACCCCTAAATTCTATGGCTTCAGTAGTTTTGAAATAGCAAAATCAAGCAATGTTGCCAATATAGATATAGAAAAGACATCTATTCGCGAAAAGGTAGAAAAGAAACCGCAAGTTATTTATATAGATACCAACAACCAAGGTGATAAGCGATTAAGCGTCAGTCTTAAAGCAGTGAAAGACCTTGCAGTCGCAGCTGTCTTGATTTCTTTTGTCTTTATCGTCGGACTTACCGCTGAAAAGCATAACACGCCCCAACGTCAAGAGGTTAAAAGCGGTATGTTCTATAATATTTTCGATTCAAATAATATCAATAAAAACCAACCTACTACCTCCAAAGGAAAGGTTATTTCAAAAAACGAAACACCTGTTACGCCTTCCAAACATTATTGGAGTTTAGTGTTGGCAAGCCATATAACGGAAAGAAATGCCAAATCCTTTGTAAAGAAACTATACAGCAATGGTTTTGCCGATGCTTGCGTTTACACGGGCGCAGGTAGCACAAAAGTCGTATATGGAAAATATAGAAGTGCTCAGTTAGCAGCCGAAAAACTTAATAATCTTAGAGGTAATGCCAACTTCAAGCAGGCGTGGATATTGGAAATAGGAAAATAAATATATATGAAAAGAGTACGCTGCCCCAAGTGTAAAAACTTTATTACTTTTGATGAAACGAAATATTCAGTAGGCCAAAGACTTGCTTTTGTATGCCCCAATTGTAATAAGCAGTTTGGAATCAGATTGGGAGTATCTGCTGCTAAGCGTGCTCAGAAAGTAGAAAACGCTCCACAAGAAACAAGCGAAGAAGTTCTCGATTATGGTTCATTGCATGTAATAGAAAATGTTTTTCATTACAAGCAGATTTTGCCATTGAAGTTAGGAGAAAACGTCATAGGACGTTATATGAAAGGAAACCCCATAAACTGTCCTATTGAAACCGACGACCCAAGCATGGATATGACGCATTGTACCATCAATGTATCGAAAAATGCAAAAGGAAAGTTGGAATATGTATTGAAAGACGGCCCTTCTTATACAGGTACATTTGTCGATAACGAAATTCTTGCAGACAATGAACGCCGTAACATCTTTGACGGAACGCTTTTCACGATAGGTGCCACAAGCATTATCCTCTATGCAGGAAAGGAATAAAAGAAGACGTTGGAACTTCCCATATCATAATCTTTCTTTTATTATTGTTCGCTAAAACTTCTTACATCAAATAATATTCGGACTGAGTTCCATACAAGGAGCTCAGCCCTTTTCTTTACCATTGATTTTGTAAAGATAAATCCCTTAAAAAGTGGTAACTGCGATTTGGCATTGCGAAAGCGGCTGTTTTGCGATGCAAAACCTACGCTTTTACCGCGCAAAAGAGCCGCTTTTGAAACGCAAAACAATAGGTTTTATAAAACGCTGACATATAGATAGTTATACAATAGCCATGTTTGTGAAAAATATTTACACGCCTTTCGCCGTTTCCACTTATATAATAAGCTACATTGCAGCTAATTTTAGTTTTAACTGATAATAATATTCTGAAACGAGTATTCATAACGTTTGTTTATCGACATTTCAGACGCTTCATTGGCAACACTTTAACTTTTAGCAGACGCCAATATCTTTTTTTACATAATAATAAGGTAAATCATTTTTTTTTCTTATCTTTGCATAAGATATAATGAATCCTCAAAAAGACATACAATGTTAGTAGATTATAATAAAGTAAATATTTTCCAAGACGAAAAACAAGTACTTAGAAATGTAGACTTTCAAGTTAGTGAAGGAGAATTTATCTATATTATAGGTAAAGTCGGTTCGGGTAAAAGTTCTTTGCTAAAGACTATTTATTGTGAACTTGATATTTATGCCGAAGATGCTGAAAAGGCAAATGTCTTAGAACAATCTCTATTAACACTGAAACGTAGCCACGTACCAGCACTTAGAAAGCAAATGGGTATTATATTCCAAGACTTTCAGTTGCTTCACGATAGGAACGTATTTAAGAATCTTGAGTTTGTTATGAGGGCAACGGGTTGGAAAGATACCCAAGCCATTAATCAAAGAATAAACGATGTTCTTGGTGAAGTTGGTATGCTTGACAAAAAAGAAAAGATGCCAAGCGAACTTTCGGGTGGCGAACAACAGCGTATTGCTATTGCACGGGCTTTGTTAAACCGTCCAAAGATAATTATCGCAGACGAGCCTACTGGAAATCTCGACCCAGAAACAGCTACAAATATTGTAAGCATACTGAAGCGTGCTTCTAAAGACGGAGCTGCCGTTATTATGTCTACACACAACATTCATCTTCTCGAGCAATTCCCAGGAAAAGTGTTTAGATGCAAAGACGGAGAGTTCAAGTTGGTTACCGACAATGCAGAAACAAAGGATTTGGAAGAAAGCAACGAACCGATAGAAACGATGATAGAGCCTCTTGACTTTGTCGATGATGAGGAGGCAACTCCGAACGAAGAATAAAACAGCAAGCAGAATACGGTTATGAAAGTAATGAAATTTGGCGGCACGTCAGTTGGTTCACCCGAACGAATGAAGGAGGTTGTAGACTTGGTGCTTAGAAATAATGAACCAGTGTTTGTTGTTCTTTCTGCAATGAGTGGCACGACAAATACACTTATAGAGGTTGCAGACTATTTGTACAAGAAGAATCACGAAGGTGCGAATGAAGTTATCAATAAATTAGAGCAAAAGTATTTGTCGCATATTGACGAACTTTATTCTACCAACGAATACAAAGAGAAGACTCTCAAGCTATTTCAAGAAGAATTTAATTATCTGCGTTCTTTCACAAACGATATTTTTACTTCGTTTGAAGAAAAGAGCATTGTTGCACAAGGAGAGGTTTTATCAACCAATATGGTTGTAAACTATTTGCAGGAAAAGGGAATAAAAGCAAAGCTATTGAATGCCCTTGACTTTATGCGTACAGATAAAAATGCCGAACCAGATGCTGCCTACATAAAAGAAAAGCTTTCTGCTATTATGGCTGACAATGCTGACTACCAGGTTTATATAACACAAGGATTTGTCTGCAAGAACGCATACGGCGAAGTTGATAACTTGCAACGTGGTGGTTCTGACTATACAGCTTCGTTGGTAGGGGCAGCCATCAACGCTGAGGAAATACAAATATGGACCGATATTGACGGTATGCACAACAACGACCCGCGCATCGTTGATAATACGGAAGCGGTTCGCCAGTTGAACTTTGAAGAGGCGTCAGAACTTGCTTATTTTGGTGCAAAGATACTTCACCCCACCTGTGTTCAGCCTGCAAAATATGCTGGAATACCTGTAAGACTGAAGAATACAATAGAACCAGATGCAGATGGCACCATTATAAACAATGTAATGGAACACGGAAAAATCAAAGCCATTGCAGCAAAAGACAATATTACCGTAATAAAGGTTCGCTCCAGCAGAATGTTTGGCTCTCCTGGATTTCTTCGCAAAGTGTTCGAAGTGTTCGAAAGTTATCAAGTATCTATCGACCTTATTGCTACAAGCGAAGTTGGAGTTTCGGTAGCAATCGAAGATGCGACTCACTTGGAAGAGATAACCGACGAGCTAAAGGCTTGCGGCACAGTAACTATTGATGCCGATATGTGCATTGTTTGTGTTGTCGGCGATTTAGCTTGGGAGAACATTGGATTTGAGATTATGGCTGCCAACGCACTGAAAGATATTCCTGTGAGAATGATTAGCTATGGTGGAAGCAATTACAATATATCATTTTTGATTAAAGGAGAAGACAAGAAGCACGCGCTTCAATCTTTATCAGCTGCCTTGTTTAATTAAATAGATAATGTTTATAATTGATACATATACGATTATCGTTTCGGCAATGTTACTTTCAGTAGCATTGCTAACATCTTTTATAAATCCATTTTTCAGAAGACCAAAGTTGTCAGAACCATATTGCAAAGAGGTTGCGGAAGAGGCTCTGACGGAAGAAACAGAAATCATAGAGCAACGAGAAGTTGTAGAAGAAGAAAAGCAATATCCGCCCGTATCAATTATTCTTACACCCAACGACGATGCATTGGCACTGTCAAAGAACTTAAACAAGTATCTAAACCAAGATTATCCAAACTACGAAATAATTGTAGTTGTACCCAAAGGTGATGCGGAAACAGAAGATATTCTGAAAACCTACGCTGGCAACTCGCGACTTTACACAACGTTTATCCCTTCCACTTCTAAGTATATGAGCAGGAAGAAACTTGCAATAACGCTTGGTGCAAAGGCTGCAAAATACGAGTGGCTTCTCGTTTGTGATATTTTCTGCGCGCCACAATCCAAACATTGGTTATCTGCTTTGGCACGAAACTGCAAGGAAAATGTCAATCTTGTAGCGGGATATACAAACTATGATGGCGAAGCACCAGATTTTTGGCGATTTGAACGTTTCTATATATCGTGCTATCTTATGCGTGAAGCCCAGAAAGGAACGGCGTATGCCTGGAATTCCAATGCCTTATTATTTAAGAAAAGCGAGTTTCTTGCTGCAGAGGGCTTTAGAGGTAACCTGAAATATGTGCGTGGAGAGTTCGACTTTATAGTTAATAAGTATGCGCAGAAAGGTGCAACTGTTGTAGAAAACTCTATTGATGGAACACTCATAGAAGAAACTCCCACCTACAAACATTGGATAAACAAGCACCTTTTCTATATAGAGACCCGACAGCATCTTAAAAGAAGTATGGCGCATCGTCTATGGTTCTATATTGACCAACTTGCTATCTACATCAACTATATTTTTATCATTGCAGGTTTGGTTTATTCCATTATAACTGCAAGATGGATAATCTCTATCGCAGCAGCTTTAGCATTGGTTGCAACGTTCATACTGCGAATATCAATAGGCAAGAAGACTTTATCGTTATTCAATGAAGATATTCCGTCTTGGAAAATTATTCCATACGAGTTGCGCCTTATATGGCAAAACCTTGGATACAAAATAAAATACTGGCGAGCCAATAAATACGATTTCATTTCTCACAAACTATAATGCGAATATTGCATTTTACATACAAGATAAAAAAAGGAGAACTTCTCTCTGACTATCTAACACTACTGATTACAAACGAAAAAGGGCAATCAGCAGAAGTTGAGGTGGCAACTACCAAGAAGGAGTTTAGTAAGATGCTGTCAAGTTTCAAACCCGACATTGTACATATACACACGTGTTGGAAACTGAATGCTTTTGCTTGTGCCAAGAAAGCCAAACGTAGTGGCTGTGCATTGCTTTTCTCGCCTCATGGTGAACTTTCTCCTTTGGCAATGAAGTCGGAAGAGCCATTACGCAAGAAGATTCGCACTGTTGCTTACCAACGCAAAACAGTGCTAATGGTTGATGCTGTCCTGGCAACATCGAAGAAAGAAATGAATGATATTGCCCAACTTGGTTGGAATAAGCGTATAGATTTCGTGCCTTCGTGCCTGCTTAATCGTTCTATTTCTGCCAACGAAATGGCAACAAACGTATTACAAGTTTACACAAAAGTTATTGACACAAGGTACAGGCGGTATATGGACAGCCTTGAATGGCAATGCTTATGTGCCATATTGCATACAGGCTTGCAGCAAGAACCAACTAATAAGATTATACCGAGCAATCGTTTATTAGAACTTCGTGGGCTTACTCCTCAACAATGGCAACGAATGCTTATCTGTGCAGACGAAGAGTTTGTGCGCAATTACGTTGATATCGGTGTCGAGCGTTTACTTCTTGTAACACCCAATATTGAAACATCGAAGATTTTAAGGTATAAACCTTATATGCAGAAAGCAGAAGGTGAACTTGAAAGGACAAAGATAGAAACAAACAACTTCTTCGCTAAAAGCCGCTATGAAAATGCCAAAGAGGAGGAAGAAGATACGATAAAGCAAATTACTACAATGCTGGCGAATGCGAAAGTATTGCTGAAACAGAAAAGATTTAGTTTGCTTCATTTATCGCAGATGTATCAAATCATACGATTTGAAGATTACGATGAGGACAGACTTTTAGTTATTTTGCGTCGTATGCGCTTATTGAAGTTTGCCCGTCGTATGGTGCATATACTTTCAGAGTATTTGTATCTGGAAGACGGCTATGCGCCTTTTGCACCCTTGAACGATAAAAAGGTGCGCCCAATAATAGAGAGTATAATAAACAAGGATAAGTACTAATCAACGAATTATTAACGGAGAATTGACTATGACAAACGAAATTTATGATTTAAAGAAAGACGAACGCTATTTGCAGTTGCTGTCTCAATCGTTTCCAACAATTGCAGATGCAAGTACGGAAATCATAAACTTGCAGGCTATATTGAATTTGCCAAAGGGCACAGAGCACTTCTTGGCAGACATTCACGGAGAACACGAAGCATTCCAACACGTCTTGAAGAATGCGTCGGGAAACATTAAGAGAAAGGTGAACGACCTTTTTGGCGATACGCTGCGCGAGTCGGAAAAGCGAGACCTTTGTACACTCATTTATTATCCCGAGCGAAAGATTGAGCTTGTGAAGAAAGCGGAAAGCGATATAGAGGATTGGTATCATATTGCCATTCACCGTCTGGTCAGAATATGCCGAGATGTTTCAAGCAAATACACAAGGTCTAAAGTGCGCAAGTCGCTCCCTGTCGAATTTTCTTACATCATTCAGGAACTTTTGCACGAAAGTTCTGCCGACAAGGACAAGACGGATTATGTAAGCACAATTATTTCGACGATTATCTCAACAGGCAGAGCCGATGACTTTATCACAACGATTTGTAATGTCATTCAGCGTCTTGCCATCGACCATCTGCATATTTTGGGCGATATATACGACCGTGGTCCTGGCGCACATGTCGTTATGGATATTTTAAGAAACTATCATACGTGGGATATAACTTGGGGCAACCACGACATATTGTGGGCGGGAGCCTGTGCCGGTAATGATGCTTGTATTTGCAACGTGATAAGAATTGCCCTGCGATACGACAACATGGACACCATTGAGGACGGTTACGGCATTAATCTAATGCAGCTGGCAACTTTCGCAATGGACGTTTACGGCGACGACCCTTGCATTGAATTTATGCCGAAAGTTACAAATCCCGAAAAGGTTGACGACAAGAGCATATTGCTTATTGCACGTATGCACAAGGCAATTAGCGTAATTCAATTCAAGATTGAGGCGCAGATGATAAAGAAATATCCTCATTGGAAGATGAATCATCGCTTGTTGTTTGAAATGATAGACTACAAGAAAGGGACTATAACCATTGGTGGCAAGGAGTATAAACTTACATCGTGCAACTTCCCTACGGTAGACCCCAAGCACCCAGAAAAACTCACGCAGGAGGAACAAGCATTGATGGAACGACTCCATCATTCGTTTACTGTGAGCGAAAAGCTGCGCGAGCACATTCTTCTCCAGCTTCGCCACGGTTGTATGTATAAGGTGGTAAACAACAACCTGCTTTACCACGCCTCTATTCCATTGAACGAAGACGGTACGTTGCGTGAGGTTGAAATCGAACCAAAGAACTTTGCCAAAGGTAAAGACCTTCTACACAAGGTGGGAATGATTATCCGCCGTGCTTTCCAATCGCAAACCACCGTAGAGCGCAGCAAGATGTACGAGTATGCCGTTGACTATTTCCTTTATCTGTGGTGCGGTCCCGATAGTCCGCTTTTCGACAAGGCTGCCATGACAACCTTCGAACGCTACTTCATCAAGGAGAAGGAAACACATCACGAAGAGAAAGGGTTCTACTTCAAGTTCCGCGAGCGTGAGGACATCGCCGATATGATTATGGAAGAGTTTGGCGTGAACAGTGCCACGGGACATATTATCAACGGCCACGTCCCTGTCCATGTAAACAAGGGCGAAAAACCCATCAAAGCCAATGGAAAACTTATGGTCATCGATGGTGGTTTCTCGGAGGCTTACCATAAAGAGACAGGTATTGCAGGCTACACGCTTATTTACCACTCTCGTGGCTTTGAACTTGTTCAGCACGAACCATTTGCATCGGAAGAAGATGCTATTACCCGTGGTATCGACATCGTTGGTACTACACAGATTGTAGAGCTGAACCAGCGTCGTTTGAAAGTGGCTGATATGGATAAAGGTACAGAGCTGAAACTTCAAATCGAAGCTTTAGAAGAATTGCTCTATGCGTATCGCCATGGCTTCCTGGCAGAAAGCGAAAAGAAAAACCCACCAAAAATGTAAGTAAAACATATTCTTATAAAAGCCCCTAAGTTTATTTCGAGAAACTTAGGGGCTTTCTTCAATATGATGTCATCAAATAACATATCATTTCTTCTTCTGATTTACAAGGTATTTGTTAGAGAAAAGATTATGCTTTTATTGCTGAAAACATCTCTCAAAACATCTTTGGTTTTGTAAAGATAATTCTGAAGGAAAACAATAATTTCGTTTTGACGTTGCGAAAGCGGCTCTTTTACAACGCAAAACCTACGCTTTTACCGTGCAAAAGAGCCGCTTTTGGAATGCAAAACAATAGGTTTTACAATACGTTGATAATAAGATGGTTACACAATAGATATTCTTGTGAAAAATATTTACACCTTTGTTGTCCGTTTTCTGTCTATAAAATACGAGAAAATCTTTCTGCTTATAGGATATTCAAGTTCTATTGTTTTTTGCATCGAAACTTCTATTGTTCTCGCTTCTGATGAAATATGGCGTTATATCTTATATTGTATCTCGCTTTCGTTTTATTTCTTTCTAACGTAGTCCACGTATGCGTAGGCAGGAGTGTCGGCAGTTTCGGGACGTTCTTGTTTTGTTTCTACTTCCCACGTACCATCGTTATATTCTGGGAAAAATACATCAGCGTGGGGCGGAATACCCTCTATTTCGGTTAAGTAGAGGCGGTCGGCGATAGCCAAACCTTCTTTGTACAGACTTGCGCCACCTATGATGAAAGCTTCTTCGTTGTCGGCAATATGCTTTAAAGCTTCATTAAGAGAGGTGTAGACGTCGCAACCGGGGAAGTCGGTTTCGGTGCGGCTCAGTACGATATTCCTGCGATTGGGCAATGCTCCTTTAGGGAGCGAATGGAATGTGCGCCGTCCCATAATAACGGTGTGTCCTGTTGTAAGTTCTTTAAATCTACGCAGGTCTTCTTTAATGAAGTAGACCATATCGTTGTTGTAGCCGATGGCACGGTTCTTTGCCACTGCTGCTATAATGTTTATCTTCATATTTCTGTGTTTGTTATTGTTTCTTTAAACCGATACTTCGGCTGCAATGTGTGGGTGTGGGGTGTAGTCGGTCAGTTCAAAATCCTCGTATCTGAAGTCGAAAATGCTTTTTACATCAGGGTTGATTCTCATCTTTGGCAGTGGGCGCGGCGTGCGTGTAAGCTGCAACTTTGCTTGTTCCAAATGGTTCAGATACAAGTGTGTGTCACCCGTTGTGTGTATAAAATCGCCTATTTCCAATCCTGCAACCTGCGCCATCATCTGCAGCAACAGTGCGTAGGAAGCGATGTTGAACGGCACACCAAGGAATGTGTCTGCCGAACGTTGGTAGAGCTGAAGCGAGAGTTTTCCGTTGGCCACGTAGAATTGGAACAAACAATGGCAAGGAGGCAATGCCATATCCTCTACTTCTGCTGGATTCCAAGCCGTAACGAGCATACGGCGAGAGTTCGGATTGTGGCGCAAAGCGTCTACAACTTGCTGAATTTGGTCGATAGTTCCTCCCTTATAGTCTGGCCACGACCGCCATTGATGTCCGTAAACAGGACCAAGCTCGCCGTTTTCGTCTGCCCATTCGTTCCATATCCTTACCCCATGTTCTTGCAGGTACTTCACGTTTGTATCGCCTTTCAAGAACCATAGCAACTCGTAGATAATGCTTTTCAGATGAAGTTTCTTCGTTGTGAGAAGTGGAAAGCCGTCCTGCATATTAAAGCGCATTTGGTGTCCGAATACCGATAATGTGCCTGTACCTGTGCGGTCGCCTTTCTGCACACCTTCGGTTACGATGCGATGAAGTAGGTCGAGATATTGTTTCATGTTGTTGTCTATGTTAGAATGATTTGTTCATTGGGAATATGGCTGCTTTTAATGCGCCATTCTTGTGGATAAAGATTGTTGGCACGGTTGCCAAGATTGTTGGCAAAACCAATGGCGTGGCTGCGATACACAAGGGTAACAATGCCTTTGGGAGCAGTTGCAGGAAGCACGATGGCTTCGTGGCGTAAATATTTTATCGCAGTTTCGTAGTCTATTTCCACATCAGCAAAGGCACTTCTGTCGCCATTTATCGAGAGTGCCAGACTGTGGTCGGGTATTATTTTCTTGCCTTTCGTCGTGCCTTGCTTTACTCCGTGTGCCATAACTTTCAGCTTCTTGTTGGCTTCTGCTACAAGTTTCTCTGCATTTGGCTCAAGGTTTGTGCTTGTTCCACCTTTCTTTATAATAGCCATAAACAAGCCTTCACCCTGCGTAAAGCCAGGAATGAACCGATAAACAGGGAATGGTTCGCCTGTCTTCAACGGATTTTCAATAAGCGAACCCGCTATGTTCCAAGCCTTTTCAGTTGGTACTTCTAATAGTTCTGCATCGTATTCGTTCAATATCCACGCTATATTTTCTTCGTTTTCGTGCGCGTTGAACGTACAAGTGGAATAGATAAGCAATCCTCCTGGCTTTAGGTTGTCCCATATATCTGCTATAATCGTGCGTTGTAGTTGCCAACAATTTGTTACATTTTGCTCGCTCCATTCAGCGATAGCTTGTGGGTCTTTGCGAAACATTCCTTCACCAGAGCAAGGCACATCGGCTACAACCACATCGAAAGCGAGTTTTGTTTTCTTGTAATCTCTTGGGTAATTGTTGGTAACAACCACATCAGAGTGCCCGAACTTCTGCACATTTTCTGCTAAAATCTGTGCACGTTTATTGATTGGCTCGTTGGAAAACACGATGCTGCCCTCTGCTATTGCTGTTCGTGCACAGGTGGTTTTGCCTCCGGGGGCGGCACAAAGGTCGAGTAGGGCAACGGGCTTTTTAACCAAACAGCGCAAGATATGCGAGAGAAACATAGAAGAAGCCTCTTGAACATAATACAGTCCTGCATGGAATAGCGGGTCGAACGTAAAGTTGGGACGTGCATTCAGATAGAAACCTTCCTTGCACCAAGCTACGGGAGTGGGCGCGAAGCTATCAGCAACTTTTGTTGTTTCGCTCGTTTTAAAAGGGTTTAGACGTATGCTGACAGGCGAAGGTTGCTGCAATCCTTTGCAAAAAGCGTTGTAGCGTTCCTCTCCAAACAGTTTTTTTGTGTAAACTTCAAAAGCCGTTGGCAGAGTAGTTCCAACGAATTCTTGTTTTAAAACGGTTTCGATAGCTTGCTTATTCTCACTCATTATTATCTCTGTTCAGATGCTTATTGAAAATCGAAATAGACATCGCCTTCGTCTTCCAAACGTTCTTTTTCTTTTGGTTTCGGCGGATTTTTTAGGTTGCCTTTCTCATCGAACATACCGTAAGTGGTGCGCAGAACTATAAATTCTGTGCGACGATTCATTTGGTTTGCCGTTTCTTGCTTGTCTTTTGGCAATGCTTTTATAAACTCTTCTGTTAGTACATCGCCCTCTTTCAGCCACGGATACTTCTCTGCAACTTTCTTGCGAATTGTTTTTGGCTTCTCTTTTCCATATCCAACAGGCGACAAGCGTTCGGCTGCAATGCCTTTCTTAATGAGGTAGGTAATCACTGCGTCAGCACGGCGTTGTGATAATCGTTTGTTGTAATCTGCCGAACCTTTATAGTCTGTGTGTGCTGAAAGTTCGATAGTAATATTCGGATTCTCTTCAAGAAGCTTCACAAGCTTGTCCAATGCTGCTTCCGATTCGGGTCGAAGTGTAGCTTTATCAAAATCGTAGAAGATGTTGTCAATCAATACAGGTACACGAATACTTGCCAATGGGAATTGTAACGTATACTCTTTCGATACCGTAACGGGGTCAACCTTCAGTTCTTCTTTATGGTTTAAGTAGCCTTGGCAAGTGGCTAAGACAATGTAATTCACGTTCGGACGAATTTCCTGCTCAAACGAACCATCGCCTTTTACCGACAGTTTTAAGTTCGTACCATCATCGCCCACTAAGAAAACTTGCGCTGCAGGAAGTTCGTAGCCTTCCATTTCGTACACCCAACCCTTTATTGTTTGTATAACTTCGGGCAATTCAAAGCTGTAAATATGGTCCCAACCACGAGCATCTCCACGGTTAGATGAGAAGAAACCGCGGTTGTGTTTCCCCTCGAAAGTCATTCCAAAATCATCTCCTTGTGAGTTTAATGGGAAGCCTGGGTGTTCTAAGTGGTAGCGTCTGTCTTTGCCAACTTTGGCAATAAATATATCTAAACCGCCCAAACCGCCATGCCCGTCCGACGAGAAATACAAATCACCGTTAGGGCGAAACGTTGGGAACATTTCGTTACCAGGTGTGTTAATGGGTGCGCCAAGATTCTCAACGCCGCCAGTTGTGCCACCTATGAGACGAACCCGCCAAATATCGAGTCCTCCTTTACCACCTGGCATATCGCTGACAAAGTAGAGCCAGTTGCCGTCTGGCGACAGTGCGGGATGTGCAAAGCTTGATAAGGTATCGCGAGTAATCTCCAACTTCTTGGGTTTTCCCCACGCTGCATCGGAGCGATTGCTTACCGCTATTTGTGCAAAGCGAGGATAAGTAGGGTCGGTAAGACATTGTGTGATGTACATTTCCCGACCGTCTACTGAGAAAGCGGGCGTTCCTTCATCAGCTTCAGAGTTCAGTCCGCTTTCTATTGTGTGCGGAGTAGTCCATTTTCCTTTCTCATCTTTTTCGCTAACGAATATGTCGCCAGGCTTTACGCCCGTTATACCACTTACTTCATCGCCTTGCGCATCGTTGCGAGTAGAGGTGAAATAAAGTTGGTTGTATTGGTCGCCGAACAACATTGGTGAGTAGTCTTGCCTACGCGAGTTGAATTTATCCATCTTTTTCACTTGATAGTAAGACCCTTGTTCCTTTATCTCAGGTGCCTTGGTGGCAGCCGTTAAACCCTCTTTGGCAATGTCGTTGTCAGGCATAGAGTCCAAAGCAATATTGTATTCCTTTATCGCTTCTGGGTAAGCACCAGCCTTCATAAGGTTGGCAGCCAGCTTCAAGTGGGTATCTTTATCGTCTTGCTTGTATCTGATGACATTCCGATAGGCTGCAATGGCTCTTTGCGACGAACTGATTCGGTCGTAGCAGAATGCCATTTTTGCAGCCAATTGTCCTCTTTGAGCACGGTCTTTTGCAGGTGTACGCTGATAAGCAGTTTTAAATTGTGTGGCAGCATCGTGGTATTCACCAATGGCAAGAAACTTTTCACCTTTCTTTATGTTTCTATCAATACCACAACTGTGCAGAAGCAAAACAACGGTACATAGTAGAAACAGTCCAAAAACTTGTTTGAAACAATGTTTTTGGTACTTTATTTTGTTGTATGAAAGTCGGCGTTTATTCATATTTATATTAAACGTAACAACGGCGAAAATATTGCAAGATAGTAGCTTTCTATTTCTTCTTTATCTTATGCGCCTTGTGTTGCTTCTCCGATTTTTCTGTTGGAGTTGTCGGCAAGCACATCGTTTACGATGTTCGATATTTGTTCTTTCAGTTCGTTAATGAACTGCCCAGCATCGTATTTCTTGTGTTCGATGTCGCGCAACTTCTTCTCCCAGATACCAGTAAGTTCGGCGGAGGTAAGCAGTTTCTCGTGAATGGTATCTATAAGTGCAATTCCTGTTTCGGTTGCAATTAGGTTCTTGCGTTGCCTACGAATATAATTGCGCTTGAAAAGCGTTTCAATAATACCCGCACGAGATGACGGACGCCCAATTCCATTTTCCTTTAATGCTGCTCTTAGTTCCTCATCGTCTACCAATTTGCCTGCTGTTTCCATCGCTCGAAGCAACGAAGCTTCTGTGTAATGCTTTGGTGGAACCGTCTGTTTTTCAGTTAGAGTAGGGGAGTGCTCATCTTTCTCTCCTTTAACGAATGTTGGAAGGATTTTTTCTGTTGCTTCATTCTTCTCGCTTGATTCCTCTATGACTTGCTTTTCGGTATTCTGCTTGTAAACCATTCGCCAGCCTTCGTCGAGTATTTCTTTACCCGATGCTTTAAATTCTATTTCGTCTACCTTGCCGAGAACCGTAGTTGTAGAAAACTTACAATCGGGATAGAACACAGAAATGAAACGCCTTGCAATAAGGTCGTACACGTTTCGTTCTGCATCGTTTAATCCTTGAGGAATCACATTGGTAGGTATAATGGCGTGGTGGTCGGTTACTTTCGACGAATCGAATACACGTTTGCTTTTAGGAAGTGGCTTCCCTCCTAAAGGTTTCACCAAATCTGCGTATGGCTTCTTTGCAGCAAAAGTGGCTTGAAACAACGCATTCATTATTTGTGGACACTCTTTGTAAACATCGTCTGTAAGATGTTGCGTATCGACACGAGGGTATGTGGTGTATTTGCGTTCGTAAAGACTTTGAATGGTATTGAGTGTCATCTCGGCAGAGTACCCGAATTTGCGGTTACAGTCTACTTGCAAAGAAGTTAAATCGTAAAGTTGCTTGGGTTGTTCGGTACCTTTTTTCTTCGTTACGCTGGTTACTTCAAAAGGCTTATTCTCGATTAATGCAAAGGCTTCTTGTCCTTCTTCTTTCGATGTGAACTTGCCTTTTGTAGCTGTAAACTGTGTTTCTCGATAGATAGTAGCCAATACCCAGTAAGGTTCTGGCTTGAAATTGTCTATTTCTTTCTGCCGTTCTACAATCAAAGCCAATGTCGGCGTTTGCACACGTCCTATGGAAAGCACTTGTGCGTTCTTGCCAAAACGGTTGTTTCCATACTTTAATGTGTAAAGACGGGTGGCATTCATACCCAGCAACCAGTCGCCAATGGCACGCGAAAGTCCTGCCAAATAAAGCGGTTCATAGTCTTTTTGGTCTTTCAGATTAGCAAAACCGTTGCGTATAGCCTCATCGGTCATTGACGAAATCCACAGTCGTTTAACAGGACAAGCTACCTTTGCCTTTTGCATTACCCAACGTTGTATGAGTTCTCCTTCTTGTCCAGCGTCGCCACAGTTTATAATTTCTTCTGCGTTTTTATACAGACGCTCGATAACAGCAAACTGTTTTTTTATTCCTTCGTCTTCTATCAATTTTATTCCAAATCTTGCAGGAACCATAGGGAGGGCTGCCAGACTCCAATGTTTCCAATTCACAGCATAGTCGTTAGGCTCTTTTAGTTCGCACAGATGCCCGAAGGTCCAAGTTACTTGATAACCATTACCTTCCATATATCCGTCTTTAGAACTTGTTGCTCCAAGTATTCGGGCAATGTCGCGTGCCACACTTGGTTTTTCGGCAATGCAAACTTTCATACTGCTTTCTTATTTTTCTGCAAAGTTACTTATAATTCTTCTTTTTCGCAAACTATGGTTTAGTAGAAAGTGAATGGGGCTGATTTTCTTTTTGATATTTAAGGCTGATTTTTAGAAGAATAACCTTATTTTTGTAAAGATAATTCTCTTAAAAAGTGATAACTGCGCTTTGGCATTGCGAAAGTGGCTATTTTGCGATGCAAAACCTACGCTTTTACCGTGCAAAACAGCCACTTTTGGAACGCAAAACAATAGGTTTTGCAAAGTACTGATAATTAGTTGGTTAGGCAGCATTTACGCTTCTGAAAAATATTTACACTTTTATAGAAGTCGATTTACTCCAATTAGGCTGAAAAAAGAATCGGTCTGATTATTCAATAAGAATAATCAAACCGATTGCTATTGCTTTTTATCATTTCCCTTTTGCAGAGAAATGATAAGTATTATTTCACTACGACTTTATGTACCTTATTGCCTTGCTTGACAACATAGATACCTGCAGGAAGGGCTGCTGTGCTATTGCCAACGAGTACTCCTGATGTAGTATATACAAAAATTGGACTATTGGCAGTTGCGTCTGTATCAACGTTGTTGATATTCGACGGAACAGCAGAAGCGACATTAGATGGACCAGACTTGCCAACATTGTACATTGTAACGACATAATACTTGTCGTTCTCGGTACCTTCAGGGTCGATGGCAGTTACCTCGCTCATACTGTTGCTGCTTGCAATGAGCTTATCGCCACGATAAACGTTGTAGCCGATGATTTGCAGTGGTGCACTCTCGTAAGTAATGTCGTCGATGATAAGTCCTGCTGGCTCATAGCCATAAGATGTCTGAGGTATTGTTGAGGTGTGAACAATAGCGAAATATTTCGCACCTTCAGGTAGATTGACAGAAACTTTCTTCCAATTGATGTTGTCAGATGCGCTTTCGTTGAGTATCTTCTTGAAGCTGTTGGTATTCTTATCACTCGTAGAGTAAGCCACATAGAAGTCTTCTGGGCCATAGTTAGCATAGTCGCACTGTGGTGCCTTGGTGAAGAAGGTGATGGTTTGTGCCTTGCCTGAGAGCTCAGGAGAAATAATCCAGTCTTCGTTGCCACTTGGCGCATCGCCCAAATTACCAAAGCTCATCATAGCCTGGTCGCTGTTATGTCCTGCAAAACGCTGCTTGAAAAGCTGTGTGGTTGCATCGTCCATACCGTGGGTAGTGCCGTCGCAGTTGAACACGGTATAAGCAAAAGCCAAGCCGTTGCCTGGGAAAGAAATGCCACCGAATGTGTGGGTGCGGCCTTTGTCTGCATCATAGAGTGTCCATGGGTCAATTTCGTCAGTGAGGAATGGTGCATACGTTTCGAAGCTTTCGGTAATCGTGCACTTTTCTACTGCAGGAGCAGTCCACTCAAGTTTCACCTTATCACCGTCCTTGCTGGCTTTCAAGTCGTTGATAGCAGGGTATGGAGCAATGACAACCTTGATGGTCTTCTTTACTGAAACATTGTTCTCCTGATTTTCATCGGCATTCCAATCAGCTTCTCCCCATACTTGGAAATCGCTGTTTTCGAAAGATGCAGGACAGTTGAATGTGTATTCCTTGGTTTCGCCTGGAGTAATTGTACCACTCTCGGTCGCTGTCGTAGTTCCATTGCTTGTGTGAAGCTTAACTTGGAATCCTTCAGCATCTTTTAAACCTACGTTGCGAACGTGTACAGTTACTTCTGCCTTCTCTCCTCCCTGTGTATGGAGTGGGGCAGTAATGGTAGTGATGACATTGTAGTTGATGGCATCATTGACGTTTACATCGTCCACCATAATGTTCTCTCCGTCAGATATTGCGTGGATAAGAACACGACCATAACCGTGCTCTTTCTTGAAGTCGGCGTCGGCGCAGTCTACGTTTATAGTACGCCAACCGGAAGTACCAGTCAGTGTAGCGTAGTCTATTTCTGAAGCAAGTTTACGATGCTGTCCATTCACGTCAAGGTACACTTGCAACTTGCTCTTACTGCCTGGATAAGCATAGAACTGGAATGAAAGACGTGGGTTGGTTGCCTTGCCCATATCCATCTTAGGTCCTACGATGGTTGCAGCGTCGCCTGCTTTTTCTGGCGTAAACATCAATGAGCCTTCATCGTCATCAGCTGAGAAGTCGCGAGAAATCTTGAAGTGTTTCTTCGTGTCGTTATAGCTTGCACTCCATGGACCCTTTTCCCAAGCACCATAAGGCCATGATTCGTGGAATGGGAAATTGTATGGAGTTCCATAGAAGAATGGGTCGGCGAAACCTCCAGCACCGATGTGCTCTGTATCGGTATATGCCACTACTTGATAGTACTTATGACCTTGTGTGCCGTTGAGCGGAATATCCTTGATAGTAACCTCTGTGCTTGTGGTACTTTCGATGATAGGTTGCTCGTAGATTCCTTCGAAGATGCCATACTGAATGGTAGATGGGTCTATGTAACCTCCGCTGGCTCCTGTCGTAACAGGGTCCCATTTCAGAGTAATAGTTCCATCGAGATTGTCGTAAACGGTTACATTCTTGACTTTACCTGGAGTGATTTCGCTGCCGACGTATATTTTAGCCTCAGCCTTGGCACTCTTGAGATCGCCTACGTATGTGTAAACCTCGTATGAGTGTTCGCCTGGGGTTACGTTGTTGTCTGTCCACTCTATCTTCTGTCCTACAGATGGGTTGTCTATCTTATGAATAGGCATTGCAGCACCGTCGCGATAGATAGCTGCCGAAGTGAGCGATGCAAGGTCGCGTCCCATAATATCTTTCGTTGGAGTTGTAAATGTTACCTTCACAACCTGCTGACCGTTCTGTCCAGCCTGCAATGTCAGGTCGGTAATGGCAACAGGTGTACCCGAAGTTGCAGCGGTTACATCTACTTTCACTGGACGCATAATGATGTAGCCTGGACGGTCGCTCACAGCGTGAAAGCCGATACGATAGTCGCCTGTAGCTGTAGGAGTGAATGTGGTCTTCAACGTGGTAGGCGTTCCGAAAGCCGTTCCAGAGATTGGAGTTGTAGCAATGATTTCGCTATATGTTGTTGGGTCATCGCCTGTTCCGTAAGCTACGTTCATACGCTGCCCTGTACCTGAGAAGCCGCCAACAACTGCACCAGCCTCGAGTGTATATGTTTGACCAGCAGTGAGGTGCACAGGTGGCGAAACAAGCCAGTCGTCAGCCTGTACTGTGGCGTTGGCTCCATTGTAGGCTGGTGCGCCCGCACCCATGTCTTCCCACGTGTGGCCGTCGTTGTTTTTGTCCTCTACAGTCCATACTTTCTTTTTGAGTATTGTGCTGACACTTCCCCAATTCTCCTTGTATGGGTTCTCTTTCGTTACTGTGTGCGGAGTGCCCGTTGATGCAGTCTGGGCACTACTTGTCAAGGGGAGTCCAGCTATTGCGAGGGCTCCACCAAGAAGCAATGCATAAATTCTTTTTTTCATAGAAAATGTTTTTTATATTATTATTTTATCTTGAAGTATTCATACACTTGCAAGGTCTTCTTTAAATTAAAAGGTTCACCTATACTAAGAACTTTAAATTATTTGTTTACTCGCTTTGTTCCATTTTGGATAACGATTCCCTTGTAGCCCTTCTGTACACGCTGACCAACAGCATTATACATCGGATATTCTTTCTGGAGAGTTGGTTTATTGATATTGTCAATACCTGCGGTTATATCTCCTTGAACAACGGTGAGAGGTTTGTTAGACACAACACCTTTACCGTGAATCAAGATGTCGCATTTACGACCTTGAACATTTGATGGGAGAGCCTCGCAAGTAAATTTAACGACAGTCAGTCCATAGTCTTTGTAACTCTCTTCGTCTATAGTGTATCCCTTAATCCAACTTGCCATTCCAGACAATGTGTACTGTTCTTGTTTCTTCTCATCGTACCATGTTCCGTTGAGTTGGGCAACAGCACCAGGGAATACCATACCTTGTGTACAGGTTGTTTGCCCCATTGTACCCTCATTGTTCATTTGAACGAGGCCATAGTTAAAAGAAGTAGCACTGCCTTCGTCTACATATCCGTTGGCATAGTCAAACTTTGCTGAGAAGGTAACGCCCAGTGCGATGTTGCTATCAGCATAGATATTAGCTGTTTTCTTATTGCCGTCTTTAGTAGTTATAAGGCAAAGAGCTGGATTCAACACCTTATTATAATAAGGAATTCCAACACCTGACAAGCCCATATCAACACCTGCTTGGTCAAATCCACGTACTATAACGGCCAATTCTTTGTCAATGAGGAAGCCTTTGTCTTTAGGATAGAATACAGCGGCAAACTTATTATAGGTCTTTCCATTACTATCATTGATGGGGTCGTTTGCTTCAAGGTTGTCAGCCGTGCATTTAAGCTCAGCAAGAATTTCGCTTCCAGGCTTTTTAAGACCCTGTGCATCTGTCTCTACATTGGTTATGAGCATCGTCAATTCTGTTCCTTTGGGCAGTGGCGTGCTACTCTTGGAGATAGCAGTTAGGAAGATATCCTCCACCCACAGTGGAGCCATAGGCTTTTCAAGGACTTGTTGCACACCACGTGAAGTGTACTGTCCGCCAGATATCGTGCCCGAACCGAAGAGATAACCGTTGTCCATACCACCAAGGAAATAACCGTTTACCTTGTCGTCAGTGAATTGTAAAGGACGAATATGAGTTTCTGTACCTGTCAGCGTACCGCTCTTGATTCGTGGGTACCAATACATCACAGCGGGGAGGTCATAATCGAGTGGTCCCCAATGAGGATTCTCTTCCGAGAGCGTAAAGCTATCGGTACCACAAACGATGGTAGGAAGTGCATCGGCTCCATTGAAGCGAGATGTCAGATAGAAGTTTCCTTCGTTGTCGATACTGAAAGATTTTCCAGTTTGTCCTGTTCGGTCAAATGAGGTACAATTGCCATTCATATCGTAAATATTCTGATGCCAAAAGAGTTGTGTACTCTTTGGGGCGACAGGTACAAACTTTGCTGTGCCGTAGCCTGGTACGTAGAGATAGCTCGTACCGACCATCTTACCAGTTTTAGGTGTGGCTTCGAATAATGCGCCTGCAGGCTTGAGATAATAGACTGACTTTTGTGCAGCCTTTTTGGGCGACTGCTTTCCTACATAAACAGCTTTACTTTGTGAAAATGCCGTTGTGGCAATCGCCATAACGAACATACTAGAGAATAACTTTTTAATCATAGATAATAAATTTAAAAATTAAGTTAATATAGTATAAGGGTTAGTGAACCAATGTCCATTTTTCGCCTTTCAACAAGGCTTATAGCGTCGCAAATGATATTTATCTTATCAGGATTTATTCGGCAGTTCTCGTTAGACTCATACCTTAAAATCCTTAAAATATGCATCACGGTTGAGTTCTGAAACTATAAAAACATGGTATCCTGCTAATTTTTGCTTTTAAATAGCAAGATAGCATATTATTTACAGTTACCTTTATTCCTCTTACTTATTTGTACTTTTTCATAATATCGTAAAGATAAAAAAAAAAAAATAAACCCCCAAAACTTTTTGTTTATTTTTTCTAAATTTTGCAACTTTTACGTCTTTATGAATAAAGATTATCGTTTTATTGGCAGTAAAATAAAAGAGGGTGTGTTCTAAATGATATGAACCCCGAAAGTTAGACAAAAAACTTTCGGGGTTTTATTATGAGTATTAAGAATAGAAAGAAACACGATTTGGAAGATTTGCAAAAGTATATGTATCTTCTTGATGACGGTCATTCATTTGAGAGTATCCATACTACATATGGTATAAATACGGAACATCTAAAAGTCTTACGTTCAAGATACCTCCAACAGGGTCCAGGCGGCTTGCAAAAAGGTAAAAATATCAAGACTGATTTTGCATTAAAGAAACAAATTGTCCTTGAAATTGAGAAAAAGCACTTAACTTTGCACGCAGCCTCGTTAAAGTTTGGAGCAGCTCCTCAAACCATAAGTAGATGGTTAAAAGCATATCGTGAGGAAGGTTTGTCAGCTCTTGGCAAATTTAAAAGGCGAGGCAGACCACCAGACATGGGCAGACCGAAAAAGAACAGCAAGCCTCTCAGCGAGTTGGAGAAACTTTAAGGCATCAACTCCAAACCAGAAATGGACAACAGATGTCACGCAAGTATGCATACATGGTGTCAAGACGTATCTGTCTCCTATAATGGATATGTTTAACGGTGAAATCATTGCATACACCATATCAAGAAGTCCCAACTTGAAAATGACCATAGATATGCTGAAATCTGCATTTAGGAAACAGGCAAAATTTAATGGGCTGATTATGCACTCTGATCAGGGATGGCACTATCAGCACGGAATGTACCAGAAGATGCTTAAAGATAAAGGTATAGTACAGAGCATGTCTCGGAAGGGAAATTGCTTGGATAACTCCATGATGGAGAATTTCTTCGGATTAATGAAGAATGAGCTTCTATATGTGAATCATTTCGATTTATTGCTGTCTGGTAAACCTTTTTGTTACTTTTGTTTTCTTGGTCAAAACTTCAATAACATGGTCAAAAGTACACATTTTATCGGGCAAATGCAAGAAAAGGTTGATTTATGTAGATTGATGGTAAGTGATTTAGAATGTGTGAGAAACACGGATTTATGCCGTGAATTGCTTAGAGGATGAAAGTGCAGAAAATGCGGATTTGTGCAAAAGATACGTTACCAAATCGTTAGTCAAATGTGAAAGGATGTAGACAGGTAACAGGAAGCAGTTAGCACAATAGTAAGGATTTCTACTGATATGGTGTTTATGCACTGAATCACAATGTTTTGCATAGCTGAAAACGCTTCAAAAGCGGGTAACTTTGCCCACAAAAACAGAAGCGTATGCAAAAAGGGAAAATGAAGGTGTTGCTCTACCTCAAAAAGAGCGGTTTGGACAAGTCGGGGCAGGCTCCGATAATGGGACGGATAACCTATAATCGCACGATGGCTCAATTCAGCAGTAAGCTGTCGTGCAATCCCAAGTTGTGGAATGTGCGAGAGAGCCGATTGAATGGCAAGAGCCGTGAAGCAGTGGCAACCAATGCAAAGTTGGAACAACTGCTTCTCTCTGTACAACGAGCGTACCAAACGCTTTGTGATAGAGGTATAGAGTTCTCTGCAAAAGACATCAAGGAGCAGTTCCAAGGCTCAATGCAGAACCGCACTACGTTCTTGCAACGCTACGACCAGATGGTAGAAGACGAGAAGCAATTGGTTGGCGTGGAGATTTCGGCACGTTGGCACTCGATGTATTACATGCTCCGAAAGCATCTGCAAGTCTTTATACAAGAGCGATACCATACCGGCGACATTACCTTTGGGCAACTAACCGAGGAATTCTTGGACGGCTTGCATGAATACAGCGTGGGAAAACATGGTCATTCACAGAGTTATTACCGCAAGATGGCATTGGCGGTCAAGAAAGTATGCCGTTTGGCTTTTCGCGAGGGTATCATAGACCGTCCTTTCACCTTGTCAAGATAGACAGAGGAGAGAGTAAACTGCCCAGAGCGTTGGACAGGGCTTCTTTTGATAGGATAAAGCAAGTCAGATTAGAAGAGGAGGAAACAGAAATGACACTTGCCCGTAACCTTTTCCTGTTCACCTGCTACACAGGCACAGCCTTTTGCGACATGACGAATCTGCGCAAGGAACATCTTGTGCAGGATGATGCAGGTGCTATGTGGCTTAAATTCAGAAGGCAAAAGACAAACACCCTTTGTCGGGTAAAACTTCTTCCCCAAGCCGTTGCTCTGCTTGATACATACCATTCGAATGAATGGGACACGCTTTTACCGAGTATCAGCTACGAGGCCTATCGTTTCCTATTGAAAGCCCTGCAACTGAGAGCAGGAATTGCCTTTCCCTTGACCGCACATATCGGACGGCACACCTTTGCGACATTGATTACCTTGGAACGTGGCGTTCCCATCGAAACGGTAAGCCGAATGCTGGGACATAGCAGCATCCAAACGACCGAGCGTTATGCCCATGTAACACCGAAGAAAGTATTTGAGGAATTTGGTCGCTTTCTCTCTTTTACAGAAGATTTAACCCTTAGCCTTTGAGATTATGCGCAGTACATTCAACATTTTATTCTACATCAATCGCAGTAAATTGAGAACGGATGGCACAACGGCAATCCTTTGCCGTATTACGATAGACGGCTCAAAAGTCGTGATGTCCACAGGAGAAAATATTTCGCCCAGCGATTGGAGCGTAAAGCGACAAGAAACGAACGACAAGCAGCAGAACCTACGCTTGCATTCTTTTCGTGAGAAGATTGAACAGGGATACGATACATTGCTCTTACAATTTGGCGCAGTGAGTACCGAATTGCTTAAAAACCACTTGCAAGGTGTCGGAGCAAATCCGACCACATTGCTTGCCTTTAGCCGTGAGGAGCTGTCAATCGTTCAATCCACAAGGGCTTCAAGCACTTACCAAAGCTGTCGTAGTTATCACAGGCAGTTGGAAAGCTTTGTGAAAAGTAAAGGCATAGCGGATACTCCTCTGGCAACTCTCACAATGGTTTTTTTTCGATGATTATCGCATCTACTTCAAGCGAAAAGGCTATGCCTTATCCTCAACGAAACAAAATCTCTTTTGGTTGAGTCGGTTGATGTATAGAGCTGTGAGCCAGCAAACCATTCGTTATAATCCTTTTGAGGGTGCCAAGTATGAACGAGTGGAGCGAAAAATTCGCTGTCTGGGCAAGACGGATGTCGCCCGTCTATTGGCTATGCCTTTGCAAAATGAACAGGCGGAATTTGTGCGGAGGATTTTTCTTTTCTCCGTATTCACAGGATTGGCTTTTGCCGATGTGAACAAGTTAAGGTATTGTGATATTGAGACAAACAATGCAGGGGTACGCTATATCCGTCAGTACAGAAAGAAGACAGGTGTGGAGAGCATCACGCCCCTGCACCCGATAGCCGAGCAAATACTCTCGCTCTACCCACTGAAAGACAAGACAGAGGATAACCCAATCTTTGCAACCTCGCAGAGCAGAATGCAGATAGGTATGCATCTCAAGGCTGTTGGTTTGGCTTGTGGCATTTGCCAAAACCTTTCCTTTCATGTAGCACGCCATACATTCGGCACGCTGACATTGGAGGCAGGCATTCCGATAGAGAGTATCGCCAAGATGATGGGGCATTCCTCTATTGCCAGCACACAAATCTATGCCCAAATCACTGACCAAAAGATTTCAAGGGATATGGACAGGCTGATGGAGAAAATGTGAGATAAAAAACGAGTGAAGGAAATGTAATATAGCAATTCTCCTTCACTCGAACTTTTATTCTCTATCCTGCATTTAATGTTGTGTATGCCCGATTTTATCCATATATGTAATGCCCAAAGCGGATAAAACGAATACGATATGAATGCTAATTTGCATTATCGTATGTTGTGTGTCAATATTCTCAGCTACAAACGTTTCCAATAAATGAACGGCAGAAATACTGATTAGCGAAATCATCAATTTGTGCTTTAATGCATTTGGATTTATCTTACCAAGATAACCGAACTGATTACTATCCTTGTCTTTCTCAATAATCTCCAGTCTGCTGACAAACGACCAGTATCCTCCAATTACGCACACAATGATTAAATTCAAAACCATTGAAACATCCACAATACCTATGGCCAGCATAAGCATCGTTTCTTCTGTGAAAGTCTCTATGTTTATCAGGCTATGTATGACTTCTTTACAAAAAACGTAAGAATACATTCCCATCACGACGCACATACCAAGATATACAGGAACTTGAAGCCATCTACTTTGAAAGACACACCACTCTATAGCCTTTTCTAATTTATTACTCATGCTATTATTTTTAAAGTGCTTGTATCAAAAAGTTGACTATCTTTAAGTGACGCTGATGAATTTTCTCTTTGTCCCAAAGTAGGTCATTCTCCGTCATTCTCTGAACTTCTGACTGTTGTTGTAGGTATGTGTAACTATCACGCTTTATCTGAAATCTGCCATTGCTCAATGACATATTATGACTGCCAGACAGCAGCAAATAGTTGCCCAAACATTCCAAATATCGGTTATAGAACTCTTCATCATAAGGGCAATAACCATTATCAGCTTCTGTGTTTTCGGTTTGTGGTGCAATGTGCTCAAGGTGTGGAGTCGCAATGCTGTCATATCTGACAGGACTATAACCAGACTTTCCGCTTGCTATCAGATAGTTTTCGTATTTCCATAAGAGAATCTTTGCGGTTTGATGATTCATCCCCATATTGAGGCAACGAGCAAGTTCTTCATTATTCCAAAATCCCCACCAATCATTTCGACTCTTCATCCATTCAATATGATTGACAACCGTCATAGCATTAGATTCCATTTCCTGATAGCATTTGTTGAGACGCCACAGTAAATTCGCACGAGTACCGATAATACGATTGCGCAAGAATATTTGTTCCAAAGATTTTGCCAATAGGTTTAGTCCATCTTGTTCCATACCATTACGCATGGCTTTAATAACAAATGGGAACATGATACCTTTGTCTGCCGACACCAACAAAGCATGATAGACCATATTTCCTTTTTCTTGCTGGAGGAATTTAGCAGCTTGGGTAAAGCAAGAAGCCAATAAACGTGTGAAGTCACGTATAAAAGCAATACTATTGGCTTTACCTAAATGTTCATTTACAAAGTCTGTGGAGCTGATATCGTCCAAATTGTTTCTGAAAATCTTAACTGTGTAATTCAGGATATTATCTTCGTCAAGATAATCCTCTATTTGTGTAATTGATTTATAAATATACTGAAACCTTTCTGTTATTTCAGACAGTATAAGCTTTGTTTCCTCAAATGGTGCATGTAAATGTATGTGGTACATAAACTGCGCCTTGATGATTTCCAATTTGGTGGGTTTCTTCCCGCGGTTGTTTTGGAAAATAAACATCTGTACAGCCTCTGTGGCATCCTTAACTATGTGTGTAGTGCATGAGGCATGAGTGATGGCATTGAGAAGGGCTAATAGTTCTTTTTCTTCAATATCTGCAACTTGTGCTGTGAAATAATCGAATGCAGCCACAATTCTCGCCTTTGAAAGCGTATCTATGTCGCTATGATTATTGGATGTTTGGTCTATCACATAGTCTCGGAACATCTGATTGTCGTAATCCACAGTAGAAAAACGATATTGACTTCGCTGTTTAATGGTGTTGCAATAGGATATATACAAGTCATCATCGAAATCTTCCACCTTGTCTATATTTCTAATTTCCTTCAATCGTTTATAGAGAGTAGACAGAAAGATAACAGTAGTTGTCAATCGCTGTTGTCCATCTATAATAGCATACTCATTCTCTCCTTTTTCCTCAAAAAGGAAATGTCCAAAATAGTATGGCGTAGAAGTATGACTATGTACATAATCCTGTAAATCTGATAGGAATATATTGACTTGCTTCGCACTTTTGTTTGCACTATCTGTGTCCCATGAATAAGCTCGCTGATAATTAGGCACACTAATAGACTTTCCTGCCAATAGTGTTGATATGTTTATTGATGATTCCATAAGTATTAAGCTATTGATTTGTCTCTTTCCCTACTTTATAAGTTCATAAAGTAGGGAAAGTTGTGTTTTAACGACTTAACTTGTTCCATTGATGCATACCACCAGCCGTGCAACCAAAAGAACTTGGTGTTTTTTTGCTGTTAATAGTAATTCCGCATTTTTTGCATTGGTAAGTGATAGGGCCCAATTCGCCCAAGTCTTGCCATTGATGCATACCTCCTCTGAGGCAATTAAATGAACTTGGTGTTTTTTCACTTTGAATCAACGTACCACATTTTTTACACTGGTAATTCTTCATTATTTTATCCCTAATTCGTGTCGGGCACAACTTTGATTCCCATACAGTTCCTATTGGGTATTAGAATATATGCAGAAGCGTGGAACTGTATGCTCCACGTCTTAATGTACAGGTCCTGAGAAAACTTTTTGTGACAGATGTGGGAATAACAGCCCCACGCTATATGCGTGGAGACTATTACGACCTTTCTTGTAACATTGTTAGGAAGTTTCTCAGGCTTCGTGCATACAAGAATAGGGCATAACGCCTCTTTTTTACCAAAATGTATGAGCATATAATATGCTCAACTGCAAAGATATAAATTTTCTGCGATATTCTGAAGGAAATAAAGATATTTAATGTAAAGCAGTAAAAATCAAGGGGAAATGAAAAAGAAAAACCTGCACCGTTATTGATGCAGGTTTCTGTTTACATAATTTTCTTGCAAAATTCGTTGCAGGTCAGACAATCGGTAAAGTATCTTCCCTGCAATCTGCGTGTATGGGAAAATGCCTTTATCCCGATAATCCTGCAAGGTTCGAGGAGAGAGGAACAGCCTTTCGCATATCTCTCTTCCTGTGAGATAGAGTTCTCCCTCGAACAGGGGACGGTGTGTCTGTGCTGTTGTCCGCACACGCTTTGTGAGGTTTCTGATGCCCGAAATGAGCTGTTTCATTTCGGGCATTTCTTTGCTGATGGTTTCGTATTCCATAGTTCGTTTTATTTATGAGTGTCAGACTTGGCGAGGAGTTTCTCAACGTCCTCACGTTTGTAATAGCACTTATGCCCGATTTGGATGAAGGGCAACACGGAAGTGTCCCGATAGTGTTGAAGTGTCCGCTTACTGATGTTCAGTATTCGGCACACGTCTCCATTGTGCAGGAGGTCGGGCACTTCGGCAGGTGGGGCGAAATGCTCGTTAAAGCAGTCGGTCAGCTCCACGATGCTCTCTTTCAGTTCCTCCCAAGCGGAGGTGTCAATGGCTGTAAATCTCATTTTTCGTTGTTGTTTTATTTGCGTTATTATTGATTTCTGACGCAAAAGTAAGCAGTGGATTTCGATTCCCGAAGAGGTCGGGATAAGCAGGGAAGAAGAGGGAAATGGCAGGAAGTCCGCACACTATACATCCCTGTTTTCCCCTTTCAAATTCTCCTGCACCGCCCGAAAAATCATTTGTTCCTTTCGAATAGTGCAAAACTCTGCAAACAGTTGCAGACCTCACACTTTCCCACCGTGCAATCCGCACACTTCTTTTGCCCCTTTCCCTCCGTTATTGAGGGAGAAAGGGCTTTTTTATTGTGTCGTAGCAGAGAAAAGTGATGTAGTCTGATGCAAGAACACCGCAGATGTTGGCTCATTGCAAAAGGCTGCCTAACTTGGCTTTGGCATTCGAAAACGTGCCAAACTTCAAAACCAAGTAATAGAAAGCAATCCGCACAATGAAAAGAGAAAACAGCGACAACATCTCAAAGAACATCCAAATAGAGGAGTTCCTTTCGGAGCGATATGAGTTTCGGTATAACACCGTACTGTATCGAGCAGAGTACCGTCCACGAGGAGTGGAGGACTATGTGGCAATAGACCGCTACTGCATCAACTCCCTCAAACGAGCCCTGAATAAGGAAGCGATATACAAACCTCGTCCGAAAACTTATACAGCATCATAGAAAGCGACTTTTCTCCGCAGGTCAATCCTGTACAAGCTTATTTTCATAGTTTGCCGACAATGGGAGCAGTGGAGCAAGAAGCAATAACTGCACTTGCAAATAGTGTAATCGTAGCCAATCCCGAGAAATGGAGGGAATACCTTACCAAGTGGTTGGTGGCAGTGGTCGCCAATGCGATGGATGACAGGCAGTGCCGTAATCATACTTGCCTTGTACTGACGGGTGAGCAAGGCAAATTCAAGACCACGTTCCTTGACCTGCTCTGTCCACCGGCATTGTCAGACTATCAATATACAGGCAAGATATATCCACAGGAAAAGGACGTGTTGAGCCTTATCGGTCAAAACCTTATCATCAACATTGATGACCAACTCAAAGCTCTTAACAAACGGGACGAGAACGAACTGAAGAACCTCATTACCTGCCCGCAGGTGAAGTATCGTATGCCCTACGAGAAGCATATCGTGGAACGACCTCACTTGGCAAGTTTCGTGGCTTCGGTCAATGGCAACGATTTCCTCACTGACCCGACAGGAAGCAGACGTTTCCTCCCTTTTGAGGTGCTTGCAATAGATATAGAACGTGCCAAGACAATCCCAATGGATGCCGTGTATGGCAAAGCCAAAGCATTGCTGAAAGACGGATTTCGCTATTGGTTCAATGATGAGGAGATTGCTGAACTGCACCGAAACAGCGAGGCTTTCCAAGTCTATGCGGCAGAAATGGAACTGTTGCTCCGCTACTTCACCTTTCCCACGGAAGCGGAAAAAGCCACTAAGCGTTTCTATATGACCAATTCGGAAATCGTGGGTTATCTCTCTGTCTATACCAGACAGCAGCTCTCACCCAAACGAATGGGCGAAGCCCTGCGAAAGGCAGGCTATGCGAGAGAATGCCGCAGGGTAAATGGCAATCCCGTATATGTGTATGCCGTCCGCAAGATTTTTCCCGAGCAGCCACCATAGCATTCTGTTATTACCAATCCCTTTGTTATACTCCTTTCTATTTTCTTTCCTATTCTCCTTACTACATTACTACAAACAAGGATAATACGATGAAAGAAAAAAGATTGCAAGGGGGATTCATCTTGCGAACAGCTTACTACCATCTTTCTACGCTTCTACGATAGTATGAATGAGGAAGGTATAGAAAGGAGGTGTAGAAAGATAAAACCGAAAGAAGTGTTACACTTTTCTCTTTCACTGTCAATCACTTATATCCATATCGAAGAGTAGTAAGATAAAAATGGGAAATTCCAAAAAGAGAAAACAGAGCGAACAATAAAATATCGAAAAATCCAAATCCAACGATAACAACAATGAACAACGAATATTACAATTTACAAAACATCAAGGACATACCCATAGCGGACTATCTTCATGGCTGTGGCATACAGCCCGTCAGGAAATACGGCAGTTATGCCCTTTACAACGCACCTTATCGGGAAGACCATAACGCCAGTATGAAAGTGGATTTTGCACGCAACCTCTGGTACGATTTCGGCTTGGGCAAAGGTGGCAGCATCATAGATCTCGTGATGCTGTTGCAAGGGTGCGATGCTCACAAAGCCATGAGTCTTTTGGCAGGGAACAACCTTTCCTTTCATAGTGCAACTCCTCCAAAGGAAAAAGTCGCTGCACTGTCCCCGAGCGCAAGGCGCATTCTCGGCATCAGCGATGAGTTGCCCCACACCTACAACACTATTTGCAGGAGGAACGCAAGATAGACCTTTCGCTTGCCAAACCCTATCTGTGTTCCGTATGCTACGAGGTGGGAGGAAGAACTTACACCGCCATAGGATTTTCCAACCGTGCAGGAGGGTATGAACTTCGGGACAACATGACGTTTAAGGGAGCTATCGCCCCAAAGGATATATCCGTGATTGCAGGAGAAGCGAATAACGCTCCTCTCTGTATCTTCGAGGGCTTTATGGATTTCCTTTCCTATCTCACAATGAAGGGAAAATAAATCGCTCCCTGCCTTGTGCTGAACTCCGTAAGCAATATACATAGAGCCGTTGCATATCTCCGTGAGCATCGTATTGCACATGTCCGTGCGTTTCTTGACAACGATGAAGCAGGACGGCAAGCTTTACTGGTTCTTCAATCGGCAGGAATGAGCGTAGAGGATATGAGCCGACATTACGGCACGTGAGTTCGATATAAGAAAGTTGTTTTAAAAGTTGTAGGAGTGGAATATTTTTTGTACCTTTATACTTGTAAACCAAAGAGTTACAAACAAATACCCACTCCTATGACTGATACAAATTTAATAGAAATATTCTGTATATTCGACGATTTTTGCAAGTATTTTACTCCAGAGTTGAAAAAACATACGCTTCAGGTACCCGGCAAGCGGCACCGTAACCGTGTTTCCCGTATGTCAGACAGTGAAATCATGACCATTCTGGTCCTGTTCCACACTCACCGCTTCCGAGACCTCAAGTCCTTCTACTTAGGCTATATCTGCCAGCATATGCGTGGAGACTTCCCACATCGGATTTCCTACAACCGCTTCGTCGAGCGACAAGCACAGGTCGCACTGCACCTGTTGCTGTTTCTCCAGACATGTGCACTGGGCAAGTGTTCAGGCATATCCATCATTGATTCCACACCACTGGCTTCCTGCCACATCAAGCGTGAGCGGCAGCACAGGACCATGAGGGGCTGGGCGGCAAAGGGAAAGTGCACCATGGGCTGGTTCTACGGCTTCAAGCTACATCTTGTCATCAATGACAAGGGAGAGATTATCCAGTGGAAGCTCACGCCAGGAAACGTAGATGACAGGGAGCCACTGAAGGACAAACGCTTCACCGAGAGGTTGTTTGGGAAACTCTTCGCAGACAGGGGGTATATCAGTCAGAACCTCTTTGAGATGCTCTTTGTGGACAATATACATTTGGTGACCAAGATAAAGAAGAACATGAAGAACTCCCTGATGAGCCTGTATGATAAGTTGTTGCTCAGAAAGCGTTCTGTGATAGAGACGGTGAACGATGAACTGAAGAATGTATGTCAGATAGAACACACCAGACATCGCTCTTTTGATAACTTTGCAACAAATCTGATAGCAGGACTCATTGCATACAATCTGTTGCCAAAGAAGCCAGAAATGAACATAGAAATAATTGATAAAAGCAGAATAATTGCATAGAGCTTATATCGAACTCACGTTGAGGAACATACGGGGCATGAGTTCCACAAAACGGTTATAGGAGACGGCAGCAGGGAATTCATGCCTGAGCCAGCCACGGATACAGTTCTGATAATACTCCTTGAAATTACGATATGTACCGAAATGATAGCACACAAGGATCGTCATGATTTCACTCTCAGAAAGCCTTCCCTTACGATTCCTACAACGTTTTCCATTGCTGTTATAAGATGGTAAACATAGGTTTTTACTCAGTTCAACATTCAAATTCTTGTCAAACTCATCAATAATACAGAGTATTTCCGTAATTTTGTCTTTGGTAATCATCGCTTGGCTGTTTTGTAAGTTATTGAATTACAACTATAAAGTTACAAAAAACTAACGAGATTACCAACTTTTACAAGGACATTCTTAACCCGAACTCGCGTAGTATTGCTTTTTGATTCTGTTATACGTTCCTTGTTTTGAACTGGACTAACAGAATAACATACATCACATGCTTCTTTACCAATAGATTTTGCCTGCTGAATAGAAATCGAGAAAGAAGAACTACCAACAGCCTTCAATTTTTTACATTCAGCAGTTTTATGGTACAACTTCGAGGTTGTACCAGGTGTCACATAAACTTTCTGAGCAAACGCAATGCAAGTACAGGACACAAAACAAATTATAGCACAAATTCTATTCATTCTTATAAAACGCTTATATCAAATCTCCCTATACCGACGTGTTCTTGTGGGGTGGATTATTGTTGTCATTTAATTAGATGCCAACCATTCCTAAAACAGCACGGACAAAACTAATCAAACCTGCTATAATCAACAGCCAGCCAACCAACTTAATAATAGTGGCTTGAGTTCCCTTATCTTTAAGCATTTTGGGTGCTTTATATGTTATCAACCAACCTATTACGATTTCAATTATTGAGCCTATCATTATTTGATGTCATTTGTTATAAAGAAAATGGCAGACTTGCATCTGCCACTTTCTTTGTGTAGATTATTTGAATATTAAATGTTTAAGTTCTCTAACTCCAGTGACTAAGAATCCAATGATGAATATAATCACCCAATCACTAAATGGCAACTGCTGAACATTAAAGAAACTATTCAGGAACGGAACTTGAACGATAGCAATCTGTCCAACAGTCACAACCGTAGCAATAATAAGGAATCCATCACAACCCTTTAGATTCCAGCCAGAACCTCCCGTCTTGTAACCACGAGCATTAAATATATATCCCATATGAGTCATAACAAATATCGTAAATATTAGAGTTAGCTCATAAACAGAAACCTCATTACGTTCACCAAAATGGAAGTTAAGCAGGTCACTCATACTCTTAATATCTGCATGTTGAGAGATAATCAAAAGAGCAAGGAGAATAACGAAGAAGAATCCGCCAACACCAAAGATGTTACGCAACATTGACGAGTCTAGAATAAATGCCTTTGGATCACGTGGCTTATCTTCCATAACAGATTTCTGTGGTGGAAGGGCAGAAAGTGCAATTGCTGCGAAGGTGTCCATAATCAAGTTAACCCAAAGCATTTGCGTAACAGTAAGAGGTGACTCTGTACCCAAAAATGCTCCAAAAAGGACAAGGAAACATGCAGCAACATTAACAGTAAGCTGGAAGAGAAGGAAACGCTGGATATTCTTGTAAAGAGAACGTCCCCACATAACAGCATTGGCAATAGTACTGAATGAATTATCCTGGATAATCATATCTGAAGCATCTTTAGCCACAGCAGTACCATTACCCATTGACAAACCTACGTCAGCCTTATTCAAAGCAGGAGCATCGTTAGTACCATCACCAGTAACTGCTACGACTTGATCAAGACTCTGAAGAGCTTCTACAAGACGTTTCTTATCCATTGGTCTTGCACGAGCAATAATCTTCAGATCCATTGCTCGCTCTTGAAGTTGTTTATCAGTCAAAAGGGCAAGCTCTGCCCCCGTAATGATATTCTTGCCTGTATCTGAATCCTGCCAAAGACCAATCTTTCGTCCAATCTCCTTAGCCGTTCCAGGAGTATCACCAGTTACAATCTTCACAGCGATACCTGCCTTCATGCAATCACCAATAGATTCCTTAACGCCATCGCGTATATCATCTTGAATTGCAAAGATGCCTACGAACTTAAGATTATTAGCAATAAGTTTTCCATCCTTAAAGATGTTATCATTATCCGTAAGTTCCATGTAAGCAAGACCTAATGTACGCATTGCTTTATTCTGATATGACAAGAGTTCTTTTTCTAGAGAGTTCTTTGAATCAGAACTAATATCACAGAGATTCAGTAAAATCTCAGGAGCACCTTTGACATAGACTACCTTCTTACCAAGAACAGCAGATTCTACGATTGTAGCCATATATTTATTTTCTGTTGTAAATGGTAGTCTGTCTATCAATTGTACTGTATCACGTATCTCTAAATAATCAGATCCTTTCTTCTGGATCCAAAGGAGAAGAGCTCCTTCTGTAGGATTGCCGATGACCTTGGTATTATTCTTGTCTGAGAAATCAAGATTAGCGGTCGTATTAACCGCAATCATTTCTGCAATAAGATTGTTGTCTGAACATGCTATTTTAGAATCAACAACCTCCATTTGGTTCTTCGTCAAAGTACCTGTCTTATCAGTACAAATAACAGAGGCTGCTCCCATGGTTTCACAAGCATGCATTGTACGTGGAAGCGTATTACTCTTCATAAGCTTACGCATACTGAATGCAAGGCTTAAAGTAACAGACATTGGAAGACCTTCTGGTACAGCAACAACAACAAGTGTTACGGCAATCATTATAGTCTTAAGGAAGAAGCTTACGAACTCTACCCAGTATTCGCCTGAAGAGAAATTAATATCACCAGAAACAAAGAACCAAATCAATCTTCCTATAATGATGAATCCTGCAATCCAGTAACTTGCTTTGGTAATCCAATCGGCAAGACCGTTAAGTTTTCTGCTGAGAGGCGTTTCACTACCCTTGCGTACACGCATACGGTCAATAAGTGGCTGTTCAACCACAACATCATCGTCTTCATGCTTACCTTGATATTCTTTTAGAGCATCATTAGCATCATCTTCTGTGCTATACTTACCAACGATCTCACCTGTAGAGTTATTCTTAACGAACCAACCAACAGTGATTTCATCGCCTTCATTCAGAGATTTATAAACCTCACCACATTCAGTACTCATACCTACCTGAGTTACCTCTGCTGTACAATAACCTTCAATAATATTTGTACCTTTTTTAATCTCATTAGCTCTATATGTTGCATCTGGATATGCATTCGCGTCAAGAGATTTTGTTGCCTGAAGTTCGCCTGTAAGCGAAGACTCATCAACAGTAAGACTAAGGCAATCCAACAATTTACAATCAGCAGGTATTTCTTCACCAGTTTCCAGTTTAACTATATCGCCCACAACAACATCCTTACGTAGAACCTGACATACATGGCCATTACGAATGACCTTCACAGGTTCATTATCATTTGACTGATTAAGACTCTGAAACGTCTTTTCATTGTTTTTTTCAAGCCAGTATGCAATACTTGTGGCAAGAATAAGAGCAACAATAATACCTATTGGTTCAAAGAATGCTGTCCATTCTGCATTATTCCATTCGTATTCGTAGGTTGAAATACCCATTGAAAGGACAAATGCAGTAATCAGGATTTTGAAAAGAGGATCTCCAAAACCGCCAAAGAAGCCTACTATGAGAATAAGCAGTGTTGCAATTGTTACGATTGCCGGCATAACCCAAACAGCCACGCCCATGCTAGATACAAGTATTCCTGCAAGAACAACCGACACAGCGATAAGCCCAAACATTGCTATCGCAATCGGATGTTTACATACTTCTTTAATCTGATCCCACAAGGAATCTTCTTCTGACGGAGTCAGCACGTTTGCACCATACTTCGCACGGCTTTCGAGCACCTGGGCATCGGTTAAGCCTTGATAGTGAATCTTACTCATTTTGCTCTATTATTTAGTTTATTCTTAATGATTCTTTTAACATTATAACTGATAATTGCAAATAATGCAACTACCAGTATAACGGACAAGGATATACAAAACATCTTCAAGTTGCCCTTTGTGTTCTTGACCATAAATAATTAGGCCCATCATCCCAAAGGTTATAATAACACTCGCAACGAATCCTAAAAGATTCCATCGTTTACGTCTCATGTTTAATGGTTCCATACTATCCATTGTTTATTCATTAATAATTATTTCCTATTACCTAAGAATCTCAATAGGTATAAGAAAAGATTAATAAAATCAAGGTAAAGAGTCAAACTGTCCATAAGAGCAAGTTTATTCGTCTGTTCCTCATCTCCATACATTGTTGCTTCATGAATTAACGTTTTTATTTTCTGAGTGTCGTATGCGGTCAAACCGACAAAGACAAACACACCAACATAATTCAAAATGAGAGACAGTCCAGAGTTTGCAACAAATATATTAACTATTGTCGCAATAACAAGTCCAATCAGAAGCATTGTGAGTATTTTACCTATGCCAGATAAATCCTTCTTTGTGACAAATCCGATAAAGGACATGACAGCAAATGTTCCTGCCGTTGTAAAGAAGGTCGAGGCAATACTCTCCATAGTGTATGCAAGAAATATGAATAACATCGTTACGCCATTAAGGATAGCATATGCAGCAAACATCAAACCTGCAGTCATTGATGACATGGAATTTATTCTAGCACTTAGCCACAAAACCAATCCTATCCCCGCACCAAAAAGTCCCCATAAAAGAAGTTTATTCGTAGCAATAGCATATATAATGTCTGGATGTCCTGCCACAATCATTGCTGTTAGAGCTGTCATCAATAATTCACATGACATCCAACCATAAACATTTCGCATTACCTTAGCAAATGTTGCAGGGAAATCTATGACATTACCTTGCATATTGTAATTATATAATTTATTATATTCCATGATTACATAACTTAAATTACACTTACATTATATATACTCTGTTTAGAAAACCTCACTTGCGTTGCTTTGCTCAGTTGTAAAGTTACTATCAGGCTGAGGTATCAACTCATACTCCAGTCCCTGATAGTTCAATGTTACTGGTTCATCTTTTGAATAGGAATCATTTGCCACAAATCCTCCTTCTTGTCCATTGGGCATAGTCTTATTAGGCTTCCAACTACGTCCACCATAGAAGAAGACTTGATATGTACCATTTGGAAGATTAAACTTATATGAATCTCCTGCTTTTATATAGGAATTGCAGACCATAACGTCATCGCTCTTTATAATAACAACTACGTCACACTCAGAACTACTTGAAGTGCGAACTTCTATAGATGATTTATCTCCTCGGAGATTACTGCAATCATAAGGTTGTTCCCCCGTAGATAACGAGCAGTCTATATAAGGATTATCTTATTCGGAATCTGTAGCAGTTGAAGAAGAGTTATATCCTGATTCATAGTTTCTACTCTCTGGACCAGGCTTAGAAGAACGACTATTACAGCTATTCAATGCAAAAAATGTTATCACCCCAAAGGCTAGTAAGAATATTTTTTCATTGATTTAAATGTTTTGTTTTACTTTTATGTTGCAAAGGTACGCACTTCTCTTCGATAACTATTCGGGGCTAAAACCTTTCTTCTTTGTGACGCTTTTGCTATCACAATTTGGTTGCAATATTGCAAGATGTTGTTACACAACTCTTATCTTGTTAAAGACAAGCTACTTACGGATTGGTACATTTTCTCTTTCATTCCCATACTCTCTAACAAGGACATTTTCTAACGGTATATTTACGCAGAAATTCCCATAAGAATTCTTGGAAACATTGTAATCATTTACATTATGCAAAACATCAGACATTTTATTAATACACCTTCGTATATTACTAATTATGGGTCTTCTTATCTCTGGGTCTTCAAGCCTTGGTGCAGAAGCTTTATCCCCATTAAGAGCGTGATATATGAGGTTATATTTATTCTGCATAGACTTCATTCTATTTTCATAGTTCCTTTTTTCTTTAACCGACATTGGAAGCGAAAAGTTAAGGCCTCCATTTTCACTTTCTATAAGCAGTAGTACATACAACGCTTTGTCACGTCTATGAAGACCTGTTATCTCCAAAGATAATTCTGGTAAGAACAAACTACCTTTTATTAAATCCAACAATATACCACTCTTTACGCCACGCTGAAGAACATATATATCGAAGAGCTGTTTATAGAAACCATGATACATAAATTGTCCATGAGCTTCTTCTGTATTCTTGACGAATCTTATTCCTGATATTAACATTCCTATGTATCTGTCAACAATATCTTGCATCAGAGGCAAAACATCGTTGTCAATAGTAATACGTAAGAAGTTAGTATAAAGCTTGTCACCAACGTAAGTATTACTAATCTTAAACAATAGAGAAGGAGGCACGTCTCTAAGATTATGGATGCCAAGTTTATTACATAACTGCTCAGAACAATATTCTGCAGTTGTAATGTTTTGCAAATTCTTGACAAGAATAGGAATGTTATTCTCTGGTATTGTCGGAGCCAAGATTTTTGCAATTTCCTTAAACAATCCTATATCTGTTTTCTTATAATGATTGGAAATAAATGGGATATAAATAAAATAAAACCCAGCCAAATGGAATTCCTTATCTATAGAGCGATAATTATTTGTAATGTCGGAGTTAATGTTGTTATCAAATGCGGGCTCTACATAAATAACTTGATTGTCCTCTATTGTAACTTCAGGTTCATGAACAGAGTACATCTCTGTCATACCAACAAACTCTTCGCTTAGACAAAAGATTAGAGCAAATATCAGTTGAGCCTCCTGTTCTGCACAGAATCCATCACTGACAGACATTTTTGAAAAAGATTCAATTAGAGATTTTCTCAACAGTGGAGTAGAGTCAGCAAGGGGCATAACGGCATCTGCAAGGGTCATCGACGATGCACTGATTTCATCTTCTCTGCTAATGTTGTATTCTTGTTTCAACTTAGCATAAAGAACCATTTCATATTCATCGATAACCAAATCTGCCTTGATAAGATCTATCAAGACTCTAACTATTGATGCTCGTTCAACCTTTTTCATTATTCTTCTTTATCTCCGAACCCTTGTGAAAAACCTTCAATTAGGCCTTCTGCTTCTTTCATTGCATCTTCAAGCCCACTTTTGAAAGTCTTAAAAGAATGCTTTGTAAACCGAGCAAGACAAATGCCTTTTAGGCGGCCTATTTCTTTCAGCTCCTCATCTGTATATTCGGATTTATATTGTTCAATTTCTTTTTCTATCTGCTCCAACTCCTCAGCAGAAGTCTTCCAATCCTCTTCTGTATAATCCTGAGCTTTGTTCTGAATTTCTTCAGTAAAGTTTTCAAGTTTATCAATTGGAGTTTGCTTAGAATGACAACCAATAGCACACAGTACAAACAATGCACCAGTCACATATGAAGCAAAATGTCTAAAACTTACCATATAATTTAAATAAAGAAGGAGGGATTTGCCCCCTCCTTTAATGTTAGAGTAAAGAGGCGAGTTTTTCAGGGAAACTCTTTGCCTTAGCTTTAATGTTCTCTAGGAGGGCTCGCTCTATATCATCTACTTGATCGTCGCCTTTAATCCGATTGTAAAGGTATTCTGCTTCATCTTCGTCAATCTCGTTTGGAGAGACTTCGTCCTCTAATACGAATGCAGTAATTGCATCGACAAACAAATCTTTCCATTCAGGCGCATTTTCTTTGCCTGAAACAGCGTCATTCAACTCAAAAAGAAAATCTGCTTCATCTTTGTCGATTTTACCATCCTCATAGAGGACAGCTTTGATTGTTTTTACTTCTTCAGAATCAATAATACCATCTGCGAGAAGATCCTTCTTTAATTGTTCTAAATTTGCCATAATTAATTCTGTTAAATTATTATTATTTCATGAACTCATCTTCGTTGATGGGAGTTGCAAGGAAGTTATTTTCTAATTTACTTTCTACAACATTTATTTCAAGACGATAGTTCACTTCATCTCTAGAATTTTTCACACCAAAATCAAATGTGTCTTGGCTACGTTCATAAGATACGTTTCTTGTAAACTTACCAATTTTCACATTGTCTTTTTCATACTCCATCCAATCATAACCATATGCAAGCTTCAGATAATATACACCTTGTGGTATTTCTTGGACTGTTGTAGTTGAATTTTCCGCACCATAAACATAACGAATACATTTATCTGTGCGTAAATCCATGATTTTTACAGCAACATTACAACCACTTCCCATTGCTATATCAAAGTAGTTGTCTTGTATGCCATATATTGGTTGTATTCCATATTCTTCCGTCAGATCTTCTGCCGGAGTTTCAACTGTCCAGCCTGCATTGAGCAACTTCTGTTGTGATGGAGTTGGCTCTGACACAACCTCATTCTGGCCATTTCTTTGATGGCATGAGACCAACGACAAAAGTCCGAATGCTATAATTGCAACATGAATCTTCATTGCTTACTGACAATTACAATTATAATTAAGGGGCACTACTATCTGTCGTAATGTCCCTTATTAAGACAATACATCAGTTATATTGCATTTATTTAATATACAAGTCCCTGTCGATACATTTCATTAACTTTACTTTGTATCTCTACATAAGCAGAACCAAGTTTGTCCTTACGTTCCTGACCATTGCCGAAATCACCACGAATAACACGTTTGGCGTTTTCAGCAACATCGCCTCCTATAGGTGCAGATGCAGCTGCTATTTGGCTAGTTGTAGCATTATTCTTTGGTGACTGAGCTTGTTGAACAGGCTTAGTGAAAGAAGATGCAACAGACGATGGCTTGTCTGCTTTCTGTTCTGTAGGCTGTGTCGGAGTTTGAGTTTGATCTGTTCCGGTTTTTGCAAGAGCATCACTCGCTTCAGCAGGACTTACAGTCTCAGGAGCATCTGAAGCTGCTCCACTTTCTTCGGCCGTACCCTCTTCTGGAACATCTGTCTGTGTTGTAGGCTCTGGTTGAGTAGCATCCCTGGCTTGAGCTATTTGCTCAGTCGGAGGAGTAACGTCATCACCAGTCTTATCATCACCTTTTATTCCGAAGAAATATACACCTGCGAGTATTGCAGCAGCGGCAGCAACACCACCAATGATTTTGCCTTTATTGGATTTCTTTGGAGTCTCTGGAACAGGTGCAACCTTAGTTGGCTCATTAGCAACTTCTGGTTGCTTCCTCTTCAATGTAACAGCAGGACTTTCAACTGCAGCAGGAGTTTCCTCCTGTGCAGTTTTTGTCTTTATTGTTACTTTATGCTTTATTGAAACCATAATTATGAATTGCAAATGAGGGCGAAACCAGGAATCTTCTCAAATGCGGTACTGAGATCCATAACTTCTGGATGATCCTCATCACCACCGCTCTTCTTAAGAGAGTTAACGCCATCGTTGTTCTTGATAGTACATACACAATAGATTGGACCGTGGTCAGCAGAATCCGCGATTACTTCAAGATAATCACCAGAGTCACTCTGAAGTTCGACACGGCCACCTTCCTCTGCATAAGTCACATCTTCTTCTTCAACAGCAGCATCATAGTTTACAATACAAATGTATGCCTCGTCGATTTCATTAAGACTTGCGACATTAATCTGCTCAGTTTCTTCTGAACCAGCTGCAGGTTCCTTGTTATCTCCCATGTGGAGCATATAAGGGAATGCGTTCAAGTCACCAAGGTCGCTCTTGCGTCCACGGTATTCATTAGAGAAGATACCACCAACTTCTCCGTTTTTCTTCTTAAAGAAGAGACAGAGGTCGAGGTCAGTTGGAGAGCTCCAGAAGAGCTTAATTTTTAACTTTCCACTGAATGTAAAATCAGCAGCTTCACCCTTACGTTTGAGGGTAATCTTTTTCTTTAATGTTACAGCCATGATAATTTAAAATTTTGGGTTTGACTTTATATTATTACTCACAAATAAGAGAAAATCCTGGAATTTTATCAAATGCAGTACCTAAATCCATTACTATACCTTCATTCATAACAGAGTTCTCACCATTATTGTTCTTAATAGAACATACATTATATACGTGTCCCTGTTCTTCAGAATCTATTACCACTTCAAAGTAATCACCATTATCACTCTGAATTTCAACACGTCCTGAATCCTGAGTGAAGTTAATTTCCTCTCCGTCGATAGCCTTACTATAGTTAAGCACACATACATATGCAGTATCAATGTCATTGAGACTTGCAACGTTTATTTGCTCAACTGACTCGCCACCTGCTTCTGGTTCTGCTTCGTCTCCCTTATGAAGCATGAAAGGAAACTCTGTTAAAGAACCGAGATCTGATTTCTTCTGACGAAAAGCAGAAGAGAATACACCACCTACTTCGCCATCCTTTTTCTTAAAGAACATGCAAAGGTCTAAATCTGTTGATGACTGCCAAAGGAGCTTCACCTTCAGAAGTCCTGTGAATGTAAACTCTGCAGGTTTCTCTTTCCTGCGAAGTGTTACTTTTCTTTTAAGTTGTACGCCTTCCATTTTTGTTTAAAATTAGAATGTTTATACTGTTCTAGAAATCGAAATCATCATTAGTTATCTTACCTTTCGGTTTTGATGTGACGGATTTCGTTTGAGTTCTATTAATCGATACAGAATCAAAAAAACTATCGTCTGTTTTATGCGATGTCTTTTGAGGTTTCTGCTGTGGAGGTGGAACCGTCTTGCTTTTTTTAGGAGAACCAAAATCCCAATCGAAATCAGGGTTTACCGAATTACCAGAGGTACCTTTCTGTTCTTTCGTTTTGGAGTTTGACTTTCCATTTGGTGCAAAACCTTTAATATGTGTGCGATCGTCCTTTCCTCCAAGGAAGTCATCCTTTGGAGAAGAACTAGTACTACTTTGTCCAAAATCAAACAAACTTCTTCGAGTTTCACGTATTTGAGCTTCTTTTGCAGCATCCAACAAACTGTCCTTGCGCAAAGACCTTTCAAGACTATTCAGTTTGTCATTTGCTGCATCAAATTCTTTCTTGACTGCAAGTTCGTTTATCTCTGACATAGTCTTTTTAAACTGCTCAGACTTATGAATCTCAACGAGTTTTTCCTCAGATTTCTCATATTTAGATCTAATGTCAGAATCTTCACGAATATCAAGTGCTTTCTTGCATAACGAATTTAGTTTCTTCCAATCTTCTGCAAGGTGAGCAGAATCTATATCGCGAATAAGTTCATTCCATCGTTTCTGTTCCTCTTCTGCTTTTTCTTTCTTGCTGTTGATTTCTGCAATTTTTGCACTCCAACGACGTGAATTAGCAAAGTCAACCACAATCAATTCATTGCAACTTTTAAGAGCATCATCATAGCGACCTTCATTCATTGATGAATTAAGATTATTAGTCAACTCTGCAACCTGTGCATTTGCAGCCTGTTCTTCTTTAGTATTTTATTCTCACGATCTTCAATTTCTTTGTAATCAACATCTAGAAGTCTGGCCTTTTGTAATTCTTGCTTAGCTTCATTGTATGCTTTTTGCGCAATAAACAAATCAGCTCTGTCAAGGTAACGTTCCAAATCTTTTTGACTCTTTATACGACGTTGAGAATCTTCTTTTATACGCAATGCCTCCTTTGACTCAGGCATAAAGCTAAGAGCTTCTTCTGCTTTGAACTTTGCCGTTTCGTAGTCTGCATCATCATAAGCAGACTTAGCCTGTTGGATTTTCTCTTTATAATGATTCTGCTGAACAGCCACTTCGGCTTTCTTTCGAAGAGCTTCTTCATGCTTTTGTTTAGCCTCCTCATCGTCAGGACGCAATCCCAGTGCAATATGGAAATACTCTTCCATATCGTCATAGTTATGCTCACGTTCTGCGTCATAACCTCTATCCATAGCATCCTTGAACTTTCGTTCAGCATCAGACGCTTCGCGCTCCTCAGCAGCTGCAGCATCTGTTTCGTCTTGTGCTTTCTTCAAAGCAATAGCTTCTTCTTCTGCGTTCTTGATACGCATCAATTCAGCTTCTGCATTTTCACGAACATACTTTTTGGTAGCAGAAAACTGTTCGCAGTCAATAAAGGTATATGCACTAACTAGAGAGGGTAAATCAGAATCTTTAAAACAAACCATTTTGCTATTATCGAGATTATAATAGCTTGTCAGTTCTTTTTTAAACTGGACATTTGTAAAGGTATTGCCAAGAAAAAGTATTCCACGAAGCTGTTCATGACTTATTTCTGCATCTTTAACAAAACCGACTATAACATTAACGATGTCCTTTACAATCTTTTCAGTTCTCTCATCAATTTTTACTTTGCGAACAGAAACCGAATAGTCCTTGTAAGGATCTCGTGAAAATGTTACGTTTGTCAGCTGTATTGGAATGAATCCTTTTGCAGTAGAAAGCCTTACAAGCCAGTCATCTACATATTGATTCATTCTCAGATATTCAGATTCTCGTTCCTCAATAGTCTTAAAAAAATGTTCTCTGTCATTGATATTATCAACGACATGCTCAATGAGAGCACGGCTTCTAACATCCGTACCCAAACCTATTAGAACATCTTCTTTCACTCTATTGAATAAGTCATCTGTTTTCTGATAAAGAGAGTAATGAAGATTCTCATTGCAAGCATTAAGAACCAAATAATACCCATCTTCTACATAGCCAGACTTTTTTGACGCATACTCCAAAGCTAAATGACCAATACGAGCAACTGTTTCTTTCACATCGATTTTTTCTGCCTTAAGTTCTTCCAGGAACAAAAGGCGCGAAGCTAAAGAAATATCTTTTGAGAAAGAAACATATGTAGTAATGTCACCATCTTCATCCATGTCTTTGCGCAAATCATAAAAAATCTTTGAAGACTTGAATATACCTCTCATAGGCTGAAAGCGCTTAAACATAGTATATTTTGCAGATGATTGAGTAATCAAAGAGAACACATCGCCATAATAGTGATTCTCATTGTTACGAAATTTGCTCTGGAAGCCTTTACCATAAGAAATCTCATCATTGGCTACATCTTCATAAAAATAAAGCCAAATACGATCCTCATGGTTGGGTAGATTTACAGGACGAGTGATACCGTCGGTGTTTACAGCACCAACGATATACCACTTGTCTATGTAAAGAGCTAATGATTTCATATATTTAGGATTCAATCCTACTGATTAAAAGCTTTTCTAATTAATGTACTAAGGAAACAGATTCCTTCTGCGATAATTATAGGCTGATGATAGTGGAAACCATCACCTGTTTTTGCCTTCTCCTTGGCTTTCCTATATTCTCTATCGTTGTTACAGATAAAACTTGCAATTCTAGTAGGAAGATCGGATAAGTCATCACGAAGTTCACTATCAGCTCTTGCGTAAAGTTTGGTTTTCTGACTAACGAATTCTATGAAAATATCCATGAAAGCTTCGAAGTTAGTGACACCTGAGAAGTCAAAATTACCCATGTCATCGGAGAAGTAATCACCTGTCAACTCATCCTCAACAGAAAGAGTCTTCATGCTTCCTCCAGGAATGAGGTATTTGACACCTATTTCGCCACAAATGTCACGGTCATCTGCTTTCTGCTTCTTAACTACATCTTTTGGATCACACAAACCCTTTGCAACCTCTGCTTTATTGTCAACCTCAATTTCATCACGGTATTTTACAGTGAGTTCGACATCAGTTACACAATGTACACCAGCATTTAAGCAAGTTGAATAGTATTCACGAGTAGCGCGATTACCAGCAGAGTTACGTAACCAGTGGAAAATACGTCCTCCCTTACCGAAAGAAAGAATATCAACACGGTCAATATTAGTGAGTCCATTATCTTTGATTGTTTTACCAATCAACATACCAGAATAATACAAAAGAAGACCTGTCACATATGCAGGAATAGTGAAAACAAACTTCGCATCACGGTTGATTGTGTCGTAGAATGCCTCATATTCATCGAGAGTCTTCAACTGATCAAATATGTTGTTAAGATAGTATGGAGCCTTATTCGCTTCTGTGAGGACATCGCGAATGTTTGAGACATAAACAGACTTCTGGTTACTTTCATGGAAGTTTACCAATGCTTGTCGGAATGTCTCAGACTTAATGACTGCATCAAAGAATACACCAGCGGCAAGACGTACAGAACTCTCCCGGAACAATGTATATTTATTGCCATTATTTGGATCCTTTCCAAGCAGAAGTATATCACTTGTACTACCACCAACATCAATACCAAGGAAGAGATTATTGTTAGACAATCCGAAATCCTGAGACAGAGCAAAACTACAAACGGCTTCGGCTTCTGTTGGGAAGTCTTCGTTGATTGTAGGCTTTCGTCCCGTTGTGATAGGATTTATCTTAATAAGATCATTAAAAATCTTATCATAATCATTCACGTCGGACTCCATCATAGATCCAGGATGGCTCCAACTGATTTCTTCTGGACGAATCTTATTCTTGTAAAGGAACGCACACGCCTGTAACCATATAGACTTCAAATAAGCCCTTTTCTTTTCAAGTCCCTTTTGGTTGTCAAGCCATTTCATGTTATAATGAAGCGTTCCTGCCTGAGTCTTTATTTCAAACTCATCCATCTCACGTACTACAACATTAGGACGATTTACTGGTACACCGCCAGCAACCTCTTCTGACTGATTGTAGCAATTATAACGGCTATCATGTTCATGAAGCCATGACTTCAATTGGCCATTCTCTGCAGGATAATTAGTGAAGAACAATAGTTCGTCATTTCCTGCATTGGCTTTTTTATCGTCATTCTCATTACCTACCAGTACTGCACGATTATTCTCAAACTGAATAGGCATTGCTCCACGGTCATTCGCGTTATAGTATACACATGTATTATTGCTACCGAAGTCAATACCAATGATAGCAGTACTATTCATATCTACCGAAGTTAAATCTTTAACAATACTATGACGAAGCATCAGATAGCCAGCTCGCTCATCATGTCCACCTTTTTGCACTGTAGCGATAAGACCTTCAAATGGTTTATAAGCGGCAATAATATTGTACTTAGGCAGATCCTCACCTTGTCCAGCAGGATAAGTTATAAGTGGCTTAATGTCAACTGCAAGTTCCTCGTTTGGTGCAGCCTCATACAATGGAGTTAAGAAATTTTTGTTTCCATCACGAAGAATATTGCCATTAAATTTAAAGATTGGCTGGAATTTGTTCTTTGCATCAGAAGTAAACTCTGTATAAAGATAGTATTTGTTCCACTTGTCTGACACGAAATTAGGCCACATGATTACACGACCCATATCTTCCATCCAGTCAATTTGATATTCACGAGTGTTAAGAGTTACCTTCTCGCCATCAATTTCAACAACCATTGCGACAGAAAGCACATCGCCCTCGTCACTAATTGAAGCAGAAATGCTACTATTACCACCGGCATTGTAATCTAAAAGCTCACCTAAGCGATTCTTAAAGATGTTAATACCCATCTCTGAAAGAGGAATTGTAAAATAGCAAGTTGAGCCAGAATGTAAGTCCTTGACCTGAAGATAATATACAGGAGCATCAGAACACTTTTGACGCTGATTCGCATCCTCGGCCCAACCGACGACATACCCATCACTACTCAACAGACTCTGAATATCACCGATTTCAATGCATTCTTCGTCCACCTTGCGATATGTAAATGTATAATCGCTTAACTTAAGATACACAGGAACATCGCTGTTAAACAGAATACTGAAAGGACATAAAAGTGCTCCGTATGTAGGAATTGGACCTTTATCACGTAAGTCTTTACGAGAATTGAGAATTTCTGCTTCCCAATCACGACTCATGCTCTTGAATCCATCAATATTAACCTTCTGTTCGTTTTGACGGAATTGATTAACCTTTGCTTCAAAAGCATCAAGGTTACTATTCATGTTCTTGACAAACAGATAGAGCTTCTGTAATTGGTCTGGAGATAAGTAAGGCATAGGATCCTCCAGCTTACCATTTCTGTACCAACTTATATCAGACATACCATCAAGGTCTGAGTAGTTTACACCAGTAAACACACCTGTGAGTGGAGAAGTTCCACCAATTAACTGATCTTTGTAGTAGAGAAGATGTATATATGGCTGGGCATCGGGATTCTTAGCAAGAGCATCCTGGTTACTCCAAATATCCTTATCATTAAAAAGCATTCGACCAAAGGCAGATGCAATGTCGTAATCTCCTCCCTTCGAATTCATCGTAACAGGTTTGGAAACGCGAATACGGTCAGAGTACAATGCCATCAATGCAATAAGTCCACGCCACTCACCATGAAGCATTTCGTAGAACTGAGTGAGGCCTGAATTTGAAATGGCAGGGTCAGGATTCGCAAGTGTTCCAAGAGCGAACTTAAAAAGTTTAGCACGAGCCCATGGGGTAGGTACACCAGAAATAAGTGCTGCTATTTTATCTGCACTTACATCTTCAAGTATCTTACCCGTTTGAATTCCTTGGATATAGGAAGACGCCATGTTCAGGTCATTCCAATTACCTTGTGTGCCAGTTGTAAGAGTTGTATAACTCTTTATCAATAAAGCTTTAGACATAGCGTATCAATTTAATTAATGTTATAAATTTTGCAGAGTGTTTCATAAATAAGTTTATAAAAACGCTCACCTGTATTTGTTATAGTTGTTGGAGCTCCATTATGCAGTTCCTCAATAAACTTCTTCTTGAAAGTGTCAAATTTTGAACCAAAAATTCCGACAGAGAACGTCCAATCTTTGCCAACTCCTTCATTTCGATAGAGGCTCTTATTCCAATCAAATTTATGCAATTCCTTCATTGTATGGAATGCGAATAGTTTTGGGTTAAACAGGAAGTTATCACCTCCATTAGCGGAACGATGAATCTGACGAATCCATCCTTCTGCCAATTCTCCATTAATATTACGAACGTTAAACAAACGGAAATACTTCTTCAAATATTCCACCTGATTAACATCGATACCGTCAAATCCTGTAATTTCCTTTTGCTTATTGCAACGAACACTCTCAACAAAGTCAATATCTGGATCATTGCAAAGGAACGAGAATGCTATCAGCATACCGAACTTCTTAGCAAAATCCTTATCATAGTTGTCTTGGTTGTTTCCGACAAAATCCTTAAATTCAAATTTTCCAGAACTATCAACTGCTCTATACACGTAATCAGTCTCGCCAGCACTCTTATTCCCTTTAAAATGTGCCATATCAGCATGGTAGAAATCAAGTGCAGCACATGCAGCTAACAATTCAATATAATGAGAATCGTTTTTCTGGTCGCCACCGCCTGTGATGGTCTTGGTAATTTTATCCTTTTCACGAACCATAGGATCCCAGCCTTGACCATCAGTACCCATCATGTAAAAACGCTGGTAAGTATTTTTTACAGTAGTATCATCATCATAAAACATCATTGCAACTTGTGAATTCAATGCAAACTTATCACTTGTAGCAATGACTTTCTGTTCTTTCAACTCTTCAGCAGAAGGAGCCTTGAAACTAAAATAAGCAGTAAGAAGGGTTGAAGCAAAATATGCACGGCCAAGAACATTAGCCGCCCCATTACTCATAATGCTTGCTGCTTCAGAAATAGCCTGTGGAATAATAGGAATAGAAGATGCACCTGTTCCCCCAAAAACAGAACCCAAAATAAAGATTTTAGGATCACTACCACCATTACAAGCAGCGATTAAGACTTGAAGGAATTGTTTCAAATCACTATCCATACGAGAACGAGCAGCTTCAACGATGGAATGGTACATCATCATTGACCCTAAGTGTGTCTGTGCGCGATAACCATGACGAAGATTGAAGTTCTCGACATTTTCCGTCAAGACAAGGTCTGCCAAATCAGCTTCCTCTGGGCTATTATATTTAGTGTTTCCGTAATTAAACACATCATTAAACGTACTTTTTTTCTCATAATTGGGACTAAATTCATAATACTTGATGTCTGCAGAGAAAAAAGTGTTAGTTAAAGCCGTGCGATTGGCTTTGTCTAGATTCTTCGAGTTTACATATGCTTCCTTGACTTCTTTTAGACGAGAAAAATTACCATTATTCTTGTCAGTATCAAGTGCCAAAAGATGAATCTCGGTATCATCGAACATACCCATTGCACATAGGTGAATCAAAGATTCTATGCAACGCATTCCTGTACCGCCGATTCCCAATACGAAATACTGCTTTGCCATAATCCGTTGATTATTATTTATTAGACTAAGCGTTCTTCTCCTTACCGAGGATTGAACCGAACTTCTTGTGACGGAAAACAAACATAAGAATTACACCTCCTACGATGTATACGCCAAGATTAATTCCAATGCAAATAAGATTGGTATCAGAGAACATGCTCTGCCAACCAGCATTTGTGATGTCTGGCTTAACTACAAGGTCATTGTAAACATAGAATCCAGCAGCAGCCACAAGACCAATAATAACGTACCAGATTCTGCGTGTAATGTAAGAACGGTCATCACCCCCTTTATAAGCTACCAAAGAAGCAACAAGGAAAGATAAACCAAGAGCTACCGCACCAACGATTGCGGCATAAACCATTGTTTCGTCTTGCAAAGACTGAAGTGCAGGAAGTGTTGTAATTCTCATATGATTAATTTTTAATATTTATTACTTTTTACGTAAATTGAATAGAAAGGCGAATGCTTCATTTGATTTTGGAGGTCTTTATCTACCAAACATTGCTGCACACTTGTAACAACAGAACTGTTTGTAACACCAGGCTGTCCAAGGAGATCAAACGTGAACATTGAGGAATATTTCGAGAACACGTTTTCTGTCTGACTAATAAAGAAATCAATCTTAAAATAATTGTTTGGATTGCCATATTTCAAGAATGAGTTATCCAATCTCATCACATCAAAATACAAGTTGATAATTCCGTGACGGCTGAATTCTTTGTGGTCAACCATCAAGAAATTTGGACACTCCGTTAATTCAGCATCTAATGGACCAACCTTTTCTTTTGCCTCTTTTCTCATGTAATAATCCATGTATTCAGCGTTCATGTCATAGACTCTCACACCCACATCTGTGATTCTATAACCGCCAAAAGAATTTCTGTTCACTTTAATCCCAGAAATAACAACGTCGCCATTGGGTAGAGGATTACCAGTTTGCTGATCCACAGCCCCCATAATGAAATTATTAATACCCTTCCAATCGATAGTCCAATCCTGAATCTCAAAAGACCCACAAGGAGTTATCGTAGCAGCTAACATGTCATTTGGCTTAGACGAGTTGCCTTCTACCATAACACCAGGATGATCGGCTGAAAGATGGAAGAGCTGTACCTCTGGGAACTGTTCCAAACTAGCAGTTTGAGTTATCCGCTCAAAAATATTGTTTTTCAAACGAGAGTCCGTAAACAAGAAATAAAAACGTTTTTTGTTGTATTGCTGAACATGGTTCACCTCCACATATGGTTCTGACAAGATAAATATATCATGTCCCTTTTTCAACCAAGTCTTGAATGCCTTAGCAAGATACGGATTATTGGGATTAGCACCAGCCAAAGTTGGATTGTAATACTCACCATCAGTAAGCAATGCTGCTTCGGTATTGCCATTTGCTATCTGTTCTGCAGCAGATTTAAGGTCGGCATAATTAACTTCTACGATGTTCAAAAGACGATTATACGTATCTGTAGGTTCTTCTTTTGTGATAACATTTCCTTTTATGGAATAATAAGATTTTGTCGCTTCAACAAATGAAGGAAGAAGCTTAACATAGAAAGGAGATGTTTTCATGCCTTCTGCAATACATGTGGAATAATCCACATACAAAGCCAAATTGTCTTCTTCTATCATTTTTGAAGATTGATAGAAGTTTGCTACATGAAACTCTTTGATATACTTTGTGTCAGGAGGGGTTGTTTTTTTACATGACACAAACATGGAAACAAACGCAGACATGGCTAGGCATGCAACGGTTGTTTTTAAACATTTCAAGCAATTATTCATATTTAACGTTCTATATTTTTTGCTATTCATTAACATCTTATCTCTCTCTTGACCAACCAAAGAGCACTGTCACTGGGAGATTGTATTCTTCATAGGCAGGTTCGTCAGTAATGTCGCAAGGCTCGCGCGTACCTAAAAAACACGTTTACGCGTACAAAATTACAACTTTTCTACGAGAAAATTGCAATTTAATGAAAGAAAGTTAAACAAATAAAAATAAAAAAATAGCAAATTTAATGTTTTTTGTATCTTCGGATGCCATTTTAACAACGAATCCTGCACATGGTATTGCTATTTTTGTCTATTTTTGCTAATTTATGACAACAAGCTCTTTCTCGCCACAGAGACAAAAGGGGTAATTACTGCCATTCAAGATTATTAACTCCAGCCCCAATCTCGAAATGACACTTTGCGATACCCAAATCCAGCTGACAATATCCAGTCATAGAAAACCCTTTCTTGGCTCTAATCATGTGATAATTGTCACTAATACCAACATTCTCAAACGAAAATTTCTGCTGATCCACGGTTGTTGGAGCAAGCAAGGCAGCTTCCCCCCCCTTCTTGAACCACGACGAAGTGATGTCGCTCGCATTACTAACGTCCTCAACAATCTTAATTTTATGGCTAACACCTTGCGTTTCCCCATAACCAAGGGCAATCATACATGCCAGCTTTTCATCATTACCCACATGGTACGCCTCTGGAACCTTACGGTATGAAAGACCAACCCAACAGGTATTTAGTCCTAAAGTCTGAGCAAGCAAAACGAGCTGTTCGCCATAGTAACCAATACGCTCATCATGGTTGTCACCTTTCTTGACAACCATGACGAGGTAGTTCTTAGCCTCGCTGAACTGACCATACGACAGCATTCCCGTGAATGCCCTCGTCTCGTTCAGTACCAGCTGAATGTTTAGGTTGCCGACTTTATTGCACTCTGCGATTTTATCTTGGAGAGCAGTAATGATGTCGGCAGGTATTTCCCTGTCGATATACCTACGTAACGTGAGTTCGATATAAGAATTTTCTCCAATATATTATCTATAAGGCACTTAGAGATTTAATAAACTCCAAAATAAAGAAATAATCTTGTAATTCGAGTATTTATTACTACTTAAAATGGTTATAGTGAGCTATTTTATCTAATCAAGTCCATTTTAAGAAGATTTAACAACAATCTAATATGCTTATAATCAATAAGAAACGGAATATTTTCATTTAATTCTTATATCGAACTCACGTTACGTACAGTATGACGTGCTTTTATAGCTTCTTGAAGAGTCATTGCTTAATCTTCTTTTTATTGAATATCTTTTCCTTTGCCCTTCTGGTTATTCCGTTCACTTTTCTTTTTAATCGGACCAGAATGTTTGCCACGATTCAGCTTTATACCATGCTTATTCAATATGCGGAATACAGAACTACGACTGTGGAACCCACTTGCTTTCCAGATTTCATCTATTGGATGACCAGCAGCATATAGGTTAATAACAGTTTTCTCCCTGTCCATACGTTTCTCTTTTGCAGTAGAAATCGGAGGTAGCTGAACTATCTCCGTTCCTGCAATTTTGAGACATGCTCGGAAGACTTGCGAAGAACCAGTGCTTCGTCTGGTAAAGATCCAGTCATCAGCAACACATCTGAAGGTTTTGTCTCTGGGAACAATTCATTGTTGGAGTCGATGCGGTCATGAATGCTGATAATCATGAATGCTGATAACACGTATGACCTTCACCTGGCAAAATTCCAGGAACATTGCCAGTTCACGTGCGCGACGAATTGCATTGCTATACTTGCTGATGACAAGCTCATCGCCACGTTCAAGGGCAATCATTAGTTGCTTCCAAAGCGGACGGCTCATTCTCGTCTTCTGACGTTCATAGTGGAATATACCATTTACATACTGTTCCTTCTTTGCATTGAAAATGTCCACGGCATTCAAACCGCACATGCAAAAAGAAATCAGAGCCACATCTTGACCAACCTCCATAAGAGGATTAGTAAATCTGCTCCTGTCTGGAACAACATTGAAGAACTTACGCAACATACTAGCTGGAATCGCACGTTTCTCAGGAATATCACTTCTTGGTATGACAACATTTCCCCAAGGATTCTTGATTTTGTTGATTCCAAGCTCTTCGTCATTAAACTCCTTCAGTGCTGGTTTATACACCTCTCTAATACATACGGGATATTGCTCCTTGCAGCGACTAGTCTCGGATAGGGACTCTATCCATCGGTTAAGAAAAGCAGATGTCATGCGAGAAAACATGATATTGTCTGTTTCTGCAAATCTCTCCATGTGTTGCAAAGCCCACTTGTAATTTCGAGAAGTTCGCTCCTGACCTCTACTAATCAGTTTGTCAATATGCTTTCTTGCATATCGGAGAAAGAAATATCCTTGCCATAATCTGTGCATAGGTTAGCAGTTCGTTTGCTGACCAACTAGAGGTGTCAATCTGATTAAGTTAAGTATGGTGTAGAACTTCTCAATCAAGATAGAAGTTTGTTGTAATGACATAAGGACCAATGATGTCCTTCTTGTCATCACTTAACCCTTTGTCATTAACCGTCCATGAAGTTCTCATGTAAGAGAACTGTCTGTTATGAGTGAAGCGGATGTAAACATTGTACATTCCATTCTTCATCTTTGACTTTACGATTGCCTTTAATGTTGCCATAGCTGAAAATTATTTTATGTTACTTATTCTTGTTTTGTAAAAGTTGCCGTTAGGAAGCTCCAAAATTTGGGAAATATCTCGATTTTTTGGGGAAACAAATAAATGTCTTGGGAAATACAAGTGTGAAATTTGGGAAACATTTACCCGATTTTCGGCAACTTGTTCTGCATTTAGAACGTGCAGAATATGCACAAAAAATAAAGGGCAAGTACCTGTTCCCCAGATACTTGCCCTTTATATAGCTAATTTTCAGCATTTTCCGTTTATTCTTCGACAGCAGCCTGCGCCGCAGCCAATCTTGCAATTGGAACACGGAAAGGAGAGCAGCTTACATAGTTTAAGCTTACACGGTGGCAGAACTTAACAGAGGTTGGTTCGCCTCCATGCTCGCCGCAAATGCCACATTTAAGGTTCTTACGGGTTTTGCGTCCTTTCTCTACCGCAGTCTTAATGAGCTGTCCGACACCTTCTTGGTCAAGAACTTGGAATGGGTCTACGTCCAAAATCTTCTTTTCAAGATAGCTTGGCAAGAAGCTTGCGATGTCGTCGCGGCTGTAACCGAAAGTCATCTGGGTCAAGTCGTTCGTACCGAAGCTGAAGTATTCAGCCTTGTTGGCGATTAAGTCTGCTGTAAGTGCTGCACGTGGAATCTCAATCATCGTACCCACTTTGAACGGAACTTCAACGCCTTCTGCCTTGAAAATCTTATTAGCAGTCTTGCGAATGATTGCTTCCTGATTGTCGAGCTCGTGCACGATACCTACGAGTGGTACCATGATTTCAGGCATTGGATTGAACCCTTCTTTCTTTAACTGAACAGCCGCACCAAGGATAGCACGTGTCTGCATCGCTGTAATTTCAGGGAATGTATTGCCAAGACGGCAACCACGAAGTCCCAACATAGGATTGTGTTCCGACAAAGAGTTCACACGATTGCGGATAAACTGAACGCTAACGCCCATTTCCTTTGCCATAGCTTCCTGTCCTTCTTCATCGTGTGGTACAAATTCGTGCAATGGAGGGTCGAGCAAGCGAATGTTTACTGGCATGCCGTCCATACATTTCAAGATGCCATAGAAGTCTTGTTTTTGATATGGCAACAACTTCTCAAGTGCTTTTTCTCTGTCTTCAACCGTATCTGAAAGAATCATTTCACGCATGGCTTTAATCTTCAGGTCTTCAAAGAACATGTGTTCTGTACGGCAAAGACCGATACCAACGGCACCAAATGTGCGTGCAACTTCTGCATCGTGTGGCGTATCTGCATTTGTGCGGACACGCAACTTTGTATATTTGTCGCAAAGCGTCATAAGTTGAGCAAAGTCGCCTGTAACTTTGGCAGCCTTTGTCTTAACTTCTCCGTAGTAAACCTCGCCTGTTGAACCATTCAAAGACAAGTAGTCGCCTTCGTGCAATACAGTTCCGTCAATTTCTACTGTACGTTTTTTATAGTTTACAACAACGCCACCAGCTCCACTGACGCAGCATTTACCCATACCACGGGCTACAACGGCAGCGTGAGAGGTCATACCGCCACGGGCTGTAAGAATACCTTCAGCGGCTGTCATACCTGCCAAATCTTCTGGAGATGTTTCGATACGAACCATGATAACCTTGTGTCCATCTTCGTGCCACTTTGCCGCATCGTCGGCAAAGAACACGATTTGTCCACTTGCTGCACCTGGAGATGCTGGCAAGCCACGTGTAAGCACTCTGGCTTGTGCCAATGCTTCCTTGTCGAATACAGGGTGAAGAAGTTCGTCGAGCTTGTTTGGCTCGCAGCGCAGAATGGCTGTCTTCTCGTCGATTTGACCTTCCTTGAGCAAGTCCATTGCAATTTTAACCATTGCCGTACCCGTGCGCTTACCGTTACGAGTCTGCAAGAACCAAAGTTTACCATCTTGTACGGTGAACTCCATATCCTGCATATCGTGGTAATGCTGCTCCAACTTATTTTGAATACTGTTGAGTTGTGCATAGATTTCAGGCATGGTTTCTTCCATTGAAGGGAACTTTGTACGACGGATTTCTTCGTCTACACCTTGCTGATTTGCCCATTTGCGTGAACCTTCCAAGGTAATTTGCTGTGGAGTGCGGATACCTGCTACAACGTCTTCGCCTTGTGCGTTCACCAAATATTCGCCATTGAAAACATTCTCGCCATTACCAGCATCGCGAGAGAAGCATACACCCGTTGCAGAAGTCTCGCCCATGTTACCGAATACCATTGCCTGAACGGTAACTGCTGTACCCCATTCTTGTGGAATACCTTCCATCTTGCGATAAAGAATGGCACGTTCGTTCATCCACGATGTGAATACAGCGCAGATAGCACCCCAGAGTTGTTGCATTGGATCGGTAGGGAAGTCATTTCCAGTCTGGCTTTTGATAGCTTTCTTAAATTCTGTAACAAGTTCCTTCAAGTCAGCAACACTCATTTCGTTGTCCAACTTAATGCCACGTTTAGCCTTTACATTCTGAATGATAGCTTCGAATGGGTCGATGTCCTCCTTGTTTTCAGGCTTCATACCCAATACTACGTCGCCATACATCTGTACGAAACGGCGGTAGCTATCGTATGCAAAACGTTCGTTGCCAGTCTTCTTTGCAAGACCTTCAACAACCTCATCGTTCAAGCCAAGGTTCAGAATGGTATCCATCATACCAGGCATTGATGCACGTGCTCCAGAACGAACACTGAGCAATAAAGGGTTTGACGGGTCGCCAAACTTAGAATTCATCAAGTCTTCAATGTGCTTAACACTGTTTGTTACCTCTGAAGTTAAAACCTTGATGACAGTCTCTTTACCTTTTTCAAAATATTCGTTACAAACATCGGTTGTGATTGTGAAACCTGGAGGTACAGGCACTCCGATTAAATTCATTTCTGCAAGATTGGCACCCTTGCCACCTAACAAATTCCTCATGTCAGCTTTTCCTTCAGCTTTTCCATTGCCGAAGGTATAAACTCTTTTCTCTGTCATAATAAAATATGTAAATATTTAAATCTTTTTTCGTCAGTGCAAATGTAACAATAATTTAGCAAATAAGCAAACTTTTAGAAAGGAAAGTACATCATAAACTTAACATCTGCTATTAGTCTCTTGCTTTATTAAGTTTTTAGAATTATTTCTTGACAATATTATTCGATAGCAAATGGTAAGTGTTGCTGTTTTTGCGCTAAAGCAAAACTCTATTTTAATGAATACATAGATGATGAATAAAGTATAGCTTTTTATGAATGAAACAGCTGCAAGGTTGTAAATATTTTTCACAAGACTGCCTATTGTTTAACCACTTCATTATCAAGGCTTTGTAAAACATATTGTTTTGCAATCCAAAAGCGGCTGTTTTGCACGGTAAAAGCGTAGGTTTTGCATCGCAAAACAGCCGCTTTCGCAACGTCAAAGTGCAGTTATCACTTTTTAAGAGAATTATCTTTACAAAATCAAAGAAGTTTTCAACAATTGTTTTGGGTAAGAAAAAGGAAACCAACAGTTTTAATAAGTATCGCTAACCTTATTTTTTAAGTTCTTCAAAAACATAAATGCCGAACTGTTATTGCAACAATTCGGCATTTTATTGTTAATCTTTAAAATCGTTGAGGAACGTTTTTAGGTATATTCTCCTACTTCTTTCCTCTTTTCTTCCCGAAGAAACTAAATAGGCTTGGCTTGCCATTAATGCGTCTGTAAAGCTTCCAACCCAAGATAACTGCGTCGGCAACACCCACGCCAGTAGCCATTAAGCCCGAAATTCTTTTCGTTGGAGCAGACGATTTCTGTGGTTTATGGAACACGCTGTCCCATAAAGTCGAAACCTGTTTGCTCTCTTTTGTAATGTCGGTGAGCAATTGTGCCTTCCGCAAACGTATCTGGCTCAAAGTCCTGTATACAGCTTCGTTGTTTGAATTATGATGCATAGGGCATTTACTTTGCCATTAATAGATGTGCCAAAAACTTAACGAGTGGTCGCTGGATAAGCTGATGGCGGAATAAAACAATCAAGATGAGCAGTAGCAGATACACTCCTCCAACTATGAGAAAGGCGCAAGCTAACGAGCCTACCAATGGTTGCAACGCATAAGCAGCAGCGAACGAGAAGTAGATTGCAGTCAATGATAACAAGCCAACTATCGCTGTTAAAATGGCAATAGCTGTAAACAAGCGCACCACCTTTTCTATTACATCAAGCTTTACATATTCTGTTTGAAGCCCTATGTAACGTTTCAGTCGCTCTATGAGCTGTGCAAGCGTCTCTACATTATTATCGTTCGAGAACATACTTATGGTTTAGAGTACGTCAGATGCAGCGTCCTTGATGTCTTCTACAAACTCTTCTGCTTCTTTTCGGCTAAGTTTTATATCGTGTTTCTTGCAGAAATCGTCTACTGCATCAGAGATTTTTGTACGTGTATCAGCACCTTTTTCAGGAGCCATCAATATTCCTAATGCTGCACCTGCGATTGCGCCTCCGAGAAATGCGCCAATATAACCTAATGTTTTCATAATTAATCAATGTTTATAGTTGAACATATATTTTTATCAAAGGCAAATATAACATTTTTTTTTGACTTATAGCAGATATTGGCACTTATTTTGTGTTAATTTTTTTGTAAATAGTTTATTTAACAAACTTTAGTTGGCAGAATAAGTTTAGTTTGCAGCTAAATTAGTAATTTCGCAAAGTTTAATTTTTGAAATCAAAAAGAATATTGTCAAACAAAAACGGAAAGAATATGAAAAAATTGATGATTTTTGGCGCAGCTATCTGTGTTGCGATGGCTTTTACAGGTTGTAAATCAAGCGAAAGTGCATACAAGAAGGCTTACGAGAAAGCTAAGGCACAAGAGCGTACTGGCTATACAACCGATGGAACTGCAAATGGGTCATCAGATGTACCTACGGTTGCTCCAGTTGAAATACAGCCAACAATAGACACAAGTGTTGAAGACAACTACGACAACGTAGCGGTTCGCCAGGAAAGCGTATCGGTTGTAAATGGTGCAGGTTTGAAGTCTTACAGCGTAGTTGTTGGTTCGTTCGGTGTTAGAGCTAACGCTTACAACTTCCAAGAGCGTTTGAAGAATACTGGCTACGATGCACAGGTGGCTTTCAATAGTGGCAATAGTATGTACCGCGTTGTAGCAGCTACATTCGATAGCAAGGCTTCAGCTGTTCAGAGTCGTAATCAGTTGCGTTCTCAATATCCTGACGCTTGGTTGCTTTATGCTAGGTAATGAGCAGAATTTTATCTGTTGATTACGGAAAGAAAAGAACAGGTTTAGCAGTTACCGACCCATTGCAGATTATTGCAAATGGATTGGTAACTGTTGCTACATCTAAACTGTTCGATTTCCTTAAAGATTATATAAGTAAAGAGGAAGTTGAACTTATAGTTGTCGGTCGTCCGTTGCAACTGAATGGACAACCGAGCGAAAACTTGGCAAGAGTAGAGCAATTTGTCAATCGTTGGAGAAAGGCGATGCCTGAAGTTCCGATAGAATATTACGACGAGCGTTTTACTTCCGTACTTGCTCAGCAAGCAATTATAGCTGGTGGAGTGAAGAAAAAGACACGCAGAGAGGATAAAGGGCTTGTAGACGAGGTGTCTGCTACCATTATTTTGCAAGACTATATGCGGTCGAAAGGTTTGTGATTAGGTATTGATATGGATTTTGAAATATACCTAATATATAATAGAAGAAAATAAAAATGATATTACCAATATATACTTTAGGTCAGCCAGTGCTTCGTAAAGTGGCTGAAGATATTCCTTTGGATTACCCCGATTTGCAGCAGCTGATAGCCGATATGTTTGAAACATGTGCTGCCAGCGATGGCATTGGTTTGGCTGCTCCTCAAATAGGCAAGGCCATTCGTGTTGTTGTAATCGATTTAGATGTTATCTCGGAGCATTTTCCAGAGTACAAAGGCTTCCGTCACGCTTTCATAAACGGACATATATTAGAGTTCGACGATACAGAAACCGAAACAATGGAAGAGGGCTGTCTGTCGTTGCCAGGGATACACGAGAACGTTACTCGTCCCACTCGCATTCATGTGAAGTATTTGGACGAAGAACTCAAAGAACACGACGAATGGATAGATGGCTATTTGGCTCGTGTCATTCAGCACGAGTTCGACCATATAGAAGGTAAAGTGTTTACCGACCGTATTTCACCTTTCCGAAAGAAAATGATAACCAAAAAGATGAAAGCGTTGGCATCTGGGAATTTCAATTGTCATTATAAGGTGAAATCAGCTAACCGAAAATAATAAATGTTTCGGTGCTTCGTAATATCCATATTGGCTTTGTTTGCGCTGCCTTCCTTTGCTCAATACAATATTAAACGATTGATGGAGGAGGGGAGACGCTCGCTTGATAGTGGATATTACATTGCTTCTATGGAAATATTTCGGCGCATCGTGGCTCTGAAACCGAATCTTTACGAAGCTTGGTATTTAATGGCACTGTCCAAATACCACCTTGAAGATTATAAAGGAGCTGACGATGATTGCCAAAAAGCACTGCAACTGCAACCTTATATAGCCGATATTTACGACCTTTACGGTATGGTTTGTATTCGCGAAGAAAAGTACGACAGTGCTATTGTTGCCTATACAAGAGCATTGGAAATCGACCGCGACAATCAGGAGTTTTGGTTTAATCGGGCGTACAGCCTGTATATGACGGGGAACAACAAGGAAGCCACATCGCAATTGGCGTTTATTCTTAAACGATGGCCGCACTTTTCTGCAGCACAATCTCTGCTCGGTGAAGTGAAAAGTGGGCGTAAGCCAACTAAAAAATCTATTCAACGTTCGAAGAACGATAATCTGAAGCTCCACTCATTGAATAAAGGCTCGTGGCTAATGCAGCGCGTACAGGAAGAAAACGAACAGAAACAAAAGCAGAAAGAAATAAAGATGAAACTGAATTAATGGTTTCATCTTTTTTCATTTATATGCTACTTGTTCCTCTATTATTGTTTTATAATACGAAAAAATGAGATAAACTTGAGGGATATTGCTCCATTTTCGTTAAAAAGTTGTACCTTTGTTCCCATATTGATTTATAAAAACTAATTTGTATTATGGTTAAAATCACTTTCCCAGATGGTTCTGTTCGTGAGTATGAACAGGGCGTAACTGGACTTCAAATCGCAGAGAGCATTTCACCGGCTCTTGCTCGCAACGTTGTATCTTGCGGGGTTAATGGTGTAACAACTGAGTTAAACCGTCCTATTAACGAGGACGCAACCATAGCTTTGTATAAGTTTGAGGACGAAGAAGGAAAGCATACGTTCTGGCATTCTTCAGCTCACTTGCTTGCAGAGGCATTGAAAGAACTCTATCCTGGTATTCAATTTGGCTTCGGCCCTGCACTCGAAAATGGCTTCTTCTACGATGTGCAAACCGCTGACGGACAAGTTATATCAGAAAACGACTTCCCAAAGATTGAGCAGAAAATGCTCGAATTGGCAAAGAAAGACTCTAAAATAGTTCGCCGTGATGTTGCAAAGGCAGATGCAGTAAAGGAATTTACTGCCGATGGACAAGAATATAAGGTTGAGCACATCGTTGAAGACCTTGAAGATGGTACTATTTCAACTTATTCACAAGGCAATTTCACCGACCTTTGCCGCGGTCCTCACCTTATGTCTACGGGCGCAATTAAAGCCGTTAAGCTTACAAGTGTGGCTGGTGCCTTCTGGCGTGGCGATGCAAAGAGCGACCAGCTGACACGTATTTACGGTATAACCTTCCCTAAGAAGAAGATGCTCGACGAGTATCTCGTAATGTTGGAAGAGGCAAAGAAGCGCGACCATCGCAAGATAGGTAAGGAAATGGAACTCTTTATGTTCTCGGAACGAGTTGGAAAGGGACTTCCTATCTGGTTGCCGAAGGGCACACAACTTCGTCTCCGCTTACAAGAGGTGCTCCGTAAGTTGCAACGTCCATACAATTATCAAGAAGTTATCACCCCTGGAATTGGTGGAAAGAACCTTTATGTTACGTCTGGGCACTATGCTCACTACGGTAAGGACGCATTCCAGCCCATTCAAACTCCTGAAGAAGGCGAGGAATATATGCTCAAACCGATGAACTGCCCTCACCATTGTGAAATTTTTGCACATAAGCCACGCTCTTACAAAGACCTTCCGCTGCGTATTGCAGAGTTCGGAACAGTGTTCCGTTACGAGAAAAGTGGCGAATTACACGGCTTAACTCGCGTTCGTACCTTTACACAAGACGATGCTCACCTCTTCGTACGTCCCGAACAAGTAAAGAAAGAGTTTGAAGATGTTATTGACATCATTCAGAAAGTGTTTGTAACATTTGGCTTCGACAACTACGAAGCACAGATTTCGCTCCGTGACCCTGCCAATAAAGAAAAGTATATCGGTTCTGATGAGATATGGGAAGAAAGCGAACGTGCTATCAAGGAAGCGTGTGAGGAGAAAGGACTTAAAGCAAAGGTTGAGATTGGCGAAGCTGCTTTCTACGGTCCGAAGCTTGACTTTATGGTGAAAGACGCTATCGGACGTCGTTGGCAGTTGGGTACAATTCAAGTAGACTACAATTTGCCAAACCGATTTAAACTGGAATATACGGCAGAAGACAATACGAAGCAGACACCTGTGATGATTCACCGTGCACCATTCGGTTCGTTAGAGCGTTTCACAGCTGTGCTCATTGAACACACTGCAGGACATTTCCCGTTGTGGCTGACACCCGACCAAGTTGCTATCCTTCCTATTTCAGAGAAGTATAACGAATATGCGCAAGAAGTTCAGCAGTTCTTCGATGCCAACGGTGTGCGTGCTTTGTTAGATGACCGCAACGAAAAGATTGGTCGTAAAATCCGCGACAACGAGTTGAAACGTATTCCTTATATGGTAATTGTTGGTGAAAAAGAAATGGCAGATGACTTGGTTTCTATGCGCCAACAAGGTGGTGGCGAACAAGCTATAATGAGTAAGGAAGATTTTGTACAGCGCATTCAGAACGAAGTTGCTGAACAGCTGAAGAACTTAGACTAATCTTTTGCGACCTAATATAATAGGTGCAAAACAATTAGAAGTAAACATAAATATCTAATCGAGGTACAAACTCTCAAAGACTTTATTGATTAATCAATACTGTTTTTAAGAGTTTGTATCTCGATTTTTTATATTGCACTGAAATGCTACATACTGCAAATACTTGATAAAAAAGTCAATATTTTTCAAAAGATTACATAATGCTTAACTCGTTCGCTATCAGCATCTATCTGCCAAGGCGGCTTTCGCATATTCACGAAATACCCCACGAGTGAGGTTCTTGCACCTTGCCCGTGGGGTAATGAAAGCATTATGTGGCTCCTTTATTTCTTCACAGTCTTCTTTCCGTCTACAATGTAGATACCAGCAGGCAGACTCTCGAACTTGCCGTTGATGCGGATACCGTCCAATGTGTATATGCCGTGCTTCTTTGCGGCTGTGTCGGTAGCAGCAGAGTTGATACCACTGGCACCTTTACTGATTACAACCCAATCGGTCAGCACGTTTCTGTCTGAATCGTAAAGATAGAAGTAAGGATATTCGTATTCTTCAATTTCTTCCCAATACGTTCCTGCAGGTGAAGTAATGGCGCAATCGGTGAAGGTAGGTATTCTGTCCCATACCCAAGCGATGCTGCCCTTGTGGTTGCTATTGCTCTTGCTGCCGCCTTTGGCGCGCACGTTGCAGTTGTCGAATGTCCAATAGCCGCCATACAAACCATTACTTCCGCCGCTGGCTTCCACGCTGCAGTCTCTTATTGTGATAGTACCTTGATTGAAAACAGCCTTGTTATATTTGTCATCGCTTGCTGTTGACGACCCTGTCAGCGTGAGTTTGCCGTCGCCTACAATAGAAATATCCTTATCCATATTCCATATACCAACTTTCTTGTCCGAAGTAATGGCGTTTTCGTTGGTAACGCGAATAATCAGACCGTCGATTCTGTTTTCAAGTCCGTGCGCCGAAGTGGCGTGTATGGTTGCGCCATCGAGGGTCAGTTTCTTTGATTCGTTGTCGTACTTCGCATTACCCGTTACACCCTTTATCACGCTCAGGTCGTTACAGTTTTCAGAAGTTACCGCCACGCCTGCAATCTTAAGGCCGTACACCTCCTGTGCCATTCCTTGCTGTGGCATTGCGATGAATAACGCAGCAATTGCTGCATACATACTTTTAGATAGATTGTTTTTCATTGTTCTACGTGCCTCTCCTTACACCCTCCTGCAAGAGGGAACACCTTACCGAGGCGGGGGCGTTAGGTTAAGTTTATGTATTCGCTTGCAAATGTAGTCCTTTTTCTCGAAAATTGCAAGAGATAGCGAAAGAAAGTGCCTGTCAGACAATATCATTTAAGGCTAACGACAAGAAAAAGAAGCATCACTTTTTCGAGTGCGTGAGATATGTTGTAAAACCATTTTCAGAACCACTTGAAAAGATGATACCGACCGACCGTTTGAAAGATACCGAGAAAACGTTCAAAAGATACCGAGCAATCTTCAAATCGCTCGGTATGTTTTTCTTGATTGCTCGGTATCTTTTTTTCGTTCACTCGGTATGTTTTTGTAAAAAATTAATTACCTTTGCACTATTAATATGAAAAACAGACTTCCGCAAGCGAAATCCTCCGACTTCGGAAGACATAATAAAGGAGGAAATACTATGAAATTATGGCTAATAAACCATTACAGTTTGTTCTTATGGAACGAAAAATGAACGTTGGTCCTCATGCAGGAAAAATCGTTCAAGTAGCCCATCCTACGGGCAGGCATCGTGTAGACTTCCGCAATTTTTGCGACCGTGTGGCAAAGTCCACCACGTTCAACCGTCAGGAAGTACAAGCCGTATTGAACTATGCTACGGAAATTGCCAAAGACATTGTGTCTAACGGCGACATCGTAGAGTTTGGCGACTTGGGAACACTTAACCCTTCGTTTAAGAGTAAAGTCGTGCCCAAAGGCGAAACTTTCAACGTGCAGAAGCACATCGAAAAGCCCGTTCTTCGTCTGTCGCCCTCGCGCAAGTACTTTACACTTACCGATGTGAGCTACGAACAAACAACCGCCAAGCCCAAGAAAGGCAAGAAGCCAAACACGGGCGGTGGAGAAAGCGGGGAAAACGAACATCCGTAAATTTATTTTAGTGCTGGAGCAACTGTCTGTGAATGGCGGTTGCTCCGCTTATCTTTTTCATCACAGATTATAAACCTAACAACCTTTTAGCCGATGAAGTAAGGTTATCTCAATGCATCATATCAGCCGTACTTTTAAAGTAATGGAGGTTAAAAAATAAAAACATAAATAAGACCTATGATTTTTAGAAGAACATTTTATCCTGTAGGACAGGGCGCATTTTACATAGAAGAGTTTGAACTATCATATAGTTCAACGTTCACTATAGTTTACGATTGTGGCTCAACAACTCTTGAACCAAAAGATTTTGAAGCGAAGATTGAATTTTCCTTTCGAGAGAGACAAGATTATGTTCGAAAATGGCCCTATCAGATTGATATTCTTTTTATTTCTCATTTCCATGCTGATCATATTAATGGAATAAAATATTTGAAAAAACATTGCAATATCAAAAAAGTTGTTATTCCACTAATTGATGATGAAGAAAAAGCAATATTAAAAGTTTCAAACTATATAGAAGATAAACAAAAACTTCATGAAGAACTGATAAATAATCCAGAAGCTTTTTTTGGAGAAAATACTTCTATCATAAGAATCGATACAGAATATAATCCAGAAAATCAAAGACCTTTTGATATTTCAGAAATAAATGATAATCGTACTTTACCAAGTGGAACCATTCTTGTACATAAAGAAAAAAAACATATTGATTTTGATTGGGTCTTCATTCCGTTTAATTACAAACAGAAAGAACGAATAGAGGAGTTTAAATCGGTAATAGCTGAGATAAATAAAGAGCGAAATAAAGATTGTAAAAAAAATCTTTCTCTTGCAGAAATGAATAATATAGATTATATTAAAGAGAACAAGAAAGATTTAATTAAAGCATACAGAAAAGTTAAAGGAGATCTTAATGGAAACTCAATGGTGTTATACTCAGGTCCTCGAAAGTATAATAGAAATAATTGTTATCTTACCCCTTATAACCTAAGGAATGCTTATTGTTTAAATCCTCATTGTTTCGCACCTCGTCGTTTGCGAAGCGGTTGTTTGTACACAGGAGATATCAATCTAAATGAAGATAACATTGTTAAAGATATAAATGAAAAATTAGATAAAGTTTCTCAGTTTATAGGCACCCTACAAATTCCACACCATGGCTCTTGGTATAGTTTTAATGAGTCTATTTTAAAAATAAATGAACTTTCTTGCGTAATCTTCTCATTTGGTACAAAAAACAGATATGGTCATCCAGCATTTCTTGTCCTTGAAAGTATAGTAAGAAATAGGGTTTTTCCTTATTTTGTTACTGAGAGGGGAAATGATATAGTTGTACAAGAGGGATTTTTTTTATGAAGAAATATAGTAATTAACTAAGACATATATTTTACAAATCGCAATAGAATAAAACTCGGTCGGCAGATTTGCCGACCGAATTTATATATTCTTATTCGAAAACTATTGCTTGCTGTTGTAATTCTTAATCATATCCGAATTCAGGTGGCTGAGTACTATTTGCATACTTCCTTTGCTGAATGCAAGTCGGTAGAGTCCGCCTTGCTTATCTTTCCGCTTGTAAGTGTAGGCGTATTCTTTTACTTTCCAGCAAGTATCTTGTAGGGCAGCCTGCTCAACTCTTTCGTAAAACGCTTGCGACGGAATGGTATCGAAACTTAATATGGCTGAATAGTTGCCACCTGCTACAGTCTCTTCGTCGAGTGCAAGACTGACAGAGTCGGGAATGATAGGTTGTTGTTTCAGAATCTTATATTTCGGAAAACGTATGCTCGTAATAGCCGACAGGTCGATATTCAACGTCGTGTCGTTTACGATGGGAGCAAATACAGAAGCTGCTACCGTATCTTTCGGCGATGGCGACGGAGTTGCGTTGTTGTTGCATGAGGCAAAACCAAAAACTCCTGCCAATGCAACACACAGTACAGCGTAAAACGTTCGTTTGTTCAACATTCCTTTCATCGTCTTTATACTTCAAGCGGCTCTATGCGTGGTTTTGGAACGGGGATAGGAGCATTTGAAGGTTGCTTGGGTTTATTGTTCTCCTCATTCTCGCGAGGACGAGGAGGAGCTATCCTGTCTTCTATATTCCTGTTCACAGCACCTTCTGCATCTTGTTCGTTTTCATCGGGCAAATCCTCTTGTTCATTTCTGTAATAGAGATGCAGGCTATCGGGCTCTCGTGTCGGTTGAGCCGCCGATTGGCAATTATACATTGTAGGGTCTATATCCTTTTCAGGATTGGGCAGCCACTTTGCGTGATATTTTTGGAAAGCTTTGTCGCGCATTAAATCGTAAATGAAGTTACCGCACATTGGGAGTGCCGTCTTGGAACCTTGCCCTAAAGCACCTGTTCGGAAGTGAATGCTACGATATTCGCCGCCTACCCATGCACCGACAACAAGTTTCGGGCTTACTGCTATGAACCAAGCATCGGAATGATTGTTGGAAGTACCTGTCTTTCCGCCCCAATCGGTGTCGCCAAATGTGTATTGATTTAATGTGCGACTAGTTCCGCCTGGTTCAGTAAGACCGCCTTTTAGCAATTGCTGCACGAAGAAAGCACTTTGATAAGACAGCACTTGTTTGTTGTCTGGTTTTGCAACATACACTTCGTTGCCACGCTGGTCGAGTATCTTTGTAACCACAATCGGGTCGCAATGTTCACCATCGTTTGCAACCGTACAGTATGCGTTCACCATTTCAAGCAAGTTTACATCGCTCGAACCTAAAGCCAACGAAGGTTCGTTTTCGAGCGGACTCTTTATGCCCATGTCTTGAGCAGTGCGAATAATGTTCTTTATGCCCATCTCTTGTCCCAAACGGACAGCTATTGTATTGATACTTCGAGCGAAGCCTGCTTTTAATGTTATAGAGTCGCCCGAGTAGTTGCCATTGGCATTGCGTGGCGTCCAAGTTTTCAATATTCCGGTCTTCTTGTCGGGCACCTGCATGCTGATGTATTCATCTCTGCGCTTATCGCATGGTGCCAAGCCTTGATTCATTGCTTCGGAATAGACAAAGAGCTTAAAAGTGGAACCTGGCTGACGTTGCGCTGTAACCTTATCGTATTTCCACGTTCTGAAGTCTATATCGCCAACCCATGCCCGCACCGCACCTGTTTCAGGCTCCATGACAACCATTGAACAGTGCATGAACTTTACCATATAACGAATGGAATCCATCGACGACATTTCCTTTTCGATCACACCTTTATCGTAATCGAAGAGTTTCACCTTGTGAGGCTTGTTGATGTAGTACAATACGCTGTCTGGTTGGTTAGGGTATTTCTGTACCAAGTTCTTATAAAATGGTTGGCGTTCTGCAATTCTTTCTATAAAGCCTGGCACTAAGTTGCCATTCTCGTCGCGCCATGGGTCTTGTCCGCGCCAATGTCTGTCGAAATCCTGTTGGATTTTACGCATCTGTTTCTTTGCAGCGTCTTCTGCATATTGCTGCATGCGAGTATCAATTGTCGTGTAGATTTTCAAACCACTGCTATAAAGGTCGTAGTCGTTGTCTTTTATCCAATCCTTCAGATAATCGGCAACGTATTCGCGGAAGTATTGTGCTCTACCGTCATAATTTTCTTCTACGTGGACGTCAAGTTTCAAAGGCTTCTTTGAATACTTATCGTATTCATCCTTTGTTAAATGCCCATGCGTTACCATATTATATAATACGGTGTTACGCCTACCAAGAGAATTTGAAGGATTTGAAATCGGATTATAGTAAGTTGTCGCCTTCAACATTCCGACCAACGTTGCAACTTGTTCGGTAGTAAGTTGGCGGGGAGTAGTGTTGAAATAAGTTCTTGCAGCTGTCTTTATTCCATACGAATTGTTTCCGAAATCAACTGTATTGGCATACATTGTCAGGATTTCATTCTTGGAGTAAATAAATTCTATTTTATATGCTATAATCCATTCCTTGGCTTTGACGATAAGCATTCGCAAGCCTGGGATTTTGCCCAGTAATCCAGAATATTCCTTATTTCTAATACGGAACATATTTTTAGCAAGCTGCTGCGTTATGGTAGAGGCACCACGAGCACCATCGCGCGTTACAGCATCTTTTACAGCACCACCGATTCCCATAAAGTCTACTCCATGGTGGCTGTAAAATCTTTCATCTTCAGTACTTATCAAAGCTTTCCAAAACGTTGGATTTACATCTTCATACTTCACTGGTATGCGGTTCTCCTTAAAATATTTGCCAATTAAAACAGAGTCAGCACTATATATTTCTGAAGCAGCATAGGTTGGTGGGGTCTTGATTTCTGCAAAACCAGGAGACTTGCCGAAAAGCCACAAGAAATTCATATCAACCATACCAAAGAAGAGAAAGACTGACACAAAGAATGATACAATACCCAATGACAACTTTGTGTACCATGCCCGCCCTTTATACAGCTTAATATACCATGGGAAGAAATTAAAAATTCCCTTTATAATGTTTTTGAATAATCTGATTATACTTTTCATTTAGAAGTAGTTTATATAGGTCGTCTTATCCTAACAAGATTACAAAAATAGTAAAATGTTTTTTAGAACAGATAACTATCAATGTGTTTTAATATTTCTTTAGTTTCATTTGGGTGAAACCAACGAATATTCTCATCTCTTTTGAACCAAGTCAGCTGCTTACGTGCATATTTCCTTGTGTTGCTTTGTATCTTAAAAATAGCTTCGTAAAGAGTAGTTAAGCCATCAAGATATTCAAACAATTCTTTATAGCCTACAGTGTTCAAAGCATTTAAGTTTCGGTAATCATACATACGCAAAGCCTCACCTATCATTCCCGAAGCAATCATATCTTCTGTGCGTGCGTTAATCCGTTCGTATAATTCTTCACGCGAGCGATTTAATCCTATTTTTATTATATTAAATGGACGTTCTTGATTTTTATTAGTACGGTATGATGTGTATGTTCTTCCTGTTTGAATGCACACTTCAAGTGCATGGAGAACTCTGCGAGGATTTTTCTTATCTACAATTTCCCAATGAGTGGGGTCTAATTCCTTTAATAATTCGCAAAGTTTTTCTAATCCTTCTTTTTCAAGTCTTTGCATTAAAGTTTGTCGTACCTCGTCATCAATGGTTGGTATATCGTCTATACCATTGCAAACAGCATCAATATACATCATCGAACCACCAGACAAGATGTACGAAGATGTTGGATTTGCTTTTAACAAACTTAAAACTTCTTGTTCATAAAGGCTTGCTGAGTAATACTCGCTGATACTTTTACAAGCAACAAAATGGTGCTTTACGCGAATCAGCTGCTCCTTGGTAGGAGCAGCTGTACCTATGGGTAACTCTTTGTATATCTGTCTTGAATCAGCATTGATAATTTCTAAACCATAATGCTGTGCAATATCAAGTGTTAAAGCTGTTTTACCAACACCTGTTGGACCTGTCAATACGATAAGAGTTTGTATATTCAATGCTATTTACTTAATAATTCCTCTTGATGAAGCTTGGACAAATTCAATGATATGTTGGATTTCTTCTGTCATTGGTAAAGTTTCTTTTATCTTTTGGATATTTTCTTCGCGAGTACCTTCGCCATATAACAAACGATAAGCATTATGAATTTGGTCTATTTGTTCATTGGTAAATCCTTTGCGTCTTAGCCCAATGATATTAATACCTGCATATCGGATAGGCTCTTTGCCTGCAATAATATAAGGAGGAATGTCTTGAGAAAAACGACTTCCGCCTTGAATCATTACATTACAACCAATGTTACAGAACTGGTGGCAAAGAACGGAAGCAGAGATAATAGCATAATCCTCTACCTTAACTTCTCCTGCCAGCTTTGTTGAATTGCCGATAATGATATTTGAACCGACAATACAGTCATGGGCAATGTGCATGCTTTCCATAAAAAGATTGTTGCTGCCCACAATCGTTGTCCCCTTTGAAGCTGTACCACGCGAAATAGTTACGTTTTCACGTATAGAATTATTGTCGCCAATTTCGCAGAGACTTTCTTCACCACGAAATTTCAAATCTTGTGGTTTGGTAGAAATACTTGCTCCAGGGAAAAACTCGTTTCCATTGCCAATTCGTGCACCAGTGTGTATTGTAACACTATTCAGTAGTTTGTTGTTATCGCCAATTACGGTATTATCGTCAATATAACAAAATGGACCTATAATATTATTGTCGCCTATCTTTGCATTTGGATGTACGAATGCCAAAGGACTAATAGTATTCATAATTTTATTTATTTGTTTTTTACTATTTGTGCAGTGAATGTAGCTTCTGCTACAACATTGTCGCCTACAAACATATAACCTTGCATTGAACTGATGCCATGACGTACAGGGCTTAAAAGTTCGACACGGAACAACAGAGTATCGCCAGGAACAACTTTCTGACGGAACTTTACATTATCTATCTTTAAGAAATAGGTAGACCATCTTTCAGGCTCTTCTACTTGTGAAAGTACCAATAATCCGCCACACTGTGCCATAGCTTCTATCTGAAGAACACCTGGCATTACAGGCTCTTGTGGGAAATGTCCTTGAAAAAATGGCTCGTTAGCAGTAATATTCTTAACACCAACTATTGTTGTTGCTCCCATCGCTACTACTTTATCAACAAGTTGCATTGGATAACGATGGGGGAGAAGCTCGCGAATTCGGATATTATCCATTAACGGTTCATCGTTTGGGTCGTAAATAGGAGCTTGAATTTCGTGTTTGCGAATATCTTTACGAATCATTCTTGCAAACTTATTGTTTACGGTGTGGCCAGGTCGGGTTGCAACAATACGCCCTTTGATAGGTTTTCCTATTAAAGCCACATCGCCAATAATATCCAATAACTTATGTCTTGTACACTCATTATCCCAAATAAGAGGCTTGTTTTGTATATAGCCAATACTTGTAGCGTCCATATGTGGCACCTTAAGCAGGTCAGCCAATTGGTCAAGAGTGGGTTGGTCTACTTGTTTCTCATAAATAACAATCGCATTGTCGAGGTCTCCACCTTTTATAAGATTAGCTTGCAACAAAGGCATAATATCCCTAACAAATACAAAGGTTCGGGCAGGAGAAATCTCGTCAGCGAATTTATCAATATCGTCAAGTGTTGCAAATTGACTGCTAATGAACTTAGACTCAAAGGAACACATTGCTGTTATAGAGAACTGCTCATCAGGTAGGATTGTAATAATGCTACCACTTTCGTCCTTATACTCCATCTTTTTTCTAATGATGTAATAATCTTTTGGAGCATTTTGGTCTACGATACCTATTTCTCTAATCTTTTCAACGTACATTGCTGCTGAGCCATCAAGAATAGGAAATTCTGGACCGTTAATTTGAATTAAACAATTGTCTATTCCCATTGCATATAGAGCTGCCATACCGTGTTCGATAGTACTGACACGGGCTTCTCCTTTCGCTATTACCGTACCACGTTGGGTATCAATAACATTTTCTGCAATAGCATCAATGATGGGCTGTCCCTCCAAATCAATTCGTTGAATCTTGTATCCTGTATTATCTGGAGCTGGATTAAAAGTAACAGTAAGGCTTAATCCTGTGTGTAAACCTTTTCCAAAGAGGGAAAAGCTTCCCTTCAGTGTTTTCTGTTTTGTTGTTTCCATATATATTATTTATTCTTTTTCAATTCATCAACTTCTTTCTGTAAAGCATCTATCTGCTTATAAATCTCAGGAAGTCTTTGGAATATGACTTGTGATTTAAAATAGTTGCGTGGCTCAATTGCAGGGCTTCCCATAAGCGACTGATTATCTTTTAACTTGCTCAATACACCAGACTGTGCACCAAGGAAGACTTTATTACCAATATTTAAGTGCCCAGATATTCCAACCTGTCCACCAAACATACACCATTCTCCAACTTTAGTAGAGCCCGCAATACCAACTTGTGCGCTCATAACAGTGTTTTCGCCAATATCAGTATTATGTGCTATCTGCACAAGGTTGTCGAGTTTTACGCCTTTACGCACATACGTGCTTCCCATAGTTGAACGGTCAATACACGTGTTTGCTCCTATTTCAACATCGTCTTCTATAGTAACAATACCAATTTGTGGGATTTTATCATAGTTGTTTGTTTCTGCATTTGGGGCAAAGCCAAAACCATCTGCACCTATGACACTGCCAGAATGACAAATAACATTATTACCGATTTTACAATTATGGTAGATGCTGGCATTAGGATAAATGATGCAATTGTTTCCTAAAGTTGTATTGTCCATAATGGTTGTATGAGGATAAATCATACAGTTATCTCCAACAACCACTCCATCGCCTATATATGCAAAAGCACCAATATAGACATTCTTTCCTATTGTTGCTTTTGGAGAAATAAACGCTAACGAATCTATTCCTTGTTTTCTAGGCTTCATACTTTCATAAAGCTGAAGAAGCTTTGCAACACAGTCGCGTGCATTTTTTACACGTATTAATGTCGCTTTCGTTGGCTTCTTAATCTTTATGCTTTCGTCTACAAGAACTATAGAACATTCAGTTTCGTATATATAATGAGTATATTTCGGGTTTGCTAAAAAACTTATAGCACCATGCTTTCCTTCCTCTATTTTTGCGAAAGTACTAATGGTTGCTTCTTCATCGCCTTCTATGCTTCCTTGTATATATTCTGCGATTTGTTTTGCGTTAAATTCCATTCTATATAATAAATGATAAATGCTTGTTCGTGCAAAGATAACAAACTTTTGTTAGATTCTGTGATAACAAAAGTAATATTTACGAATTTTTTTAGATAATAGTTCTACGTTCAAAATCTCTGAAGCCTCTGTTATGTCTTTTAAACTACCATCTTTTGATAATATGCTAATACGGTCGTCGTTGATATCGTACATATCTTTTTGAACAGTATCAATCTGCATCAAGTAGCTGCTATCTTCTTCAGTAACGCCTAAGAAGTGGCAAATTCGTTCCTTACATTCGCCTATTTGTTCTTGTGAAATTGGTTCATCGTGAATTTCGACCTTGAAAAGTTTGCGATTGATAAAATCATCGGCAAGGAGTGATAGTATTTTATCTTCTGATTTTTGCCATACTTTTATAGCACTCCATAAGTCGCTGTCATCTAAACTCAAGTAATGTTTCAGTGTTTCTTCATTATTTTTGAAGTATTCTGCATTTACGTCGTTGTCAAGAAAGAAAGCTAAAGCAGGAGAGGCAAATAGTTTATATCCATCTTTCAGTAACTTTTTAGCTCTAAGCAATAAACTGATTAAGAGTTTTTCGTACCCAACCGTGGCTTTATGTAAATATACTTGCCAATACATTAAGCGGCGCGATGTAAGGAAATTCTCTATTGAATAAATACCTTTAGCATCTATTACCAAGGTATCGTCTACGACATTCAGCATTTTTATAATTCGTGCCGAACCTATGTTGCCTTCCGTTACACCTGTAAAAAAGCTATCTCGTTTCAGATAGTCCAACCTGTCCATATCAAGTTGGCTACTGATTAATTGATGAAGAAAACGCTTGGGGTATTCATTCTTGAAAATCTTAATAGCAAGATTAAGCTCACCATTCATTTCTTGGTTGATGCAATTCATTACCATTAAAGATATTTCTTCGTGGGTAATTCCTTTGATTAATGTATTCTCGAGCACGTGGGAGAAAGGACCGTGTCCGATGTCGTGCATCAAAATGGCTGCTTGAACTGCTTCTGCTTCGCTATCGAAAATGAAAACACCCTTTTGCTGCAGCGACAAGGTTGCCTCACTCATTAGGTGGAAAGCTCCCAATGAGTGCTGAAACCTTGTATGTTGAGCACCAGGGTAAACAACTGTAGTTAGTCCTAATTGTTTTATACGGGTTAAGCGTTGCATAAATGGGTGCTTAACAATATTCAAAAGAAGCCCCGATGGAATCCTGATAAATCCAAATACGGGGTCGCTTATAATCTTACTGCCACTCATGGAACGCTTCTCTTTTGAATTATTCTTTTAGTTTGTCAAGCTCTTTTTCCATTTCTTGCTGCAATTCTTTCGCCTTTTCTCCTGCAATTTCTGCAAAGTTTGCTTCTGAACTTGCATAGATAATACCTCGTGATGAATTGACCAAAAGACCGCAGTCCTTATTCATACCATATTTACAAACTTCTTGCAAACTTCCACCTTGTGCGCCAACTCCTGGTACTAAGAGGAAACTATCAGGGGCTAATTTTCGTATATCGGCAAACAAGCTTCCTTGTGTTGCACCGACAACAAACATTAAATTCTCTGTTGTGCCCCATTCTTGCGCCTTGCTCAGTATTCGCTCGAATAAGCGTACGCCATCTTTGTCTTCAAATAACTGAAAGTCGTGGCTTCCTTTATTGCTTGTTAGTGCAAGAAGAATAACCCATTTCCCCTCATATTCCAAGAAAGGCTTTACAGAATCTTCTCCCATATATGGAGCTATGGTAAGCGCATCAACATTATATTCTTTAAAGAATGTTTGTGCATACATCTTTGATGTGTTTCCAATATCTCCACGCTTGGCATCGGCTATTATGAAGTGATTTGGATATTTCTCTTTCAGATATGTTATTGTCTTTTCAAACGCCTCCATACCCTTCAACCCATAGCACTCATAAAATGCCAAGTTAGGTTTGTATGCTACACAATAAGGAGCTGTTCTGTCAATTATGGCTTTATTAAAAGAAAAAATAGGGTCTTCTTCGTTTAACAGAAACTTAGGAACCTTGTTTAAATCGGTATCAAGCCCGACGCAAAGAAACGATTTCTTTGTAAATATTTGCTCTATTAATTGTTTTCTCTCCATACTTATTTATGTTTATTCTTTAGTTTCAAACCACGAAATGGTATTTATTATTAACGTGGGTTTGACGAATTGTTTACAGACTTGAATGTTTATACTCAAAAATGGGGGCAAATGTTAATAATGACGAAAGTATATATTGTGCCCCACGAAAGTATATATTGTGCCCCACGAAAGTATATATTGTCGCATTCTCTGTCTACTATACCTGTGGAGATTAAATTTCTTCTTCTGTATTATGCCAATAACTTACAATTCTGTTTCTTTTAATTTTTCTGCGTTTTCTGCAACAATCAGTGCATCTATCATATCTTGGATTTCACCATTCATAAAACCAGGCAAATCGTGAGTCGTAAAACCTATGCGATGGTCGGTTACTCGACCTTGTGGATAGTTGTAAGTACGAATTTTAGCTGAACGGTCTCCCGTAGAAACAAGACTCTTACGTCTGCTTGCAATGTCGTTTACATATTTTTGATGCTCACGGTCATATATAAATGTACGCAATCTCGATAAAGCTCTTTCCTTATTCTTAGGTTGGTCGCGGGTTTCGGTACATTCTATTAGGATTTCTTCCACCTCTCCTGTATTAGGATTTTTCCACGGATAGCGCAATCGAACGCCCGATTCCACCTTGTTCACATTTTGACCACCTGCACCGCTCGAACGGAAAGTATCCCATTTTATGTCGCCTTCATTAATGTTTACTTCAAATTTATCGGCTTCCGGAAGTACGGCAACTGTCGCTGCCGACGTCTGCATACGACCTTGTGTATCGGTAGACGGAACACGTTGCACGCGGTGGACACCTGATTCGTATTTAAGAATGCCATATACGCCAGCACCTGCTACGGCAAAGTCTATTTCTTTAAAACCGCCAACAGTTCCTTCCGAAACCGATGTGATAGACAGTGTCCAACCTTTCTTGTCGCAGTAACGTTTATACATATTGAAAATATCGCCTGCAAATAATGCAGCTTCGTCGCCACCTGCTCCTGCTCTGATTTCCATTTGCACATTCTTGTCGTCTTCAGGGTCTTTAGGAACAAGTAAAAGCTTAATCTCTTCTTCAAGTTTTGGCTGCAACTCTTCATTCTCACTCAGTTCCAACCTTGCCATTTCTTTCATTTCAGGGTCGGTTTCATTGGTAAGAATATCTTTAGCTTCGTTTATTGTAGTAAGGCAATTTATATATCGTTTTCGAGCATTCATAATATCACCAAGGTCTTTATATTCCTTGGTGAGCTTGACATATCTTTGTTGATCGCTTATCACGTCTGGGTCGGTAATGAGCGTAGAAACCTCTTCGAAACGTGCTTCAAGTCCATCGAGCTTCTCTAATATACTATTCTTTTCGGGCATATATTTATTTCTGTTGTTGTTTAATAATTAAATTCTCCAAATTCGCTTTTGATAGTTAAGCTCTTTTCGCCTTCTTCAATATGACCGATAACTTGTGCATCGATATTGAATTCCTTGCTAATAGCAATAATCGAGTTTGCCATTTCGGGGCAGACATAAACTTCCATTCTGTGTCCCATATTGAACACTTGATACATTTCTTTCCAATCCGTACCGCTACATTCCTTTATAGCTTTAAACAAAGGAGGAACTGGGAACATATTGTCTTTTACTACTTTACAATTATCATTTACAAAGTGCAATACCTTTGTTTGTGCTCCGCCCGTGCAATGTACCATTCCGTGTATTTCGCTACGATATTCATCGAGTATTCGCTTAATTACAGGGGCATAGGTGCGGGTAGGGGAGAGTACCAACTCTCCTGCATTCAGAGGACTGCCTTCTACCGTATCGGTCAGTTTGTATTTGCCACTATAAACAAGTTCGTTGGGCACAGTGTGGTCGAAACTCTCTGGATATTTTTCAGCTAAATACTTTGAAAAAACATCATGGCGCGCACTTGTAAGGCCATTGCTGCCCATTCCGCCATTGTACTTCTTTTCATAGGTTGATTGTCCTGTCGAACTTAAACCAACGATAACATCGCCAGGGCGAATATTCGCATTGTCAATAACGTCAGAGCGTTTCATTCTGCAAGTAACGGTGGAATCGACAATGATAGTACGCACCAAGTCGCCAACATCTGCTGTTTCTCCACCAGTAGGATAAATGCCTATTCCCATCTCTCTCATTTCTGCCAGCAACTCATCAGTGCCGTTAATTATGGCAGATATAACTTCGCCTGGAACAAGCATCTTGTTGCGTCCGATAGTAGATGATACTAAAATATTGTCTACTGCACCAACACACAACAAATCGTCGGTATTCATAACTATGGCGTCCTGTGCAATACCCTTCCATACACTTAAATCGCCAGTTTCTTTCCAGTACATATAAGCTAAGGAGGATTTTGTACCTGCACCATCAGCATGCATTATATTGCAGTATTCCTCGCTACCTCCTAAGATGTCTGGAATGATTTTGCAAAAAGCCTGTGGGAAAATTCCCTTGTCTATATTCTTTATAGCGTTGTGTACATCTTCTTTGGCAGCACTAACGCCACGCATTGCATATCTGTTATTCATTGTCTCGACTATATTTTCAGATTATTTATCTTCTTTATCATTCCAAATATCCCAGCTTGCAAATGCTTGCAAAAGTAACATTTCCAATCCGTTCTTAACAACCGCACCATTCTCTTTGCCTTTTTCCATAAAGCGAGTTACGTTAGGATTGTAAAGCAAATCATATAAAAGTGTATGGCTATCCATGGCTTCGTATGGAAGTGGCAAACATTCCTCCACGTTTGGATACATTCCTACAGGTGTGCAATTTACAATTACATTAAACTCTTTTATTATCTTGGGAGACAAATCATTATAGGTCAAGACGTCTATGTTTTTGCGTCTTGAAACACATTTAGTCTCAATACCTAAAGATTTCAATCCATAGCATACAGCTTTAGAAGCACCACCTGTTCCTAATACAAGTGCTTTCTTATGATAGCGTTCCAATAAAGGCTCTATGCTTTTTGTGAAGCCTATAACATCGCTATTATAGCCTTTGAGATATGTTTTGTTGCCTATGTGTTCTATACGAATGACATTTACAGCACCGATAGCTTTTGCTTCAGGACTCAAAGCATCAAGATACTTAATAACTTGCTTTTTATAAGGTATGGTAACATTAAGTCCTTTCAATTCCGGATTCGTATCAATAATCTCCAAAAGGCTTTCAATAGATGAAATTTCATAATTATTGTACTCGGCATCAATGCCTTCGTTTTGAAATTTCTCATTAAAATATCCTTTGGAAAAAGAATGCTCTAACGGATAACCTATCAATCCATATTTGTCCATAAGTAACTAAATTTTATTTTTCAGCAATATACATTGTGCAGATACCAAAAGTCAAACGCTTAAAAGAGGTTTTAGCGAAACCAGCTTTCTGAAGAATTTTCATCATAGTTTCACCTTGTGGAAATGCAGCAATCGTTTTGTTCAAATAATCGTATGCGCTGCTATCTTTTGAAATCAAGCGTCCGTAAAATGGTAAAACCACCTTTGAATACACTTTAAAGAGTTGCTTCATAGGGAATGATATTGGTGTAGTGAGTTCTATAATACACAAATGCCCACCTTTCTTCAAAACCCTGTACATTTCTACAAGCCCTCTCTCAAGGTCTTGAAAATTACGAATGCCGAAAGCAGCTGTTACCGCTTCGAATGTATCGGAAGGGAAAGTAAGATTTAAACAATCTTCTTTTTGAAATGATATAATGCCTTCCAGCCCTTCATTTTTTACCTTTTGTCGCCCAATTTCCATCATTCCTTCGGAAATATCAGCACCTATAAGTGTATCAGGTAAAAGCATTTTGGCTGACAAAATAGCAAAATCGCCAGTCCCCGTTGCAATGTCAAGTATTGTTTTGGGCTTAAACGGTGAAAGTTGCTTTATAGCTTTCTTGCGCCAACTTTTGTCTATATTCCATGACAGCCTGTGATTTAAGGTGTCGTAGGTTGGGGCTATGTTGTCAAACATTTCCTCAACCACTTTCCCTTTTTCGTCCGTGCTGTTATAGGGCTTTATTTTTTCTTGATTATACACTTTGATGCCGATTGGTTTCTTGCGACTATTATCTTGAAGCCTTTTATTTTCTTGAAGCCAAATACTGGCTTACATTCTTTTCAATGCGTCCTGCCAAGTCAATTTCGTTATCAACTTTTACAAACGTTTCTCCTATGATATGCTCATAGAGCTCAATGTATCTGTCGCCTACGCTTGCTGCATACTCATCAGTTATTTCGGGCATAGTCTGTCCTGGCTCGTTCATAAAGTTGTGTTCTATCAGCCATTGGCGAACAAACTCCTTTGAAAGCTGTTTTTGTGGTTCGCCTTTTGCCAGCTTCTCTTCATAGCCGTCAGCATAGAAGTAGCGACTTGAGTCTGGCGTATGTATTTCGTCTATTAGGTAGCATTTGCCATCACGCTTACCAAATTCATACTTGGTATCAACAAGAATAAGTCCTTTTTGAGCGGCAATTTCCTGTCCGCGTGCAAAAAGTTTTCTTGTCCAATCTTCAATCGTATTGTAATCTTCTTCTGAAACGATACCTTGCTTGATGATTTCTTCTTTAGAAATGTTCATATCGTGGCCTTCGTCAGCCTTGGTGGTTGGCGTGATGATAGGCTCGGGGAAGCGTTCGTTTTCTTTCATTCCATTTGGAAGTTTCACACCACAAAGTTCTCTGCAGCCAGCTTTATATTCTCTCCAAGCCGAACCTGTAAGAATAGAACGGATAATCATCTCCACCTTAAAGCCTTCGCACTTCAATCCCACTGTAACCATTGGGTCTGGAGTCGCCAATTTCCAGTTAGGGCAAATGTCTGAAGTAAGGTCTAAAAACTTTGAAGCTATCTGGTTTAAAACCTGTCCTTTGAAAGGAATACCTTTAGGCAAAACTACATCGAAGGCTGAAATACGGTCGGTTGCGACCATTACTATTAAATCATCGTTAATATCGTAGACATCACGAACTTTTCCGTGATAAACATTTCTTTGTCCTTCGAACTTAAAATCGGTTTTAGTCAATGCATTCATAATTTTTATTGTTTTATGGAGTAGTTTTACTTTTCTTTGTTTTATCGTATGTATCGTAAGCAGTAACAATTCTCGTTACAAGCTTATGTCTTACAATATCTTTTTGGTCGAGCTTCACAACAGCTATTCCTTCTGTTCCAGAAAGTATTTCTATTGCTTCTTTCAGTCCGCTTTTCTGATTGTAGGGGAGGTCTATCTGTGTTAAATCGCCTGTTATTATCATCTTCGAGTTCATTCCCAATCGTGTAAGAAACATTCTGATTTGGGCTGTCGATGTGTTTTGGGCTTCATCAAGTATGACAATGGCATCGTTCAACGTTCTTCCTCGCATAAATGCAAGCGGAGCTATTTGTATGACGTGCTTGTCCATCATATCTTGAAGTTTAACTGCAGGAATCATATCTTCAAGCGAATCATACAAAGGTTGCAGATAGGGGTCTATCTTTTCTTTCATGTCGCCAGGCAGAAAGCCTAATTTTTCTCCAGCTTCGACCGCAGGGCGAGAGAGAATAATTTTCTTAACCTCTTTTGCTTTCAATGCTTTTACAGCAAGTGCAATACTCAAATAGGTTTTACCTGTACCTGCCGGACCTACCGCAAACACCATATCGTTCTTGTTGAAGGCATCAACCAATAGTTGCTGATTGTGAGAGCGACTTTTTATAGGCTTTCCCGAAACAGAGTAAACCAATACTCCTTTGCCTGCATCTGTTTTGGTTTGTCTTCCGTTTACAATGTCAAGAATATCTTCTTCGCTTATAACATTATACTTTAAAATATGTTTGCGCATATTCTCAACATCTTCTTCTAATTTTGTCATCTGCTCTTCGTCGCCCAATACCTTTATTACATTGTCGCGAGCAACGACTCTCACTTTTGGGAAGAGAGATTTTATCATTTGCAGATGTATATTACCAACGCCATAGAACACTACGGGGTCAATATCATCAAGAACAATATGTTTTTCTATCAATTTCTTTCACCTATTTTAATACTGCTGCAAAGTTAATATAAAAACGTGAACCACGCAAATAAATATCAAATCTTGTAAGTCGATTTAATCAAAAAATTACTACCTTTGTACTTCGGTATGGTAAAGAAAGTAATTAAGTTTGTTAAATGGATAGCAGCAATGTTGTTTGCTTCTACTATATTGGGTGTGGTGGCTTATCGCTTCATACCCGTTTATTTTACGCCCCTGATGTTTTCTCGCTGCTTCGAACAGATAATGAATGGTGAGAAAATAAAGTTGTACCACGATTGGATTTCTTTAGAAGAAATGCCAAAATCAATGCCTGTTGCTGTGATAGCAAGCGAAGACCAGCGTTTTCTCAGCCACCACGGATTCGACTATAAAGCGATAGAACAAGCTGCTAAAGAACACCTAAACGGTGGGAAGAAGCTGCGAGGAGGTTCTACCATATCGCAACAAACCGCCAAAAATGTATTTCTATGGCAGGGACGTTCTTGGGTGCGCAAAGGTTTAGAAGCCTATTTTACTTTTCTTATTGAGTTGTTCTGGAGCAAGGAACGCATCATGGAAGTTTACCTGAACTCCATAGAAATGGGCGATGGCATTTACGGCGTGCAGGCTTGTGCGGAGAGAAACTTCGATGTAGACGCCAAAAATCTGACTCGGTCGGACTGCGCCTTAATTGCTGCAACGCTGCCCAACCCTCGAAGATTCTCATCGAAATCGCCAGGACCGTATATGCGGAAGCGTTTAAAGCAAATAGAAGTCCAGATGAAACACATACCTGCATTCCCATTAAACAAGTAAGAAAGGATTATAGATTATTGCAATGCAAGAGAATACGGAAGAAAAGATAGAAGAACTGTTGTCGCAACTAAACGAGAACCAGCGCGAGGCAGTGGAATATTGCAACGGTGCATCGTTGGTTGTTGCAGGGGCAGGGTCTGGAAAGACGCGCGTTCTTACCTACAAGATTGCTTATTTAATAATGTATGGCGTTTTACCCTACCGCATTCTTGCGCTTACCTTTACCAATAAAGCTGCCCGCGAAATGAAGAGTCGTATCGGCTCGTTGGTCGACTATGAGAAGGCAAACCAACTGTATATGGGCACGTTCCACTCGGTTTTCTCTCGCATTCTCAGGGCAGAAGCACAGCATATAGGCTACAACAGCAATTTTACCATTTACGATGAAAACGACTCTCGCTCGCTTTTAAAATCCATTATCAAGACATTGGGCTTAGATGATAAGAAATATAAGCCTGCCACGGTGCACAACATCATCTCAATGGCGAAGAACCAGCTTATCACGGCAGATGCCTATGCCAACGACAAAGCTATCTGGGACCGTGATAGAAATATGAAACTGCCTGCCATTTCGCAAATATACACATCCTATCAGGCACGTTGCCGCCAGGCAAATGCAATGGATTTCGACGATTTGTTGGTGAATACGTTCCGCTTGTTCAACGATAATGCCGACATCTGCAATAAATATGCAGAACGCTTCCAGTACATTCTTGTCGATGAGTATCAAGATACGAACTATGTACAGGTGGCTATTGTGAAACTCTTGGCTGCACAACATCAGCGTGTTTGTGTGGTAGGCGACGACTATCAGAGCATTTATTCGTTCCGTGGAGCTAATATCGATAACATTCTCGACTTTCAAAACAAGTTCGACGATGTGCGAGTTTTCAAATTGGAACGAAACTATCGGTCTACGCAAAAGATAGTGGAAGCTGCCAATTCGCTTATGAAACACAACGCCCAACAGATACCGAAAGAAGTCTATTCGGAAGAAAACGAAGGAGCAAAAATAAGCTATCGACCCTGTTACAGCGACAAGGAAGAAGCTATGGTCGTTGTGAAGGAAATAAGCAAACTGAAGCGTTCGCAATCGTTTGAATATGATAGCTTTGCCATTCTTTATAGAACCAATGCTCAAAGTCGTAGTTTCGAGGACGAGCTGCGCAAGGCTTTAATTCCTTACAAGATATATGGCGGACTTTCGTTCTATCAGCGCAAGGAGATAAAAGACATTATAGCCTACTTCCGTTTGGTGGCTAATCCGAACGATGAGGAGGCTTTCAAACGCATCATAAATTACCCTGCACGTGGAATTGGCAATGCAACATTGCAGAAAATCATAGACTGTGCAAACAAGAATGAGGCAAGTTTGTGGGACGTAGTGGGCGATGTGCAGCATTACGGATTAGATGTGAATAAAGGAACGGCGACGAAACTAACTGATTTTGTAGAATTAATCAACGACTTTATTCGCCGGTTGGCTATGTCAGATGCCTATACCTTGGGTTCAGAAATTATAAGAGAAAGCGGTATTTCTGCCGATTTGGCACAGGGAACAATGCCAGAAGACGTGTCGCGACGCGAAAACTTGGAGGAACTTCTTGCAGGAATACAAGCATTTGTGGAGGACAGAAGGGAGGAAGGGCGTGAAGAAGAAACCTTCTTGACCGACTTTTTGCAGGAAGTGGCACTCTATTCTGACCTTGACAAGAAGGACGACGACAGCCCCAAAGTGTCGCTTATGACCATTCACTCTGCAAAAGGATTGGAATTTCCCGTAGTGTTTGTTGTTGGTTTAGAGGAAAACATCTTCCCCAATGCAATGGCTGCAAGCTCTCGTCGTGAGATAGAAGAAGAACGCCGACTGCTTTATGTTGCCATTACACGTGCCGAACGTTTTTGCTTTCTTACCAATGCGAAGAACCGTTACCACTTCGGAACGATACAGTTTAACAATCCGAGCCGTTTCCTGAAAGATATTGACGACGCTTATATAGAAACCGAAAGCGGACCATCGGTAGGCGGAGGTGGTAGAATGCCTTGGGATAAGCCCTATACAGACAGCCGTTGGCAGAACTCAAACCCTGTTGCAAGTCAGTTTAAGGCTGACCCTAAGCCCAAGATTACTGCACGCAAAATGCCCGAACGCGCCGTAGACCCTCTGTCGGAACGCACCAAGCAGCGACTGATGAGCGAAGGGGGAAACTTCAAAAGATTGTCGGCAGCAATTTCAAATGGTGGCAGACAATATGCAACAACTTCTCAGACAACCGCTTCAAACACTATTGCAGGGAATGGACTTACAGTTGGAGCAACTATTGAGCACCAACGTTTCGGTATAGGCGTGGTAGAAGCGATAGAGGGAACAGGAGAAAATGCAAAAGCAACCGTAGCGTTCCGCAATGCAGGAACGAAACAATTGCTTCTAAAGTTTGCTAAATATAAAGTATTGTAGGTAGATTCTAAAAATACTTTTGAAGGTTTTTAGCTTTTCTGTAAAGCGTTTTAGGTCAGTAAAAACATAACGGCTAAAACTTACCTTAATAACGAAAAGAAAGCGATAAAACTGTAAATATTTTTCACAAGCATAGCTATTGTGTAACTATCTTGTTATCAGTGTTTTGCAAAAGCTATTGTTTTGCATTCCAAAAGCGGCTGTTTTGCATGGTAAAAGCGTAGGTTTTGCGTTGCAAAACAGTCGCTTTCGCAATGCCAAAACGCAATTACTACTTTTTAAAGAAATAATCTTTACAAAACAGAAGGTGTTTTCAGCAACAACTTTAAGCGTTAGCCTCGCCCACAGAGTTGGCAATATGGGCAGAGAGAACACATTTTTAAGTCGGCTGTTGGTTCAAATGTTTCTTTCACAAATATCTCTTCCAATTTGTTTTTCAAGAAGTTATCGAAATCCTCTGCGTATACTATAGCATTCGTAATAGGCTTTCCGCCTAAGGTCAGTATAGGCGAATAGTCGTCAGCATTGGCGTGTTGAATGAAGAGCAGAGCAGGACTAACGGGTTTGTGGTTAGGGTTGTTGTCTGCATCTTCGGTCTGTTCGATAATGCTGTACAGTACCGCTTGGAAGATGTAATCGCTCTTGTCGGTCAATATTTTCTTCGAATCGAATATGGCTTCTATGTCTTTAAGCTGTTTTGCAACTTTGTTGCCCGTCTTGTAATCGACTACACGGAGCTGTTCTTGCGCTGTGCCTAACTTTACTTCGTCTAAACGGTCGATGCGTCCTCCCACCGAAATGGCTTTCTTCTTGCCGTTTACATCAATCGTTATAGTTTTGTAAACATCGAACTCGTGGCGTATTACACGTAGCGGGGCAGTGTGTGCATCGATGCGAAGAAGTTGGCGAAGAAACCTCTCTATCACTTCTTGGTTGATGAGTTGGAGTCCGTTCAGCTTCGGGTGTTTGGTACTGCCAGGTTTCTGAAGGAATAGTTCGCGGGCGAAAGCCTCGCTCACAATGTCGCTCATTGTAGCGTTCGCATTGCCTGTTGTGGGCGATTGTGCCGATTTTCCAGTCTTTAAAACATACTCGATATTCTCACGTGTTATGACCTCACGAGGCAAAAGCCGCTCGTACATCAGTTGTGCTGCGCAGTGGAAAATGTTTCCAAATACACGTCCGTCTACATCATCTTCGTCGTTGTCGTCGCTTTCCATCAGTTCAGCCACATATTTATAATAGAACTTAAGTTGGCAACTTTGGTAGGTATTGATGGCTGTTGGCGAGAAGTAAGAAATGCGATTGAGTTTGTTTTGCACTACTTCGTCCTTGATAATTATCGGTGTTGTCAGCTGCATTGGCTCTTGTCCAGCTTGCAGTGCCCACTGTTTAATGTTGAGTTTGCTCTCTACCAGCAGTTGCAACATAAAGCGGCTCATTTCGCCAGTCTTCGTTCCTTGGGTAGAATTGTTGTAGAGCAGTGTAATGTGTTTGGCGCGTTGCAACAGTCGATGGAAGTAATAACTGAAGATAGCGACCTTGTTGTCGATGGTGGTAAGACCGTAAGCCTTCCTTACAAAGTGCGGAATAAACGATACATCGTTTACACCTTTGGGCATATTACCCTCGTTGCAAGAAAGCAGCAATACATTGTCGAAGTCGAGATTGCGTGTTTCCAACACACCCATTATCTGCACTCCGCGAGCTGGTTCGCCGTGGAAAGGAATGCTTGTTGAGGCGATAAGCTGACTGAACAAACGGCGGAAGATAACGAAATCGGCTATTAAGTCGCCATCTTTCACCAGTTCCAAGAGTTTGTTCAAGAGTGTATACATACGGAAAGTAGATTCTTGGAACAGCTGGTCGTCGCTTTCTGCACCGTTGGTTGCAATTGTTCTGACCATATTAGACAGCCACGCCACCAATGCTGTTACAGGTGTACTTATGTGTTGTAGGCGTGTGCGTTCCACCTTTATATAATATTGCTTCTCCGCTTTTAGCTCTGCAAGCAGGTTGGCAGCATCTATGTTGAGGTATTTTCCGTAGGGGTGGCGCAACACGTGGGACAGATGTTGCAAGCGGTAAGCACCTTCTTGCGCAGAATAGCCCTCTGTTTGCAGTGCTATAAGTTGCCAAACCATAGAGGTGATAGGTGTTTGCGAAAGTGGGTAACCTGTTGTAACGTTCAGCAAATCGACCTCTGTTGGTATGCAGTGGATAACGGTTTGCAGCAACGCTTCGTTGCACATAACCACTGCTGTACGCTTCCCTGCTTGATAACGGTTGTTTTCGAGCAGCCATTCTGATATGTAACGAGCCTGCAAATTCTCGGTGGGTGCTGAAATATAACGCACTTCCTTTTCTTGTTCAAAACAATTGTAGAGTTCGTTTTCAGCATCAAATTCGTTGGGAAACTTGTCGAACCATTTATTAATATAGACACCAGCTTCGTTGGTTGCCTTCATATAATAGTGGTCGTAGTCCCAATAGAAGCGTGCTTTGCCTTCCTTCTTCAATGCCGAGAAGAGTTTTTGTTCCACCGCTTGCAAGACATTGAAGCCCACAAAAACGTAGGTATCGTACCGATTGGGAATGTTGTTGCGCTCTATAACATCGCGATAGAGCATACCTTCGTAGGCGAGTTCTTCAGCTTGCAGTTTTGCCTTGAAGTCGGAATAGACATCGTAAAGTTTGCTCCATAGATTGAGAAAGCGCTCTTTCAGTACGCTCGAATCGCCTGTGAAGTTGGCAAAAAATCGACTTAGTTCAGCTTTCTGTGTTTCAGTGAGATAGTCTATCGAGTCTAATTCGTGCAAATCGCGAATGTTGCGGAACACCTTTTCGGCGTCTGCCATATTCTTGTCTATGTCGTCGAAATCAGCTAAAAGCAACTGCCCCCAGCCGTAGAACTCGTCGAGAGTTTCGTTTCTGCCCGTCTTTTCTATGTATGCTTTATGGAGAACACAAAGACTTTTTATTGAGTCGGCTACGGTAAGGTTGGACTGTTGGCGGAATAGTTCGGAGATAGTGATGTAAGACGGACTCCAAATAGGGCCGTCGGAAAGCTTTGCCAACTCTTGATTAAGGAATAAGGAAGCTCTCTTGTTTGGAAAGACAATGGCTATATGTGCTAAGTCGTTGCCGTATTTTGCGATTAAATCTTTTGCTACTTCTTGCAGGAAAGTCTTCATATCATCAAGCATTTACATTAAACATTTACTTTAACAATGGTGTTGGTAATAACATACCACAAGTATCCTGAAACATTATTGCTGCCCATTTGCTTCAGTATTTCCATATAGCGTTGCACTTGTTGTTTGTATTCCTCGCGTTCTTTTCCAAACTTAAAATCGACCACTATTATTTCTTCTCCATTCGTCATAACACGGTCGGGACGATGTTCTCGCATTTCGTCCGTGTCTGAATCATATTCTAAAATGGTGCATTCGTTATAGAGTTTCCACTTATCGGAGAACCATTCCTGCACCTGTTCGTTCTTTATTGCATCTTCAATCTTTGTGCGTAGCTGTGCCGAAGTGATTTCGTCGTTGTATATAATGCCCTCTTGTTCTAATTCATTCAACTTCAAGGGTATGTCTGCCGTTGTGTAAATGGTAGAGAATAGTTGGTGCAGAACATTTCCAATCTTAATGTAACGCATCTTGTCTGTTGGGTCTATGTCTTCTCCTTTTATAAACTCTCTACTCTTATTACTTTGTCGGAAGTTTGCAGCCTGTGGGTATGTGGCAATGTTTACAATATGCTTTTCGGGCATAACGAGGAATGGATTGTCTCCCTTTTGCTTTTCTTCGGTTTCCGTTGCATTATCTAAAGTACCGTATTCAAAATGGATAGGGCTCTTTACATCGTCGGGGAAGTCTAATGAACTGCCCTCTAACAGTTCGCTTATTCTTTCCAAAACGACTTCAATCGCTTGTGAACGATTTTTTGACGGTGCATTGTTCTTTCTGTCTTTGAGTGCCGTTTCGCCCATTCTGCTACCTGAAATGAATAAGTTTTTCGATGCACGGGTGAAGGCAACGTAAAGCATATTCATATTGTCGATGGTATTCTGGAAATGCTCTTCTTTATAATCGTCCTCAAATATCGTACCGAGCAATCCTGTTTTAGTAAAGTCTATCGGCAGCAACGGTAGTTTATTGAAAGGTTTTGGTTTATTTGCCGTTTCGCACCAAAGTGTGTATGACTTCTCCAATTGCCAATCGCAGAACGGAATAATGATATTCTCAAACTCCAATCCCTTGCTTTTGTGAATGGTCATAATGCGTATTCCTTCTATCTCGTCGCTCTGAATGGTCTTGGACGACAGTGTATTTTCCCATTCTTTAATAAAGTCGTCGATGTCGGCAGTATGGTCTTGCAAGTAGTCGTTCAGTGTGTCGTACAGGGTGCAGATATACGAGCTCTGTCCTTCTAATTGGTCAAGGTTGAATAGCATAAAGAGTTTGTCTACCAAATCGATAATGGGCATTCCTAAAAGAAGTTCTCTGTTTTCAACATATTCCTTCGGTAATGCGCTGTTTAACTTCTCTACTTGTTGTTCGTAAGCTAATCTGCGCCTTTCTTTCTTGTCGGTTATTTCAGTGTCAGTATCGTCGTGGGTTGGCAACGAAACCAATAGGTCGGTATCGTTTATAGGCTTTTTCTGCACTTCTTGGTTGTAGAGTTTTACCAACTTTCCACGCGTAAGATTGTCTTCGGGGTGGGTGAGAAGGTGCAATGCGCTGATGATAACATTCACTGCCAACGATGCGTCCAAGCGGAAAGCCTCGTCGGAAACGATGTTTACTTCGCTGCCAAATGCTTCCAAAAGACGATTGACAATGTCTTGAATGACGTTGTTTGAACGAATAAGAATGGCTATTTTGCTCTGTTTCTTGCCCGAATATCCTTTGTCGAATAATTCACGAATGGTTTCTACAAGTTGGTTCAAGATGCCTTCTCTGTAATCCTTGCTTGGTAGCAGGTCTATTTTTACATAGCCTGAATCTTTTATTTTATGCGTTTTCTGTGCTACGTCTTCGTATGCTTTCCGCACGATTTCAGCCTTTTCTATCTTGCTTTGCTCCAGTTCTTCTGCTGTATCATTGACACATTCTTTCCAAAATGCGTTGTTGAAGTCGATAATTCGCTTTTCCGACCTGTAATTGTAATCAAGTGTTTGCAAGTCGATTTTTTGATTTGGAAATTCGTTTTCTATATCGTTCAATATGCGCCAATCGCCCTGTCGCCATCTGTATATGCTCTGTTTGATGTCGCCGACGATAAGATTTTGCGATAGTTCTTGCGCCATACAGTTGTTCAGCAGTGCCAGAAAGTTTTTCCATTGGATAGTACTTGTGTCTTGAAACTCGTCTATCATAATATGTTTAAGGCGCGCACCAATCTTTTCAAAGATAAAGGGAGTGTCGCTGTCGGAGATTAATTCCTTGAGCAACGTCTGTGTGTTGCTGAGCATAAACCTGTTTGAATCCTTGTTCAAGTTGTCTACCGCATCTGCAATGGCGTGCAATAAGCGTAGTTGCGACAGGTGCGACAAGGTTAATCGGATAGACTGGAACTCATTCCAATGCTCATCGTTATATTCTACCAACTCCTTCAGCTTGTTGCAAAGCGAACTTGCTGCAAGTGCTTTTATTATTTCCTTGTCGGCCTTTTCGCACTTGCTGCTTGCCCATTTGTCGGGATTTTCCATTGCTTTTTCCACGGCAGCTTTAAGTGCTTCGTTGGAAAGCGATGCCGTCGCGCAGGCTTCGATATAGGAATAAAGTCCGCGTGCAAAGTTGGCAGGTATGTCTTCGTTGGCATTTCTGAGGCTGTTCAGAATGTCTTTTGCAATTTCGTTGAACTCGTTTTTAATGGCATTTCTGCGGTTTCGCAGTTCCTTTTCATATTTTCCGAAGTCTTCGGTATCGCTCAGCAACACTTTCAATTCGGCTTCGTGCGCTTTGTAGAAGTCTTTGAATATGTTCAGACCAAATCTTTTTATCTTGCCGATGATGTTCCAACCCATATTGTCCTCAATGCTATTGTTGATGTAACTGCTAATCCATTGCAACACGGGCTGTCCTTGTTCAAGGCTTTCTATCATTTGGTCTACTGCCTTTCCTTCTATCTGTTCGTTGTCAAGGTCTATTCTCAGGTTGGCAGTTTGTCCTAATTCGTGCGCAAGATTGCGCAGTACCTGCTGAAAGAAGGCATCAATCGTTTGAATTCTGAAGTTGTTGTACTTGTGTATAAGCAGTGTCAGTGCAAAACGTGCATTGTTTCTAATCACGACATCGGGCATTCCCGTCTTTTCTCTAACCTTTTCAAAGTATTGTGCAGATGATTCCAATCCGTTTGCAATGCCATAAAGCTGCGAAAGTATTCGTATTTTCATTTCTTGTGTAGCCTTATTCGTGAAAGTTACCGCAAGGATTTGTCGGTAATTCTCAGGGTCTTTTACAAGTAATGAAATGTATTCAACGGCAAGGGTAAATGTTTTTCCTGACCCTGCTGATGCTTTATAGACAGTTAAATGTTTTTCCATTCTGCTTATGCGATTAATATAATAATTCAGTTGTAAAGTTAAGCATAAAAATTGAAATACTAAAAACAAACCGTATTTTATGTCTAAATAAGGGGGATAAAAGTGCCTTTTGGTAGGTTTTTTCGCTAAGATTTTGGAAACGTAACTACGTTCTACTAAAAAAGTATATAGGTTTTAATTGAAAAGTATATACTTTTTGTCGAAAAGGTATATACTTTTTTGCAAGAAAGTATATATTTTTTATGCAAAAAGTATATAGGTTTTTATTTGATGGGTTTTAGGAAGGTGTAGGAACGGTATTTCAAAAGCTGTGAAAGTAAAATGCTTTTGCAAATTTGTAGTTGAAAATCAGGTGTTTATGGTTAATCTTATAGGGCGAAAATAATATAAAAAAGCTATTCGGGTGAATAAAAGTATATAAAAAACTTGTTCACGATTTTATGTTGTTGTATCTTTGCAGTAAACGAACCAAAAAGCAATTGTTCGTTTGTGTATAACTTATTTAGACAACATAAGGTGAACAGAGTGAATAAATATACTTTCAGACTTCCTGCAGAGTGGGAAAAACAAAGTGGCATTATGTTGATTTGGCCACATAAAGAAACAGATTGGCAATCCTATCTGGAGGAAATAACAACAACTTATCTTGAACTCGCTGATGTTATAACACGGTACGAGAAGCTGTTGGTAGTGGCACAATACATAGAAGATGTGAAGGAACTGCTTGCAAGGCATCTGAAAGCAGAGCAATTCCAGCGAATAATCTTTCGCCAATGCAGCAATAACGACACGTGGGCAAGAGACGTTGCACCCATAACATTGCTTCCCGTGGCAGAAAACCTGAAGACGAGCATGGCTCCTCATCTGTTGGATTTCTGTTTTAATGGTTGGGGAGAAAAGTTTAAGTCGGATAAAGACAACTGTATTAACAGGCAACTTTACTTTATGGAAACCTTCAACGGAGTGTTGGAAAACCATAAAGACTTTGTTTTGGAGGGAGGTTCAATAGAAAGCGATGGCAAGCACACCTTGTTTACTACAACCTTGTGTCTGAATGCACCCCACAGAAACCAACCTTTGGCACAGGACGATATTGAAAGGCGTTTGCTTGAAATCTTTCCCGATATGCACCGTGTTGTCTGGATTGAACACGGAGAATTGCAAGGCGACGATACCGATGGGCACATAGATACCATATTCCGTTGTGCGCCCAACGATACATTGCTCTATATTGGCACCGACGATGTTGATGACATACACTACAACGACCTCAAAGCACTCGACCAACAAGTACAATCGTTGAGAACCTTGGAAGGAAAACCTTACCGTCTTTACAAGTTACCTCTGCCCGAAGCTATTTACGACGAGGGCGAAAGATTGCCTGCAACTTATGCGAATTTCCTGATTCTTAACGGCGCAGTAATTGTTCCGACTTACAATCAGCCCGAGAACGACAAACAGGCTTTAGACATCATACAGGAAGCTTTCCCCGATTATGATGTTATCGGAGTCGATTCGCAAACCATTATACGCCAACACGGTTCCATTCATTGTATCACGATGCAGTTCCCCGAAGGTGTTTTATAAAGAAATAAACTTACTTTCTACATTGTTTTAAAATCAAAAGCGTTAGATATTATGAGAGAATTGAAAATAGGAATGCTTCAGCTACACAATACAGCTGACATACAAAAGAATATAGAAAACCTTATCGAAGGTATCAAGGATTTGGCAAATCGTGGTGCAGAACTTGTTGTTTTACAGGAATTGCACAACTCGCTCTACTTCTGTCAGGTAGAAGATGTAGACAACTTCAATCTTGCCGAGCCTATTCCCGGTCCATCAACGGAAATCTATGGTGCGTTGGCAAAAGAATGTGGAGTAGTGCTTGTAACCTCATTGTTCGAGAAACGTGCGGCAGGATTGTACCACAACACCGCAGTGGTATTTGAAAAAGATGGCACAATAGCAGGAAAATACAGGAAGATGCATATTCCTGACGACCCAGCCTATTACGAAAAGTTCTACTTTACGCCAGGCGATATAGGCTTTAAACCTATCAATACGAGCGTTGGACGCTTGGGCGTACTGGTTTGCTGGGACCAATGGTATCCCGAAGCAGCAAGGTTAATGGCTTTACAAGGTGCTGAAATCTTGATTTATCCTACCGCAATCGGCTACGAAAGCAGCGATAGCGAGGAGGAACAGGAACGTCAGCGCGAGGCTTGGACAACAGTGATGCGTGGACACGCTGTGGCAAACGGTTTACCAGTAGTTGCTGTAAATCGGGTAGGGTATGAGCCAGACCCAAGCCAACAAACGAACGGAATACAGTTTTGGGGCAGTAGCTTTGTAGCAGGCCCGCAAGGAGAGCTTCACTATCGGGCTTGTACAGACGACGAAGAAAGCATCATCGTAAATATAGACCTTGAACGAAGCGAGAATGTGCGTCGTTGGTGGCCTTTCCTTCGCGACAGGCGTATCGACAGTTATGGCGAAATAACCAAGCGTTTTATCGATTGAAAAGGCAGAAAGTATGGGAATGATAAGGAAAGCACTGTTATCAGATTTGCCGATTGTCTTGTCAATAATACAGTATGGCAGAGAAAAAATGATAGCATCGGGCAACTCTCATCAATGGGGAAGTACGCACCCTTCTGACGAACAAATAAAGACGGATATAGAAAAAGGAGACAGTTATCTTGTCCTGTCAGACGATGGCTCGCCCATTGCAACCTTTGCTTTCATTCAAGGCACAGACCCAACTTACCTTAAAATAGAAGGAGAAGGGTGGCTGAACAACGAACCCTATGGTACCATTCACCGCATTGCATCTGTTCCAAACGTTCACGGCGTTCTTTCGGCGGTGATGGAATATTGCTTTCAAAAGGTTGAGAACATCAGAATAGACACCCACGAAGAGAATGTTATTATGCGCAATGCATTGAAGAAATTAGGTTTTACCTATTGTGGCATAATATATTTGGAGAACGGAGACCCACGATTGGCATTCCAAAGAACCATTGACAACAGCAGAAGTATATGACGGAAAAAGAGAAACAAGAGCAAGGGCTGCCTTATTACGGCTTAGACCCAGAAGTGTTGAAAGGACTGAGCGAGTGCGAGGAAGAGTGTTTTTACTTAAATCATCTCTCTCCTTCCAAGCGTGAGGAACGCACCGAACGGTTGAGAAAGTTATTGGGCAAGACCGGAAGTTGGTTTAGAATAATCCAGCCTTTCTTTTGCGACTATGGCTTCAATATAGAAATAGGCGAGAAGTTCTTTGCCAATACGAACCTTGTTATATTGGACGAAGCGAAGGTAACGTTTGGCGACAATGTTTATATTGCTCCGAACTGTTCCTTCTATACCGTTGGGCACGCCATCGACCCACAGGAAAGAAATGCAGAAATACAATATGCGTACCCCATAAAGGTTGGCAATAATGTTTGGATTGGTGGCAATGTAGTGGTTCTTCCCGGCGTTACCATTGGCAACAACGTAACCATTGGTGCAGGTTCGGTGGTAACAAAGGATATTCCCGATAATGTTGTTGCTGTTGGAAATCCGTGTAAAGTGATAAGGAAAATAGAGGTAAAATAAGAAAACTACTGTAAGTCTAAGCGTTGTTTACGATTGTTTTTCTACATTATATTAATAATCATTAACGCCTTCGGTAGTTACTATTCATTGTTTAAAACAGGAAACATTGTACCTTTGCGGCAGAATGAGGAAAGATAATTCATATAAGAAAAAGGAAAAGTACGTTCAGATGAACGTGCAAGACGATGCTCCGTTGTTGGAGTGGTTGTTGGAAAACGTAAAGCAAAGCAAGTCGAAAACAAAGGCAACACTTCAAAATCGTGGTATTAAAGTCAATAACAGAACCGTAACACAATTCGATTTTGCTTTGCATAAAGGCGATAAAGTATCTGTCAGCACAAGCAAAAAGAACGACCAATTTCAAAGTAAGTACGTAAAATTAGTTTACGAAGACAGATATTTGGTGGTGGTAGAGAAAAGCCACGGCATTCTTTCGATGGGTGTCGGACAGTCTTCTCTGAATGTAAAGACAATACTCGACGACTATTTCAAACGTTCTCGACAGAAGTGCACTGCACACGTGGTTCACCGTCTCGACCGTGAGACATCGGGTTTGCTGATTTATGCAAAAGATATGGAAACCCGCCAGCAGCTCGAACACGAATGGCATCATAGTGTTTACGACAGGCGTTACATCGCTGTGCTTAGCGGAAGAATAGAAGAGGAAGGCGGAACGGTAGCCAATTGGTTGAAGGAAAACAAACTGTACGTTACATACAGTTCGCCCGTAGACAATGGTGGCAAATACGCTGTTACGCATTTCCACGTTTTAAGAACCACCGATACACATTCGTTGGTAGAGTTTAAGTTGGAAACAGGGCGCAAAAATCAGATACGTGTACACGCTGCTGATATAAACCACCCTGTATGTGGCGATACAAAATATGGCAATGGCGACGACCCTCTGAAGCGTTTGTGTCTGCACGCTTACATTCTTTGTTTTTATCACCCCGTAACACATCAGCCTATGGAGTTTAGTACACAAATCCCAACAGGCTTTAAACGTATTTTTGGAAAGGACTAAGTAAATGGAAAATATAGGAAGCTATTTAGGCATAATTCTTCTTTTTATAGTTGGCGTAATCGTTGTAAAGAAGGTTACGAGCTGTGTTCTGAAATTGGTATTTGGTGTTTTGATACTACTTGTAGCACTTTGGCTTTTAAACGTTTTTAGTATATAAACGTTTTGGGTAGTCTACTTGCTGTCAGTATAACATAGTCTGCACTTACAATATACAGATAGTTGGACGACAGATTTTCACTTCGGTTTTGTAAAGATAAATCCGTTAAAAAGTGGTAACTGCGTTTTGACGTTGCGAAAGCGGCTGTTTTGCGATGCAAAACAGCCGCTTTTGGTTGGTAAAAGAGCCACTTTTGGATTGCAAAACAATAGGTTTTGCAAAGCATTGATAACGAAGTAGTTATGCAATGGTTGTGGCTATAAAAAATATTTACACTTTTTCTCCCTTTTTCGCTTGTATTGCTAAGATAATAGTTGTGCTTTGGCAGTTATCCTACGGCGATAGTTCATTATGCATTGTTGCGCATTTGTAGGAGATGCTCCTTTTGGTTTTCGGTCAAGACAGTAGGGAGCTTTACATTGTATTTCAATATTGTATCGCCCGAATTGTCTTTGCTTTTTATCCTAACCTTTGTGCCGTTCTGCGTGTAAGGCTTTACTTTCAGCTTCACTTTCTTGCCTTGTGGAAGCATAACGACAATCTCGCCACCGAGCAAAGCCGTGTATAGGTCGATGCTGACCTCTACTTCTTGAGATTGTGGAGCGGTTCTGCCATAGCTTGTCTGTTTTCTGAAGCCACCTCTCGAACCACCTCCGAACAAGTCTTGGAAGAAACTGCTGAAGCCGCCACCCATTCTGCCGAAGTCGAAACCCTCGAAGGCTGTATTGTAGTTGCCACTATTTTGCCAACCACCACCAAAACCTTCGTAGGCTTCGGCATTGCGCCACTGTTCGCCATACTTGTCGTATTTGGCACGCTTTTCGGGGTCGCCAATTACTTCGTAAGCCTCAGACAATGCCTGAAACTTTGCTTTTGCCTTTGCATCGTTAGGGTGAAGGTCGGGGTGAAATTGCTTTGCGCGCTTGCGATAGGCTGCGCGGACATCTTTTTGTGGTATGTCTTTCTTTACCCCTAATATCTTATAATAATCTATAAATGCCATTTTTACTTCCTCCTGCTTTATGTTTTCTTCATTATATGAAAGCAAAATATATGCCATAGCGTTTAAAATCAATATTTTGGCAGATGTTTTTATAAGAAAATAGCATTTACTTCGCCTTAATCCATACGTTGCTTATAGTCGTTGTAAGTAAAGTTGCGCAGTGTTTCCAACTCTCCGTCTTGTTTCAGTAAAGCAATGTCGGGGTGGGTGATGCCGTTGAACATATTGGTTTTAACGGTTGTGTAGTGCAGCATATCTTCAAAAACAATGTTTTCGCCTATCTGCAACTCGTGGTCAAACTTCCAATATCCCAACCAATCGCCGCTCAGGCAGCTGTTTCCTCCCAGACGATAAACGTTCTTTGCGTGCTGTTCGTTGTCTTCAACGTGCTTGGCTGTACGCACATCGGGGTAGTAGGGCATTTCCAAACAGTCGGGCATGTGGCAAGTAAAACTGACGTTTAAGATGGCAGTGCTTATCCCTTTGTCTTCTACAATGTCTACAACTTGCGATACAAGAGGGCCTGTTTGCCAAGTAAATGCACTGCCTGGTTCTAATATTACTTTAAGATGTGGATACTTTGTTTTGAACTTTTTCAGTATGCTGATTAATCGTTTTATGTCGTAATCCTTACGTGTCATAAGGTGTCCGCCACCGAAATTTATCCATTTAATCTGTTCGAACCATTGCGAAAACTTGTCCTCAATATGTTGCAGTGTACGTTCGAAGACGTCGCTACCATTTTCGCAGTGGCAGTGAATGTGGAAACCTTCAATGTCGGCAGGTAGCTGTGGGGGTAGCTTGTCGGCTGATACACCGAAGCGGGTGCCCGCTGCGCAGGGGTTGTAAAGTAATGTTTCTACTTCAGAATATTCTGGATTGACACGCAATCCAATACTTATGTTGCTGTTGGCTTGCTTTGCTCGTAGGTGAAACTGATTGAACTGCGAGAGCGAATTGAACACCAAATGCGATGAGCATTGTGCTATTTCGTCTATTTCGTAATCGGTATAAGCAGGCGAAAAGGTATGTGTAGGTGCGCCAAACTCGTTGTAGCCCAGCTTGGCTTCGTAAAGCGACGATGCTGTTGTGGCGTTAATATATTCGCGGAAAATAGGGAATGTCTTCCAAAGGGCATAGGCTTTGAAAGCCAAGATGATTTCAATATCAGCCTCTTTTGCTATGGACGATATAAGCGACAGGTTGTTGCGCAACTTCGCTTCTTCTAATACATAGACGGGGCGATGCAACTCTTCAAATGTTATTGTGTTTATTTTCATTTTGCAAATATACAGAAAAGTTTGTAAAACTCGGAAATAATATCTACCTTTGCAACAAATTACTGGGTATGAAACTGGTCGTTATGACTAAATCCACATATTTTGTGGAAGAAGATAAAATATTGACTGCACTCTTCGAGGAAGGACTTGACAATCTCCATATCTCGAAGACCGAGAAATCTACCCTCTATTTAGAGCGGTTGCTATCGCTTATTCCAAACACCTATCATAGGTACATCACTGTTCATCAGCATTATCACCTAAAAGCCGAAAAATCGTTGACAGGTATTCATCTCGATACCGAAAACGCTGTTCCACCTATCGGATACAAAGGACAAATAGGAAGAACGTGCAGAAATTCTATGTTGCTGAAAGAAATGCGGAGAAATTCTGACTACGTATTTTTAGCCAATATATATAACAGCGGGCGTAATAATTTCGACGAAGAACATACGTTTTCCGATTTGGAACTGAACGAACTGAAAGACCAAGGACTGCTTGGGAAACGTGTTTATGCTATGGGAGGAATAACTTTGGAACGGCTTCCAGATATAAAGCAATATGGATTTGGAGGCATCGTTGTAGGCGAAGAGTTTTGGAATCAGTTCGATTTGCATGCCGACATCGATTTTAAAGGTATCATAAAGTACTTTCAGAAACTTCAACAAGCAATAGAATAATCAACATAACACCTACATTTAACAACTAATAGAAATGAGTGAAGAAAACTCTTTTTTAGTATTCTCGGGAACAAAGACGAGATACTTGGCAGAAAAAATTTGTGCAAGTTTGGGTTGTCCTTTAGGCAATTCGTTAATGACACGCTTCTCTGATGGAGAGTTTGTAGTTTCTTACGAGCAAAGTATTCGTGGAAAAGACGTATATCTTGTGCAAAGTACATTCCCTAACTCTGACAATCTAATGGAGCTGCTCTTGATGATTGATGCAGCAAAGCGTGCATCTGCCCGCAACATCATTGCCGTTATTCCTTATTTTGGTTGGGCGCGTCAGGACAGAAAAGACAGACCACGTGTGAGCATTGGTGCAAAATTGGTTGCCGACTTGCTCAGTGTAGCAGGTATTGACCGTCTTATTACAATGGATTTACACGCAGACCAGATTCAAGGATTCTTCGATGTGCCTGTGGATCACCTCTATGCAAGCGGTGTGTTGCTTCCATATTTACAGAGCCTACGTTTGAAAGATATGGTAATAGCCAGTCCTGATGTTGGTGGTTCTAAGCGTGCAAACACATACGCAAAGTATCTTGGCTGTCCGTTGGTGCTTTGCAACAAAACACGTGCACGTGCCAATGAGGTTGCAACAATGCAGATTATCGGTGATGTAAAGGACAAGAACGTTGTTATTGTAGACGATATGGTAGACACCGCAGGCACTATGACGAAGGCTGCTGATATTATGAAGGAAGCGGGAGCGAAGAGTGTACGTGCTTGTGCATCGCACTGCGTGATGAGCGGACCTGCCAACGAACGTGTAGAAGCATCTGCAATAGAAGAGATTGTATTTACCGATTCTATTCCATACACCGACAGATGTTCAAAGGTTAAGCAGATTTCGGTTGCCGATATGTTTGCAGAAACAATCCGTCGCGTTGTGAACAACGAAAGTATATCAAACCAATACCTTATTTAATATATAGTATTTGGTAAGGTAACAGCTTGACTACTAATCTTCAGAAGTAGTCAGAAACAACATAAACAACAAGAGGATACACCGTTTAAATGGTGTGTCCTCTTGTCGTTTATGTGTGTTAAATAAAGTTATAACACTCTTGTAATCAGTTATTATATTTGGTTTATATTATAAACTACATTATATTTGCAGTGTAATTAATAAATTAAAGGAAACCAATTATGAGACGATTACTATTATCTATTATTACTTTTGCCGTATGCGCATTGTGTAGCGGTAAAACCGTAACGTTATCCATTAACGGGATTAGAGAAACAGAAGGGACGCTTTTAATAATGGTAGAGACTTTAGATGCGACCGATAATGCTGCTAAACCTGTAATGTTGATGCAAGCAGTGAGTGGGCACAAGATGGAAATAGCACTTGAAATGCCCGAGTGGAGTAAGTTTAAAGTAAGTGCTTTTATTGATGCGAATGGAAATAAACAGTTGGATAGGGACGAGTACGGCCGCCCAACGGAAGGGTTTATACTGCAGGTTTTCACTGAAAAAGATTTGAAGAAAGGCGTGCTTACTGCAAAAGTTACCTATCTTCAATAAAACCACTGAAAGGGTATCTTGAAAGAAAGATGTTTGAAAACATTTAATAAAAGAATGAAACGGCTATGCTATTTTTGAATATTATGCTCTCTGTGTTTGTGTCGTTCGCTGATACTGTTAATGTATCGAAGCAGCATTTGCTGCAGGAAGTTACTGTTGTTGCAAGCAGAACAATGAATAAAGGCAACAAGATAATCGTGCAAATGCGTGAAGACGAAAACAAAACAATGGACGAAGTGTTGGCATCTGTTCCTCACGTGGCAGTAACCGAGAGTGGTATTAGCATAGACGGAAGAGGGAAAGTGAAAGTCCTTTTCAATGGGCACGAGGTACGAATGGAAGGCGCAGCATTGATAAGCTACTTGCAAAGTCTGCGTTCTTCTGATGTCAGCAAGGTGGAAGTCCAGACGGTTGCCGATGCTTCGCAAGATGCCAACGTGCAGGGCGGAGTGATTAATATTGTTCTTCGGAAGCAGAAAGATAACGGAGTGAATGGCTCAATAGAAAACCGTTTGAACGTTGCCAACACATTTTTCCGCAATACTGCAGCCGTTTCGGTGTTTTCAAGATGGAACAACGTAAACCTGTATGCTTCGTTTTCCAACCCCATTACTGCCAAGAATAATGGCGAAGGGCGCATAAAGCGAGTTTTCAACCTACCTTCATACGATTATAATTCTATGAGTAACAATCGTATTCCAGCGAGAGACTATTATTGGAGAGTAGGCGGATTTGCCGATTTAAGCACTCGTTGGAATATCGGAACAGAGTATGCGTTCACGCTGAACCGTTTGAAAAGAACAACCAACGACCGCACATCTATGCAGACACCAGAGATAAATATGCACGATGTATTGAGTACTTACACGCAAAAGCTACGAAATCATTTGCATTCTCTGCAGGCAGATATTTCATATAAGGTAGATGATGAAGGCTCAAAAGTGAAGTTTTCTACTTCGTATGATGTCAGACGATTGCGTGGCGATAATGTAAATCTGTTTGAAAACAAGTGCGATTCGAGCAACACGGCATCTATATATAAGGTATTGGCAATGGATTTATCGGTGTTCAAACAGTTTACAAAGAACAGCAATCTGTTGTTTGGAGTGAAACACAATGCCATATCGGCAGACAACAATACGCTGTATGGCGGCGTTTCGTCAGACCAGAGCGGCAACAGCAATGCCGCTTTTGAGCAGAAAGAACGCATATTTGCAGGCTATGCACAGTTTACAGCTGCTTACAAGAAACTGAATTACGAAGTGGGACTGCGATATGAATATGTAGCCACCAAAGAGCTTCCTACGAACATAAAGCGAAATTACAGCGACTTGTTCCCTTTCGTTTCGATGGGCTATGACATAGACGAGTACGGCAAATGGAAAGTTATCGCATCGTATTCTCGAAAGATAGCCCGCCCATTGTTCAGTCAGCAAAACCCTACGAAGACGCAGACATCGTTGTTTACTTATACGATAGGCAATATTGCCTTGCGCCCTGAATACGTAAACAGCCTTCGTTCGACGCTCGTTTACAACAATGTGTATTCGCTGACGTTGGGTGTTGATATGCACAGCGACCTGATTAGAGAGTTCTCTTTTGAAACACCAGACAACCCTATGGACAGTTATGTTACTTACATCAACCACCATCAGGAAAACCATTGGTACGCTTATCTTAGCTTACCTTTCCAGCCTTGCTATTGGTTCAACATAAACTTCAATACGCTTCTGTGCTATCAAACCATTCAGATAACGAAGGGCGAAAGCATAAAAGGACATTTCCTATATATGAACAACACGAAGGCAACTTTCCGACTGCCGCACAATTTCAATGTGGAAGTATCGTTAAACGCCACTTCGCGCTTGCATTCGGGCAACTCCATGATTAGGTCTTATCAGCGTGTAGACCTACTGTTGTCGAAAGCTTTCAAGCCAAGAGTAAATCTTTCGTTGGCGGTGAAGAATGTATTCAACAAACAGTACGGATTCATTGAAGCGCACAGCCGTTACTCCAACTTCTACGATACGATGCAAGGAAGCAACAGTAGGAACATTCAACTTACGCTTACTTACAACTTTGGCAAAGGAAAAGGCGGCAGAAAGCTGAAGCGCGACGACAATGGCGAGGCGGAACGCTTGAACGATTTCAATAAAAACAACAATATAAAACTATGATTATGAAAGAAAAAGAACTAACAGCAGCAGAGAGTCTGAAACTCATTGAGAGAACGATAGAGCAGAGTAGGAGAGATGTTGCCAAGGCTTCGGCACAGCCGTTGCTTGTTTGGGGCGGATTGGTATTATCTACTTCCCTCATCATTTGGTTGCTCATAACGAACACACCAAAGGGAGAAGGCGGTGGTCGATGGTATTTGCTTTGGATATTGATGTCGCTGATAGGTGGCGTATATCAGTATAAATACAACCAGTTGCGTTCTGTTCCCGACAGCATCGTCAGCCGTACCATTGGTTATATGTGGGGCGTATTCGGAATATCGGTATTTGTCTTGTGGGCAATCAATATATGTGCGATAACTTTTGGTGGAATCTCCGTAAGGCAAGTCATACCGATGACGCCAACCATCATTCTGCTCATGGGTTTGTCGGTTGCTGTTACAGGATTGATGATGAATCGCTTGTTCATCTCCATTATTGGTGCGGTGGCGTGTGCGATATGTGCTTACTTCTCACTTGTTAATCAGGGTGTGAACGAATTGCTATGTGTAGCTGTTACAGCCGTGTTCACACTGATAGTTCCGGGTTTATATTTAAAGTTCAGCAATGGCAGATAACGATTTCCTCCCCCTCGACCCTTTGCTGAACAACGAATTGCGTTTGGCAATTATGTCGATACTGATGAGTGCCGACAGTGCCGACTTCACCTACATAAAGAACACTACGAAGGCTACATCGGGCAACATAAGTGTACAGATAGACAAGTTGGAAAAGGCGAAGTATATAAAGGTGAAGAAAGGCTACAAGGGCAAAGTTCCCCAAACCGTTTGCCGTATAACCCCACAAGGAATACAGGCATTGGCAAACCACGTACAGGCGTTAAAGTCGTATTTGAATTTAAACATATAATAATAGTATTGAAATGAAGCGTTTTTTCTTAATTCTTACATTCGTGCAAACATTTATTTGCACAATGAATGCTGGTAGTACAGACAATGGGAAACTGAGCAGACAGCAAGCCATTGACGACTTAGACAGTTTGGTTTATATGTTGTGTGAGGTGCACCCCAATGTGTTCTCTGTGTGTACACCTACCGCATTCCTTTCACAAGCGATTGCCATCAAGCAAGCATTCCCAGATAGTCTGACCACGCTCGACTTCTATCGGAATGTTGCACCCTTAGTGGCTGCCGTTGGCGATGGACATACAGCACTTTACTTTCCTTACAAAGATGCTTTCGAAAAGGATATGCCACGTTTTCCTTTAATGGTTTCAGTTGATGCCAACGATTCTACGATTACTACACGCGGAACCTTGTTCGGCGTTCCTGAAGGAGCGAAGATAGTTTCGATTAATGGAGTAAGCAGCAAGGAAATGATTGAAAAAATGCTACCTTATGCGTCAGGTGAACGGACTTTCTTTAGGCTAACAAATGTGAACAATGGGTTTCTTGCTTGGTTCTATATGTTGTATAATGCTGCTGAATATGACATACAATACATTGAGAATGGCAAAATTGTTAACCGAAAGATGCATAGCGTTTCGATAGAAGAGAAACAAAAGGAGATGAAACGTGGTATGAAAGAAGTACCACAGAATGATTTTGCGAGTTACCGCATTATCAATAAGAAAGCTGCTTTAATGACAGTTCCTCACTTTATGAATGCGCAAGAACTTGCAGATGTATGCCGTAAGATGGTGGCAGACTTGAATACACGCCATATTGAGAACCTGATAATCGATATTCGCAATAATGGCGGAGGAACTTCAATGGCAGGTGATACTTTGCTTTCATACATTGCAAAAACGCCATTTACGCAGTACGAAAAGGTCTGGACAAAAGTAACACCGATTACGCAAAAGATGACACGCCGACATTACAAGCAAGGAGTAAACTTCTATATAATTGATAAGAAAAAACAGCCACAAGCAAATGCTGCGCAACGTTTCAATGGGAAAGTATGGGTGCTTGTCAATCATCATTCTTTTTCAGCAGCAGCAAGTTTCGCTTGGACTGTCAAGGCTTTTAAAATCGGTACACTTGTAGGCGAAGAAGCAGGTGGAATGAATGTTTCCTATGGCGATGTGGTGGGTTATGTATTGCCCCATTCCAAATTACAACTCAGTATTTCTTTCAAACGTTTTTGGCTTTTCGGTGCTGATGAAAACAATATACACGGTGCATTGCCTGATATAGAAGTTGAAAGTAATAAGGCTTTAGAAGTCGTATTAGATAGGATTTCGCACTAATACAGATTGCTTATCTTCTTTTTCCGTGTTATCGACACCTATTTTAGTGCTATACACGCACTTGTTTCACGTTTCCAAACCTCATAGATATATAGGTTTGGAAACGTTTGTCGTATATATCTTCCCTTCCCATAAATAAGGACTTATTTTCTTTTTCTTATCTTTTGTACCTTCATTATTATATAGAAAAGAAGATAAGAAAGCTGTAAATATTTTTCAGTAGAACTTCTATTGTTTAACTCTCTTGTTATCAATGCTTTATAAAACCTATTGTTTTGCGTTCCAAAAGCGGCTGTTTTGCACGGTAAAAGCGTAGGTTTTGCCTCGCAAAACAGCCGCTTTCGCAATGCCAAATCGAAATTATCGTTTTTCTTTGGAATTATCTTTACAAAGACAGAGCAAATTTGAGGCATATCCTTGATAAGGGAAACAAAATATTTTTAAAGAATCTTATAACGATTGGAAAAAACTTTTTATTCTAAAGGATTAAACTGAATGGTAACTATTCGCCAAGTTTCCATTCTTCCATTTTGCCCCTATCTTTAACTTTTTTTTATTTCCCTTATTTAGATTTTGTTCAGAAAAAGCCTTAACTTTGTGGAAATTTAATCAGTGAATCGTGACTAAAGACATAGTCAAAGAAAAAGTTAGGGGCATACTTGATAGCTACCTTGAGATGAACAACCACAGAAAGACCACGGAAAGATTTGCCATTCTCGATGCGGTCTACGGTATGCAGGGGCACTTCTCGCTCGAAGAATTGGGCGAAAAAATGCTGGAAGAGAGCTTCAGAGTATCGCGCGCTACACTTTATAATACAATGCGTCTCTTTATAGAGTTGCGCTTGGTTGTGCGTCATCGTTTTATAGGGCAAACCAAATACGAGGCTTGCTACAATAACGACGACCACATACATCAGATATGTACCGTTTGTGGAGTTGTAACGGAGATAGAATCGACACCGATAACGGAGGCTATTGCCGAAACAAAGTTTACACGTTTTCGCAAAGACGGCTTCTCCTTATATATATACGGCGTCTGTTCACGTTGTCAGGCAAAGCTCTCACGCGAACGTAAAAAAGTAAAAAACAAGATAAAAACTAATGGAAACAGGTAAAGTTGATGTCCTATTGGGATTACAGTGGGGCGACGAAGGAAAGGGAAAGATAGTCGATGTGCTTACACCGCGCTACGATGTTGTGGCACGCTTTCAAGGAGGCCCTAATGCAGGGCACACTTTGGAGTTTGAAGGCGAGAAGTATGTGTTGCGCTCTATTCCCTCTGGCATCTTCCAAGGTGGAAAGACAAACATTATTGGCAATGGAGTTGTGCTTGCGCCAGACTTGTTTATGAAAGAAGCAGAAGACTTGGCTGCATCGGGACACCCACTCTTCGAACGACTTTACATTTCCAAGAAAGCCCACCTTATCATGCCTACCCACAGAATATTGGATAAGGCAAGCGAAGCTGCAAAGGGTAAGGAACTTGTGGGAACCACCGGTAAGGGCATCGGCCCTACCTATACGGACAAGACGAGCAGAAACGGTCTGCGTGTGGGCGATATACTAAACGACTTTGAGAATAAATATTTGAAGCACAAGGAACGCCACCTTAAATTGTTGAGTTCAATGGGTTGGACAGACTTTGAAGGTTTTGAGGAAACCGAAAAGCAATGGTTGGAAGGTGTGGAATATATGAAGAACTTCCGCTTTGTCGATTCGGAACACGAGATAAACCATACACTTCGTGCAGGCAAGCGCATTCTTTGCGAGGGTGCACAAGGCACAATGCTCGATATAGACTTTGGCTCTTATCCTTTCGTTACTTCGTCGAACACCATTTCAGCAGGTGCTTGCACGGGCTTGGGTATAGGGCCAAACAAGATAGGCAACGTGTTTGGCATTATGAAAGCCTACTGCACTCGAGTTGGTTCAGGACCTTTCCCAACCGAACTCTTCGATGAAACAGGCGACAAGCTGTGCGACTTAGGGCACGAATATGGTGCGGTTACTGGCAGAAAGCGTCGTTGCGGTTGGATAGACTTGGTGCAACTGCGCTATTCGATAATGGTGAATGGTGTAACAGAGCTCATTATGATGAAGAGCGATGTACTCGACACATTCGACACGATTAAGGCTTGCGTTGGCTACGAACTGCCAAATGGCGAAACCACCGACGAGCTGCCATACGATATCAGCAACGTAAAGCCAATTTACAAAGAACTGAAAGGCTGGAATACAGATATGACACGACTTACAGACGAAGCACAGTTCCCAAAGGAATTTAGCGATTATGTGAAGTTCCTTGAAGACTTCTTGGAAACAAGAATTGGTGTTATCTCAATAGGTCCAGACCGAGAACAAACTATAATAAGAAAATAACGACGATGGCAAACAAACCTTCTATCCCAAAGGGAACGCGCGATTTCGGTCCCGATGAGATGGCAAAACGAAATTATATATTCGATACCATAAAGAGCGTGTATGCGCTTTATGGTTTTCAACAGATAGAAACGCCTGCAATGGAAACGCTCCAAACCCTGATGGGAAAGTACGGAGAAGAGGGCGACAAGTTGCTTTTCAAGATTCTAAATTCAGGCGATTTCCTTAAAAGCACTACCGATGAGGAACTTTTAGCACGCAATCCGTTGAAGTTGCAGACCAAGCTTTCAGAGAAAGGATTGCGCTACGACCTTACCGTTCCTTTTGCACGATATGTTGTAATGCACCGCGAAGAGTTGCAAATGCCTTTCAAACGCTATCAGATACAACCCGTTTGGCGTGCCGACCGACCACAAAAGGGGCGTTATCGTGAATTTTATCAATGCGATGCCGACATTGTTGGTTCAGATTCCTTGCTCAATGAAGTGGAGTTGATGCAGATTATCGACACCGTTTTCACCAAGTTCGGAATCCGAGTACAGATAAAAATAAACAACCGCAAGATACTTTCAGGTATTGCAGAAGTCATTGGCGAGCAGGAAAAGATAGTCCAAATTACAACAGCCATCGATAAACTCGACAAGATTGGGCTTGAAGCGGTGAATGCCGAGCTTGAAAAAGAAGGATTGTCAAAGGCTTCCATAGAGAAACTGCAACCTATAATACAGTTAAGTGGCAGCAACGACGACAAGCTGGACACGATAGCCGAAGTGCTCGCAAATAGCGAAACAGGACTAAAGGGAGTGGAGGAAACAAGATACATTCTTGATGTTTTGAAGCAAATAGAGCTGAAAAATGAAATACAACTCGACCTGACTTTAGCGCGTGGACTGAACTATTATACAGGCGCAATATTTGAAGTGAAAGCTTTGGACGTTGAAATCGGTTCCATTACAGGTGGCGGACGCTACGATAATCTTACAGGAATATTCGGAATGCCTAACCTCTCGGGTGTTGGTTTCAGCTTTGGTGCAGACCGTATCTACGATGTTCTCAACACGTTAGACCTTTATCCGAAAGAAAGTATCAGCGATACACAGTTGTTGTTTATCAACTTTGGCGATAAGGAAACAAGCTACGTGTTGCCGTTTGTAGCGAAAGCACGGCAGGCAAATATCAGAACGGAGATTTTCCCCGACACTGCAAAGATGAAAAAACAAATGACTTATGCAAATGCAAAGCACATTCCGTTCGTTGTTCTTGCAGGCGACAACGAAATAGAACAAGGCAAAGTTACTTTGAAGAATATGAATACAGGCGAGCAAATACTCGTTTCACCCGACGATTTGATAGAGAAAGTAACATCAAGCAACCCTTGAGTCAAGGGACATAAGATTCTTTAGTACGAAAAGCCACCTGCTGTTTCTCGCCACAGAACTTGTAACTTTCAGAAATACAAAGAGCCGATTCTCAATAAGAGAGTCGGCTCTTTGTGTTTTGTTAGCTATAATAGCAACAAACACATTTGAAGGAAAGTGGAAGAAAGATTAAATAGACTCGTAGCCTCTTGTATAGTTTTTCTTCAGCAAGTCTTTCAAAGACAGTTCCTTGCCACCATCATGTTCGTATGCTTCACGCATCTCTTCATATCCTTCTTCTTCCTCTTTAGAGTGTGTAAACTCTATTGCTTTGCTTTTTGCTTCTGCTATTGCCCAACCGATTATTGCAATTACGAGTAAGGCAATCAATCCTATTATAGGTGTTGTCATAATGCTACGTTTTTATTATTTATACTGCAAAAGTACGTTAAGTTTACCAAAACACCAAATTTTCAATAACTTTTTGTACCTTTGTCTCACATTAGAAAGAAACTATAAACGACAAGATGACAAGAAAAGAACGCTATAACTACATATTGGATTATTTCAGGAAGAACGTTGGCGAAGTATCTACCGAATTGATGTTCGGTTCGGCTTTCCAGTTATTATGCGCAACTTTGCTTTCAGCACAATGCACCGACAAACGCATAAATGCCATTACTCCCGCTTTGTTTGCCAAGTTTCCCGATGCGAAAGCTATGGCTGCTGCCGAAGTAGAAGACGTTTTCGAGCTTGTGCGCAGCGTTTCTTACCCAAATTCAAAGGCAAAACATTTGATTGAAATGGCACGTATGGTTGTAGATGCATACGGTGGCGAAATACCTTCAGACCCTAATGAATTGGTGAAACTGCCTGGAGTAGGGAGGAAAACCGCAAATGTGTTGCAGGCAGTATGGTTCGGAAAGCCAACTTTGGCAGTAGACACGCACGTCTATCGTGTCAGTCATCGGTTGGGATTGGTGCCTGCCGATGCCAACACACCACGTAAGGTGGAAGACTATCTGATGCGTAACATTCCTTTGAACGAGGTGTCTTCAGCCCACCATTGGATACTCCTGCACGGCCGATATATCTGCAAGAGCCTGCGTCCGATGTGCGAAAAATGCCCATTTGAGTTTTTCTGCCCTAAGAATATGGATAATAGCAAACTAAATAAGTAAACGAAAATGAATACAAAAATAATATTGGCATTTTTAAAGAACATAGCTGCCAACAATAATAGAGAGTGGTTTCAAGAACATAAGTCTGAATATGAAGCCGTAAAAAAGGAGTTTGAGGCAGGCGTTGAAGAAGCTATAACAACCTTGACGACAATTGATAGCGAGATAGCCCACCTGAAAGTAAAGGATTGTACCTATCGTTTCTATCGTGATACACGCTTCTCGCCCGACAAGAGTCCGTACAAACGACACTTGGGTGCCTTTATTTGCGCAAAGGGACGAAAGGCTTTGCGAGGTGGCTATTACATTCATTTAGAACCGAACAACTGCTTGGTTGCGGTGGGTTCCTATTGGTTGCCAACCAACATACTAACCTCGTGCCGCAACGAAATAATGGCGAATATCGACCAATGGCGTAAGATTGTCGAAGACGGAAAGTTTATAAAGACTTTCGGTTATCCCAACGACGGACAATGGGAGAACGACGCTGTTTCTGAAAAAGGTTTTGGTTTGGCAGCTTTGAAAACAATTCCGAAAGGTTTTCCACGCGACTATGAGTTTGCTCAATATCTTCGTATGAAAGACTATTGTTGCTGGGTGAAAGTCCCCGATAGTTTCTTTGAAGGCAATGAATGGAAGGAGAAGCTAATCGAAATAGCTAAAACAGGAAAGCCAATGATGGATATGATGAACAACGTAATAGACGATTACGAGTAGAATATCAGCACATTATTGGAGAAACAGAGCTTCGGTGGGAGAGAATAGTATAGCTTGACCACACCATAAACAGAAAGAATCTTTCTTGTTTTATGGACGGGAATAAGGCGATAGGGGTGTAAATATTTTTCACAAGCATAACTATTGTGTAACTTACTTGTTATCAGTGCATTGCAAAATCTATTGTTTTGCATTCCAAAAGCGGCTGTTTTGCACGGTAAAAGCATAGGTTTTGCGTTGCAAAAGAGCCGCTTTCGCAATGTCAAAGCGCAGTTATCACTTTTTAAGAAAAAAATCTTTACTAAATTATCTCGTTTAAGCAACGAGAAGAAACGTTTATTATTAAAAAGGTACAGGGCAGTTTTGTCAATGCGTAAACATAGACATCGAAAGCAAAAGGGTATTATTCTTCTATCTCAGAGAGTCCTCTGATAAAGCCGTTAATAAAGTTGCTGGTTGTTTCCAATGGGGCATAGTTTATGTACTTGTAGCTTCTGCGAAGGTTTCTGCGCAACATCTTGCCATTGTTTTGCACAAAACCTGCAGAGTTCTGCCTAAAGTGCCATTCGCCCGCAGTATCTTTAACAAGGTTTGAGATTATCTTTATCGTCAGCTTGTAGGCTATTGGCTCTTCCTTTTTTACGAAGTCTATTTCGTCTTTTTCAAATCCAAATACTGCAATAAGAATGCTGCCTTGGAGTTGTGCCATACGCTGTAAATGGAGCGACGACAGCCAGCCTTCCAATTTCAAGAAGTCTACCTTGTCGCCTTTCTTCCTTAAATATTGTCCTAACCGTATGATGCTGTCAAGATTAATGCCGTGATTGAGCATTGCGTTAGTGTTGGAAACGATGAGTTTCAAAATGTCTAACGTTTCAACAGATGTGTCAATGCTGTGCAATTCGTTGTGGATTATCTTGTGATACTTCTTGTTTAGCAATCCGTTGCTAAGGTTTATACCGTTGTCGGTTGCCTTTCTTTCTTCTTGTTGGTCTAACTTCTTCTGAATTTCCTCTATAAGTTCGGCTGGTAAGTTCAAGTTCTTGTCGTTTGCGTAGTTGTTTACGCCACGCACAAAGTAGTCCAACACGTTTTGAAACAGCACAATTTCGTAAAGTCTTCTCCATTTAAATGGCGACATAACTTCAATAATCGACTTG